>NZ_JBYSZK010000016.1:0-165324 GCF_058787015.1 Roseateles sp. FW305-36 | reverse complement strand
TCCAGCTATTTGCGTAACTGGACAGCATCGTTATCGCCGGCGATGCCGTTCTCAAGATGTGTTCACCGCGCGCTTACCGATTATCTCCAATACTGGCAGATGAGCGACGCCTTCACTGCTTAGCGGCTTCTCGCCAGAAACCAAGCTACTGCGCCAACGAAGTCCGTCGCAACGTAGTCTGCTGTTTCCCAAGCGGTACTTGCATGCCATGTAGGACGGAAACGACTAGGGACTAGCGCGGCGAGACAGCCGGCTTGGCGGGCGGGTTCGATGTCGCGATCAGGTTGATCGCCAATCACTATGAGCGTCGATGTGGCGAAGCGCTGGCGGATACGCCGAAATTGCGCGACATCCTTTGTAAGTTGCCAAACGTCAGTGAAAGATCCTGCAATTTTGTGGTGTTGTAGAACTAGTTTCTGCTTCTCAATTGGGCCCTCTGTCATTAGGAAAAGATCAATATTTGATCTGACCGCCAAAGCCAGTCCGTCCTGAACAGTTGGAAGCAAATTTGGCATACGAGACAGTTCACTAACGAATGAGCCAACAACCGAGTCGACCAGTTCCGAGTCGCCGTCCGTGCTAAGGCGTCCTGCGATGGCCTCCAAGGCCAACGCATCAGCAGGACGGGGAGCCATGAGAGCGGCACCAAGCACTCTGACGAGCATCTGTATTGGATACCTAAGATGCAAATGGTGCTTTGATGCGAGTGCTTGGTCATAAGCGCGCACAAAGGCAAGGCGATCGGCGCTTTTGCATTCAATGCCTAGTTCGCGCTCAAGGTCTGAAAGCAACCTTAGTTGGGCGTTTGCGAATACAGCGTCAGTATCCCAAAGCGTATTATCTCCGTCGACCAACATAACTAGCTCGACGGGTTTGGCTTCATTCATTTATTTATTGACTCACAGTATTTCTAACGCTCATACGCGGCCAGAACGTTTATGTCCTGCCCCTTTTTCAGGGTTCCTATTATCCGAAGACCGTGGCGATGCCCCCTGCGCACCAATTGATAGGCAAAATTTCCGGTTGGATAGGCACCCCTGGCCATGAAGTGCAGGTGAGGGGGCTCGATCATTTCTTCGGACTGTGTCAAATCAAACATTGCCCGAAAGTCGATCCAGTCAAACCGAGCACGCTCGCCACCAGCCGCGATTTCTATCACGCGCAGCACATCAATAGACTCAAACCGCTCATTGACCTTCTGCCAATATTGACGTCGCTGCATCGATTGTTCATTGAGAGGTAATTTGCTAGATGGGTACTTCGGGATTGGATATTCACTTTCATCTTTCTTTGCGCGCTCCGAAAGATAGTCCTTTATTAGCTCGCAATCCTTCCCGTTCATCAATTCCCCGTACATCGGCATCAATTTAGAGCCCGGCTCGAGGTCCAGAATGACAATTGGACGAGGGCCGGGCTTGTCTAATTCGTCAGCCATTTGACTCCAGGTCAGTCGTTGCGTGACATCTTTTAGATCATTTGCAAATTGAAGAGACGCATCTACCCAAAATAGCCTCTGGCCATATCGCTCCGCATACAACGATACCAACTTCTCTAAACGCCGTTCGGTTGACTTTACCGCAACATAGTTCAGTGCGCCCGTTCTGGTGCGCTTCGTGGCCCCTTCGCCAGAAATAGAGGCTTCAGCGCTGGCTTTCGCATTTAGTACATCCAACCCAAACAAAGATAGGAAGGGTGGAAGTTTTGGGGCTATTTCTGCCGAAACCTTTGCACTTCCCGCGACTTTCGCTGAAAGCTCATTCGCGAGTGTTTCAGATTTTGATGCCAATTCAACCTCTGGCCTGAATACGGCGTCATAAAAGCGCTCAACCAACTCCCCGTCGAGGAACAAAGGAGTGTCTGCGATGAACCAAAGACGCGCCAATGACTCCAATCGCTTTTCTAGCGACTGATCTTTATTTTCGGTCATCGATTTTCTTCTCCTAAGCCAACTGAACATATGAATAACGTAGACGATTTAGAAGAGCAAGGGCGCCGGTCAACCACCAGTGATTGTGGCGTCGATTAAATCGGCATGAGGTCCGGCGCTTCGCCCGAAATCAGCAAGCTGCCGGCTCCATGGGTCTCAAACACGTCGATGCGCTCGCAGGCCGGCAGCACCTCTTGAGCCTTGGCAAAAGCCCAGCGCGCGATCTGCTCTGCCGTGCAGTCCTGCAATTCCGGTAGTTCGTGAAGCGGCTGATGATCCAGCGCCTTGAAGATCGGATCGAACAGTGTTTTCACGTCGCCGAAGTCCATCGTCCAGCCCATCACCTCGTCCAACGGCGCACGCAGGTGGAGCCTGAGGTCGTAGGTATGACCATGTAAAGCAGTCAACGGGTGTCCCGGCGGCGCTGCGCGCATCTGCACAGCACTGTCCAGAGTCATCCCCTTCCAGATGCGGTAGTTGCTGCCATCGAAGTTCGCGCCGCATGATCCGGTCTCGTAGACCGTCACCGAACTGAGTTCCGGCAGCACTGTCTTCAGTTGTTTCCACAACCACGCGGAGATCACCTCGCTCGTCGGATTCGACAAGCCGTCGATTTCGTTGAGGCAGTGGTAGTTCAACTCCACGTGGAAAGGCGCCCAGATCTCGTCGAGATAGTCGTAGTCGATGCTCAGGTCGCGTGCGCCCAGGTCTTGGTTGGCATGCAGGATGACCTCGAACGAGTGGCCATGCATGCGCCCGCACTTGTGGCCAACGGGCACGTTCGGCAGTCGATGCGCGGCTTGAAACCTGTAGCGACGCCAGACGTGTGCTTGTCCCTGCGCATCTACATCGACGCCTGTACCTGCTGTGCTCTTCACGCCGACTTGGACCAGGCGCACTGTCGGGTGCAGGCGCGCAAACTCATCTCGAATCCATCGGGCGATGTTCTCGTCGGTCGGTTGCTCAAGAACCGTCCCGAGGTACTTGTAGTCCAGGCGCTGAACGCACTTGCTGAGCAGGTTGTTCAACGTCCAAGAAGCAGATCCAGGGAACTCCTCCCAAGCGCTGCCGTCAGTCGCTCGCACGGTGGCGAGAAAGCTGTGACCGTGCAGGCCACGACTGCGATGACCTTGGGGCAGTGCGGAGACCTGCCGCGCGGCCTCGAAGGGCGCCGCTGCGGAAGTAAAAACTTGAATCGTCATGGCGACCTTTCGCTTTTCTGCTGAACTACACTTTAGATTGTCTTGCAGTTATTTCTGACTTTCTGCAGCCGCTTCCAACATTACTGCAGATCATGGGCTCGCTTGTTCTCACAAACTGCACCTCACGCAAGTCAGCGGGCCCGCATGTAGAGGCGCTCACGGCGGAAGCCTGGGCGTCTCTCCCCAGTGCTGCCAAGCAGTGGCGAGCGCGAGTCAAAGAGGTTTCCCGTCTTAGCAGCGCGGCTTCGGTCTACCAAGGGCGCTCGGTACAAGAAGCGTTGAGTTGCGCGCGGAGGTTGGACGCGGAGTTGTGGTTCGTCTCCGCTGGCCTAGGGCTGGTCCATAGCGAACGTCCGATTCCTCGATATGACCTGACCTTGTCTCAGGGGCAGGGTTCTATTGCACCGCACCTGCAGGCGCTTGCCGCAACGCCAACAGACTGGTGGGCAGCCTTGGTCGATGGAGACGGCCTGAGCCTGGCTGAGTTGATTGCACGGCAGTCAAACGGCAACGTGTATCTCGCGCTCCCGGCGCCCTACCTTGCGCTGCTGAGTCGAGAACTTGAAGCGATTGCCAGCACTGACGACGCACAGCGGCTTTGGATCTTCACTGGGGCGCCGGGACGGCGCGCACTGCCATCGGCAATTCGCACGCGCGCGCTCCCTTATGACCCAAGGCTTGAGTCGGTTGGACCAGCCGGAACGCAGTCCGATTTCCCTCAGCGATGCTTGACGCATTTCATCGGGCTCAACCTAAAACTTGGCATCTCGGCAGCGGCCGCTGTAGAAGCGGTTGAGCAGGCGCTTGCGGTCCGCGAGATGCCTAAGCGACCGAATCGCCGAGTTATCACTGACGCCGAGGCAATGCGGCTCATCCATGAGCACTGGCAGGGCCAGTCTGGCCAGTCGGGGCGCCTCCTGCGGCATCTGCGCACGGGTCTCGGCGTTGCCTGCGAGCAAGGACGCTTCCGCCAGCTCTATCACCGCGTTCGCGAAGCGCTAGCTCTTGAACAAGGACGTATGCGATGAAGCCAAAGTCGAAGAACGAGCCCATCGTCGTGCGAGCGCTGCGTACAGCGCAGGGGGACAACTTGGATGTCCTCGCCTTTTTCATCCGCGGCGCTGACATCGTCCGAGTTGCCGACATCAGTCGAATCGAGCGAGATGGCAACGAGGAGCTCAAGGGCTTCCAGCGACCCGAGATCCGTAGCCACGTGCGTGGCATCGTCGACTACCTGAACCAAGGCGCGGTGCTTTTTCCGAACGCCATCATCCTGGCGATGTCGCCCGAGGTGAAGTTTGTTGCCTCGCGCGGCCCTAGTCCAAAGGGCGATGAGGGCATTGCACAGTCCGGCACGCTCACCATCCCCGTACGGCCGCAAGGCGAGTGTGTTGCCTGGATCGTTGATGGTCAGCAGCGCTCCCTCGCACTCGCGCAGGCGCAGAACCGCGACATTCCGGTGCCGGTGGTTGGCTTCATCTCAGATAGCCTCGAGATTCAGCGAGAGCAGTTCATCTTGGTCAACAAGGCCAAGCCGCTACCTACTCGTTTGATCAACGAACTGCTGCCGGAGACCGGCGGTGTCCATCTGCCACGAGAGTTGACGGCCAGGCGCGTTCCGTCTGAGTTGTGCGGGCTGCTCAACCGAGACCCCAGTTCGCCGTTCCACAAGCTCATCAAACGCCCCTCGGACAAGGGGTCAAGCGGCGCTGTGATCACCGATACGGCTGTGATCACGATGATTCGGAACAGCATGAACAACCCGCTGGGTGCCTTGGCTCAATACAAGGCCACTCACCTAGATGCCGCCAATCTGGAGGCGATGTACCGAGTGCTGTGTACGTTCTGGACCGCGGTCAAGAACGTGTTTCCGGAAGCATGGGCAAGAGACCCTCGTCATAGCCGCCTGATGCACTCCGCCGGCATTGAGGCGATGGGCGTATTGATGGACCGCATCTACGCCAAGCTCTCGAGTGCCGACGAAGACCTGAAGACCGTTCAACGCGAAGTTGAGCGCGTTGTTCCGCACTGCCGCTGGACCAAAGGTGCATGGGAAAGCATCGGCATGGCATGGAACGAAGTCCAGAACACGCCCCGCGATATCAAACGCCTGCAAGACGCCCTTGTTCGCGCCTATACGACAGGCGCATCCAGATGAAGTTCCTGTATTCCGACACCCAAGATTTCGTCGACCCCAACTTCGACTTTGAGAAGGAGAAGTACTCCCCTGGCCGCGAGAAGGATCACACGGACGCCTACGCCCACGAACTGCTCGACGAACCGCCGTACGACGGCTTGCTAGTCGCGATGAGCGCGGTTCGTCAGGCCGACGGCGTGGCCAAGTCCAAGGTGCGCTACACAACGGCCCAAGAGCAGCGCTTTCTCCGCGATGGGGCCAGGCGCTACCTACGCTTCGGCGGTCCGCGCTTTCGCGACTTGATGTTGATGGGCGACTGCGGCGCCTTTGCTTACGCAGATCTCGCTCGTCCAGCATTCACGCCGCGAGAGGTTTTTGACTTCTACGACGACGCTGGTTTTACGCATGGCGTGTCACCGGATCACATCATTTTCGATTGCGATCTGAACGATCCCAAGGTGCCTCATGCACCGAATGAACTGCCCGCCGAGGACAAGGCGAGCTATGTCGCTCGAATCCAGGATCGCTACGAGATCACGCTCGACAACGCGCGCCGCTTCTTGGACATCGCGCAAAGCGAGGATGAGCCCTTTGAGCCCATGGGCCCTGTGCAAGGATGGTCGCCCGCGAGCATGGGGCAAGCAGCCCAGGCGCTCGAGGCGATGGGCTATCGGTACCTTGCTATCGGTGGCATGGTGCCGCTCAAGGTGCCTGCCATCAAAGCAGTGCTTCGCGCGATCCGTAGCAAGATCAAGCCTGAGACGAAGATCCATCTTCTGGGTTTTGCGAAAGCCGAGTCCATCGACGAGTTCACTGGCTTTGGCATCACCAGCTTCGACTCGACATCACCGCTCATTCGTGCGTTCAAGGACGCCAAGTGCAACTACTACATTGAGAAGCCGGGCAGCGGCTTGGAGTACTACACCGCAATCCGCGTTCCGCAAACCTTGGGTAGCGCCAAGCTCATGCAGGGCGTCAAGAACGGCATCTACAAGCCCGAAGAGCTTGCCAAGCTTGAAGCTCAAGCCCTCAAGACTCTGCGCGCGTTCGATGCGGGTTCGGCGCCGCTCTCCAGTGCACTAGATGCCGTGACGGCCTATCACCGTGCCATCGAAACGCCGCTCTACAACGACGAAGCTAAACGCGAAAAGAAGCTCTCCGAAATCCAAGCCGCCGCTCACGAAACGCTAGCTGCCGCGCCGTGGAAGCGCTGCACTTGCAGTATCTGCCGCTCCATCGGCATTGACGTTCTCGTCTTCCGCTCTAACAACCACAACCGCCGCCGTGGGTTTCACAACCTAGGCGTCTATCACCGCCACGTGCAGCGCACGCTGGCCTCTGCTCCATGAACAAGTTTCGCTTCAAGGCGATCCGCGCCAAGCAAGCCCCCAATCACGATGTGTTTGTCTTTGCGGCTGATCCACACGACGTCCTGGCGTTCTCAGAGATCGAGCGCGTGGCTCGCAAGGAGGACGGCGCACTTTCGGGTTTCCAGCGACATCAAATTTCATCGCACATCAAGGACATCCGTGACTACCTCTCGCGAGAAGACGCGTTACTGCCCAACGCGGTCATCGTCGCCTTCATCGATGGAGTGCGAATCACCGAGTCGGCCGGCGGTGTGCTGGACATCGAAGTTGACGTTGAGGACGGGAAAAAACCCGGCTTCGTGGTCGACGGCCAGCAGCGGCTCACGGCGCTCTCTGGACTAGAGAAACCCGGCTTTCAGGTGTTCGTCTCAGCGTTGGTCTGCAAGGACTACAACGAACTTCGGCAGCAGTTCGTGCTGATCAACAACACTCGCCCGTTGCCCAAGACGCTGATCTACGAGTTGCTGCCTGAGGTGGACGGCCTGCCTGAGCGATTTACAGCCCGCAAGTTCTCTGCGCGCATCGTTGATCGCTTGAACTTCACCCCGGCCTCATCGCTGCATCGACAGGTGAAGCAGCACACCAATCCCGGCGGCGTGCTCAGCGACATCGCCATGCAGAAATTGGTCATGAACTCCGCGTCCGATGGTGCCATCCGTGACTTCATTCAGTACGAGAACCGTGAAGACCATTCGTACGAACTTGTCAGCGAGTTCTTCGCCGCCGTTGAGGAGGTGTTCGGTCCCGAGTGGATTGGGATGACACCGCGCCAAAGCCGCCTTGTGCATGGCGCCGGCCTGGTTGCTATGGGCTTCGTCATGGACCATCTGTTCTATGCCGAGGGCGCAACCAAACGGCGGCAGTTCATGGATGGCCTGGAAGCGCTGAAGCCGTACACCGCTTGGACTAGTGGGCAATGGGCGCTCACCGAGGTGGATGTGCGTCCTTGGAATGGAATTCAGAACACTCCTAGTGACATTGACGCGCTCAC
Organism: Roseateles sp. FW305-36; assembly: GCF_058787015.1. NCBI lineage: Bacteria > Pseudomonadati > Pseudomonadota > Betaproteobacteria > Burkholderiales > Sphaerotilaceae > Roseateles > Roseateles sp. FW305-36. The sequence goes on along the minus strand of NZ_JBYSZK010000016.1, from coordinate 157,697 downwards.
ACGTTACCTGGTGGCGTCGACAAAGAAGGCGCTACGCAAGCAGCGCCGCGCAGCCAACACTTAGGGCGGGGGGGACTCATGACTGATCGAACGCGCGCACTAGTCTTGTTTTCAGGTGGACAAGACTCCGCAACGTGTCTCGCATGGGCGCTTGAGCGCTACGACCGAGTTGAGACCATCGGTTTCGACTACGGACAACGGCACCGCGTCGAACTTGAGAGCCGGGTCAACTTCATGGCGGAGTTGCGCAGGTCGTTTCCTGAGTGGGGAGCTAAGCTCGGACCGGACCATCTTCTTGATCTCCAGTTGCTAGGACAGATCAGCGATACGGCGCTAACTGCTGAGAAGGCTATTGAGTTCGGACAGTCAGGTCTCCCCAACACATTCGTGCCCGGCCGAAACCTCATGTTTTTCACCTTCGCAGCCGCCGTCGCGTATCGGCGCGGAATCAAGACGATGGTGGGGGGAATGTGTGAAACGGACTACTCAGGCTATCCGGACTGTCGTGACGACACTTTGAAGTCACTTCAGGTAACCCTTAATCTCGGCCTAGATACGAGGCTTGTCGTTGAAACGCCGCTCATGTGGATAGATAAGGCCGCCACCTGGAGCCTGGCGGAGCAGCTTGGCGGTGAGTTATTTCTAAACCTGGTCCGCGAAAAAACGCATACATGCTATTTGGGCGACCGCGCCAAACTACATAAATGGGGCTTCGGGTGTGGAAGTTGCCCGGCCTGCGAGCTACGCGCGAAGGGGTATGAAAACTATATCGCCGCCCGCGTTAATTAAGAAAAGCAGCGTACTAGGAGTCGACTCGCCCCTACTCGTGAACCCACACCGCTTTGTTTGATCCGTGTGAGTCACACCGGACCGCGAGATTGCCATGCATGAAGGGAACGTCTCGGCGGAAAGATTCGACCAAGAGTATCCCAGTTGAAGGAGTTACGGTGCATTCGGGATCTTCACATTTGCGCGAATGCTCGAGCGCCCAATACACCATTCGACGCCTAATTGACGCTCTATCTCTAGTCCTAACATGATTGCCGGAGATTACAAATCCATCTTCCTGCACTCCTATACGATCATTCTTGAGAGTATTGCATCCCCCGCAGAGAATGCGCCGCCCTCCTTCGTTACCCAAGAAGTAGTAGGGAAGGATATGGTCGAGGTGAAGGTTCTCCGCGATTGGCTCGAATCCATCGGAGAATCTAGGAGAATTTTTGCGTACATGTGCTCTGAGCGGCATGCCGCAAACGGCACAACGGTGCCCTTGCAGTTGAATTAGATCAAGTGCTAAGCGTTCATCCAATCCTGCAACTCCGTCTTTTGACTCCGATAGGGCCCCTGCAACGGCCTGCTGTATCGTAGTCAACGCCACGACTTCTACCGCACTAGAAGTTGGCTGATATTTATCCGACGCCATAGAAAGCGTTTGCAGGCGTCTTGCGACGAATTGCAACCGCTCGCCGAAATTAAGGTGCGTGGGCACGTCCCCTATCAAGTGCATCAGCAGACGCTCCTTGACCAAATTCTCGAGATCGCGCCTAAGTCTAGAGGTGTCTGCTGAGTAAAAGTTGGCCAACTCGAGCAGATTTTCGAGTTCGTCACTAGTTGGATCCTTAAGGACCGCGCCCTTGAGGACCTTGAATAGCTCTTCAATCACTCCCAGAAGCGCTTGTGAAGGTCTTTCACTTCAGGAAGCGTCTTATGTTTTTCCAGAATGTCCAACATGCAATCGACCATTTCCTCTCGAAGCGGCTTGGATGCGTCAAAACCTGTATAAGTCAGCGTAGAGAAAAACTCTTCTGGCAACCGCTTTACGAATTTCTCAATCTGCGTAGAAAACTTTTCGGGCGTGAGTTTCAGGTCTGCCCAAGTCTTGTCTTCCATTTCCAGATTGCTAAGGGTGAAGTCAGCCCAAGCTTGCAGCACGGCAACCTGCAGCAACCCAAGAACCGTAGCGCGCATCAATTTTTGCCGCGTCTTCGCTTGACTATCTTTTGCCAGTTTGGATTGATCGGTCGGCAACCATTCTGCTTCAGACTTTGGCCAAAGTTGAACCGCGTATTGTTTGGCGATCGGTGTCCAAAAAGCCTTGAAATAGTCAAACCAGAGTTTTTCCTGCCAATATTCGGCGCGGTCTCTACTATTTGACCCCTTGCAAAGTGGACCGAAAATATCACCCATAGACCGGGCGGCACGGTTTTCAGTTGCTCGGAACTGTTTAAACTTTGACTCTAGTCCGTTCTTGCTTCTTCCGCCGTACCAAAGTTCGATAACCTTCTTTTGAAATGCCGTCGCGTCTAAGAATCCGCGCTCGCCGGGAGTATTCGTCCTTAACATTCCGACAAATGGATTGCTCTCCAGTTGAACGCGCATAGCAGCCTTGATCAAGGAAACCTTGATGCCTGCCCTATTGAGGCGTCCTTCAGTGGTTGCCAACTGCTCAGGAGTAAGACTATGTCCGACGATGCCAAAAAGAAGATTTTCGTCAACCTTCTTAGCACTGCTATTGTTTACGATGAATTGAAAGGATAGCTCCGCCCAATCAGCATATGGCAAGAACGAAACACAGAATGGAATATTCCCGATTTTGTGCGTCCCCTTAACTCGATGCTGCCCATCGATAATTACGCAAGGCTTGGGCTCATCCTTCAATATCTCCAGCAACCGAGCCTTCTTCGCAGGTTGCCAACCTACGTAATCTGCGGTAGCGAGGATACTTCTAAGCTGATCGGGCCGGAGTCCAGCGAAGAACTCCTCAATAGCCCTCTCAGTCTGTTCAAGGGGCGAATCAACATCATCGTCATCCTCGAGAACAGCATTGGTGGCATCATCGTCACCGCTAGCATCCGAGACGTGCTCATCATCATTGGCATCGTCGGACTCGGGAGATTCGCTTTCCGCAATCTCGTCGAGAAGCCCCAGCTTCTTTGCCAATGCCGCGATCTCGAGATCGGGTTGGCCATCAAATTCGCTTGGATTCCAAGGCTGATAGTCAAGCACTACAACGCATTGGACTGGCAATTGCTGAATTGACTCTAAATCTATAGGCGCACCCGCGTCATCAAGGATTCGGACTAAACCTTGGGAACTTGGCTCGACACCAATGAGGACGGCCGTGGGACTAGAGTTCCGCTTCGAATCGTCATCTGAAAAAAACTTCTTGATGTCCTTCACGTGAGAAGGAAGTGCCGCGCGCTGAAACCCGGTCCTCTTGTTTGAAAGACGCGTAGGGACTTTTGCCCAGGAATCAATTTCGTATGAAGGTGCAACAAAAGTGAGTTGCACAGGCGAATTCTTTGCTTGACGAAATGCGAACGCCTTATACGAAATCATTTCACCCCCCTCTACAAAATTGAAATTCTGCGAAAACTTACCAACACATGACTAAACGTCGATATTCCCCGCCCTCAACGCATTCGTCTCGATGAAGTCGCGCCGCGGCTCGACCTCGTCGCCCATCAGCATCGTGAAGACCTTGTCCGCCTCGATGGCGTCGTCGATCTGCACGCGCAGCAGGCGGCGCACGGTCGGGTCCATGGTGGTTTCCCAGAGCTGCTCGGGGTTCATCTCGCCCAGGCCCTTGTAGCGCTGGCGGCCGACGCTGCCTTCGGCCTGGCTCATCAGCCAGGCCATGGCGGCGCGGAAGTCGTCGACCTTGGATTCCTTGGCCTTCTCGCCCTCGCCCTTGCGCACGATGGCGCCGGGCTTGATCAGCCCTTGGAAGCTGAGGCCTGCGTCGGCCAGCACGGCGTAGTCGGCACCGTGCACGAAGTCGGCGGAGATGACGCTGGCGCGCACGTTGCCGTGGTGGGTGCGGGCGATCTTCAGGAAGAGCTTGTCGGTGCGCGGGTCGGTCTCGACCGTCACCAACGCGTCGTGCAGCAGGCCCTTGAGGCTGGCGGCGCTGACTTCGGCTTCTTCACGCGTGTCGAGCTTGAGCGCCAGGCCGTTGGCCAGCACGTGCAGGGCTTCGATGTCCATCCAGTTGGACAGGCGCTCGATGACGGACTGGGCCGCGACGTACTTGCGGGCCAGGGTGTCCAGCGTGTCGCCCTTGAGGGTGTCGCCCGCGCCGGTGTCCAGGCTCGCGTCCTGCAGCGCGACCTTGAGCAGGAAGGCGTCGAACTCGTGGCCGTCCTTCAGGTATTGCTCGTGCTTGCCGACCTTGACCTTGTACAGCGGCGGCTGGGCGATGTAGATGTGGCCGCGCTCGCAGAGCTCGGGCATCTGGCGGTAGAAGAAGGTCAGCAGCAGGGTGCGGATGTGGGCGCCGTCCACGTCCGCGTCGGTCATGATGATGATGCGGTGGTAGCGGAGCTTGTCGGGGTTGAAGTCGTCGCCACCGGCGCCGCGGCCGATGCCGGTGCCAAGCGCCGTGATCAGCGTCAGGATTTCATTGCTGGTCAGCAGCTTCTCGTAGCGGGCCTTCTCGACGTTCAGGATCTTGCCGCGCAGGGGCAGAATGGCCTGGAACTTCCGGTCGCGGCCCTGCTTGGCGGAGCCGCCGGCGGAGTCGCCCTCCACGATGTAGATCTCGCACAGGGCGGGGTCTTTTTCCTGGCAGTCGGCCAGCTTGCCGGGCAGGCCCAGGCCGTCGAGCACGCCCTTGCGGCGCGTCATCTCTCTAGCCTTGCGGGCAGCCTCGCGGGCGCGGGCGGCGTCGAGGATCTTGCCGCAGATGGTCTTGGCGTCGAGGGGGTTCTCGAGCAGGTAGTCGGTCAGCAGGCGGCTGACGATGTCTTCCACCGGGGCGCGCACTTCTGAGCTGACCAGCTTGTCCTTGGTCTGCGAGCTGAACTTGGGCTCGGGCACCTTGACGCTCACCACGCAGGCCAGGCCTTCGCGCATGTCGTCACCGGCGACTTCGACCTTGGCCTTCTTGGCCAGCTCGTTGTCGTCGATGTATTTGTTGATGACGCGGGTCATCGCGGCGCGCAGGCCGGTCAGGTGGGTGCCGCCATCACGCTGCGGGATGTTGTTGGTGAAGCAGAGGACGTTCTCGTTGAAGCCGTCGTTCCACTGCATGGCCACTTCGACGCCGACGTTGGTGCCCTGGTCGCTGACCTTGTCGCCCTGCGCGTGGAAGATGTTCGGGTGCAGCGTCGTCTTGCCCTTGTTGATGAACTCGACGAAGCCCTTCACGCCGCCGGCATAGGCGAAGTTGTCTTCCTTGTTGTTGCGCTCATCGACCAGGCGGATCTTGACGCCGTTGTTCAGGAAGCTCAGCTCGCGCAGGCGCTTGGCGAGGATGTCGTAGTGGTAGTCGTTGTTCTCTTTGAAGATCTCGGTGTCGGGCAGGAAGTGGACTTCCGTGCCGCGCTTGTCGGTGTCGCCGATGATCTTCATCGGGCGCGTCTCGAAGCCGTCGACCATGACGCTTTCGCCGTTCTGCGGAATGCCCTTGGCGAACTCGATGAAGTGGACCTTGCCGTTCTGGCGCACGGTCAGGCGCAGGAACTTGGACAGGCCGTTCACGCAGCTCACGCCCACGCCGTGCAGGCCGCCGGAGACCTTGTAGCTGTTCTGGTTGAACTTGCCGCCGGCGTGCAGCTCGGTCAGCGCGATCTCGGCGGCGGAGCGCTTGGGCTCGTGCTTGTCGTCCATCTTGACGCCGGTGGGGATGCCGCGGCCGTTGTCGATGACGGAGATGGAGTTGTCGGTGTGGATGGTGACGACGATGTCGTCGCAGTGGCCGGCCAGGGCCTCGTCGATGGAGTTGTCCACCACTTCGAAGACGAGGTGGTGCAGGCCCGTGCCGTCGGAGGTGTCGCCGATGTACATGCCCGGGCGCTTGCGTACCGCCTCCAGGCCTTCCAGGATCTGGATGGAACTGGCGTCATAGGCCTCGCCCGCTTTGGCCTCGGCCGCAGCCGCCGCCTGTTGGTTGGCGTTCAGACCATCCGGGTGTTCGGGGCTGCTATTCACATCACTCATCGGGAACTCTCTCTCACTCGCGGGCGACTTTTCATCGCCCTATAAAAGCACTGAAGCGGGCCTAAGCCCGCTGTGTCCAAGTCAGGTCGTGACTCAGATTCGCATCGGCATCACGACGTACTTGAAGCCGGTGGTGTCCGGAATGGTCAGCAGCGCACTGCTGGCGCTGTCGTTCAGGTCGATGCAGACCATGTCCTGGCTCATGTTGGCCAGGGCATCCATCAGGTAGGTGACGTTGAAGCCGGTCTCGATCTTGTCGCCGGCGTAGTCGATCTCGATCTCTTCCTTGGCCTCTTCCTGCTCGGCGTTGCTGGACGCGATGGACAGCAGGCCCGGTTCGAAGGTCAGGCGCACGGCCTTGAACTTCTCGCTGGTCAGGATGGCGGCGCGCTGCAGGCTGGACAGCAGCGGCGCGCGGCCCAGGGTCAGGCGGAACTTGTGGTTCTTGGGGATGACGCGGTTGTAGTCGGGGAACTTGCCCTCGACCAGCTTGGTCACGAACTCCATACCGCTGAAGCTGAACTTGGCCTGGTTGCCGGCAAAGCGCATCTCGATGGCGGCTTCGTCGTCCTTGCCGTCTTTCAGGAGGCGCTGCAGCTCCAGCACGGTCTTGCGCGGCAGGATGACTTCCTGCTTGGGGATGTCGGTGTCCAGCTCGGCCTGGGCCAGGGCCAGGCGGTGGCCGTCGGTGGCCACCAGCGTCAGGTTCTTGCCTTCGGCGACGAACAGGATGCCGTTCAGGTAGTAGCGGATGTCATGCACCGCCATCGCGAAGTGGACCTGGTTGATCAGGCCCTTGAGCGCCTTTTGCGGCACGCTGAAGGCGGGGCCGAAGTCGGCGGCTTCCTGCACCAGGGGGAAGTCGTCGGCGGGCAGGGTCTGCAGCGTGAAGCGACTCTTGCCGCCCTGCAGGGTCATCTTGTTCTGGTTGCTCGTCAGGCTGACCGTCTGGTCGGCCGGCATGGAGCGCAGGATGTCGATCAGCTTGCGGGCGCCCACGGTGGTGGACAGGTTGCCGGCGTCACCGTCGAATTGGACGGTGGTGCGCACCTGGATCTCGAGGTCGCTGGTCGTGAGCTCCACCTGGTTGCCGGTCTTGCGGATCAGCACATTGGCCAGGATGGGCAGCGTGTGGCGCCGCTCGACGATGCCGGACACTGCTTGCAGCGCGCCGAGCACCTGGTCCTGGGGAGCTTTCAAAACGATCATGGAGGCCTCTTGGGGGGATCTCTGGGGGGCAATCGGGCGCGCCCAAGCACAACGCGCGCGCGAAGCTGCGATTGTCGCCCGGAAACGGTGCCCGGCCGGCCGGCAGGGCTGTCGCGGAGGCTACGGGTCAACCCGGAGACGCCCCCGGGGCGGCTTCAGCCTCCCGCGGCCTCCATGGCCCGGGCGATCAGCCGGTGGAAGTGGTGCACGCCCTGCTCGCGGGTCGGGGAGTAGCGGCCGTGTCGATAAAAGCGCGAGCGCAGGCCCTGCTGCACCGTCATCACGACGGCTTCGTCTTCCATTTCCACCTCATCCAGCGCCCCGCCGGCGCCGCGGCCCAGCAACTCGGGCTTCCACACATAGGAGCGAAAGCGCACCCGGGTTCGCGCCGGGCCTATGGGCGTGACCTGGTTCAGCGACAGGCCCCAGGGGTAGAAGTTCAGCATCAGGTTGGGGAAGACCCACCAGTAGTAGGCCGCGATGCGCTGGCCGAATTCCGCGGCCTCGGGCGACAGGTCGAAGGCCGTTTCGTCGGCTCGGGCCACGGCCAACTGCAGATTGCTCCAGTCGTGCAGCTCGTAGCGGTACTGGCTCAGGTCCAGGGTCTGGGTCAGGCCGGGGTGGACGAAGGGGATGTGCAGGCCTTCGAGGTAGTTCTCGACGTAGAGGGCCCAGTGGGCGTCGAACTCGTAGTCGCGGCTGCGGCTGGCGTCGAGGCGGAAGTCCTGCAGCGGCAGCCAGTGCAGGCGCTGCATGGCAGGGCCGAAGAAGGCGTCGAAGCTGTCCAGCGGCGCTTCCAGCGCGACAAAGCCCTGGCCGCCCCAGTCCTGCAGCGGGACCTGGGGCAGATGGTCGCAGGGGCGGGGGAAGTCCAGGGCTTGCTGGAACTCGGGCATGAAGACCATGCGCCCGTCCAGCTCGAAGCGGCGCGAGTGGTAGCCGCAGCGGATCTGGGCGGCGTCCTGGCAGGGCTGGTGGATGAGGATGTTGCCGCGGTGGGTGCAGACGTTGCTCAGGCAGCGCAGGGCGCCCGCGGCGTCGCGCGACAGCAGCAGGGGTTCGTCCAGGCTGCCCGGCAGCAGGGTTTCGGGTTGCAGGCTGCCGGGCGCCTGCACGCCATGCAGGTCGGACAGCCATTGCCAGCTGCGCGCCAGCACGCGCTCGTACTGCAGCGCTTGAGCGGCAGGGTCGAGGTAGAAGGCCTTGTCCAGGGTCTCGGCGCGGGCGACTTCGGGGTGGACCTGCCAGCGGGATTCGCTCATGGCTTCTCCTTCAGGGGCCCGCGTTCAGGCTGATGACCACGCGCAACTCGGACTGGTTGGCCTCGAAGCCCGAGCCATGCTTGAGCCAGGACGGGAAAAGCACGAGGTCGCCCGGCGCGAGCTTGAACTTGGCCATCTCCATGTTGAACTCGGTGGGTTCTGCGGCCTCGATGAAGCCGACCAGCGGGTTGGGGTTCTCGAAGTGCAGCTTGCTGCTGGCCTCGTCGCTGGCGATGCACAGGGCGGCGGAGACGCGCGAGTCAGGGTGGGTGTGGTGCTTGAGCAGGCTACCCGGGCGCTGGATGTTGAACCAGGAGTTGGACAGGGTGGCGCTGCCCAGTCCCAGCTCCTGGGCATAGGCGTTCATCAGCCGCGCCAGGCCCTGGGTCAGGCCTTTGAGGTTGTCGTGGGCGGCTTCCAGGGCTTCGATGAAATGAGACTGCTTGGCGAAGGTCGACTTCGCGTCGCCCAGCAGGGCGCCGTGCTGGCCGGCGTCAATCTGCAGGCAGTGCTCGAGGATGGTGGCGAGCTGGTCGGCGGCCAGCACCTCGGTGTAGCGGTGCACGAGGGTGGGGAAGAGCTTCCAGGCTTGCTTCTGCATAGGGCGCGTGGGCGTATCGCGCCGATTCTGCGGGCGCGGAAGATCTCTTCCGCCACGTGTTTGTCCTCGGGTGCAGCCCGTAGCATCCCGGCCATGCGCATCCTGCCTGCCCTCCTGCTGTTCGTCGCCACTGCGGCCGTCGCCGCCCCCTTGCCGCCCGCGGCCCGCGCCGAAGTCGACGCGCTGATGAACCGGCTGCAGTCCTCCGGCTGCGAGTTCAATCGCAACGGCAGCTGGTATGCCGGCGCCGAGGCCAAGGCCCATCTGCTGAAGAAGCTGGACTATCTCGAAGGCAAGGACATGGTGGCCACTGCCGAGCAGTTCATCGACAAGGGCGCGTCCACCAGCAGCACCAGCGGCAAGGCCTATCTGGTGCGCTGCGCCGGCAAGGCGCCGGTGGAAAGCGGGACCTGGCTGAAGGCGGAGCTGCAGCAGTTGCGGGCGGCGAAGGCGGCTTCGAGCCCGCGCTGACCCGGGGCTTCTTCGCTTCGCCTTGAGTTTGTGTAATCGTTCGATTACAGTTTGGCCGTGGCCATCACCGTTCGCCAACTCGACGAGTTTTCCACCTGGCTCAAGAGCCTGAAAGACGGCCTCGTCCGTGTGCGCCTCATCAAGCGCCTGCGCAAAGCGCAGTTGGGCAACCTCGGCGATGTGGAGGCCGTCGGCGATGGGGTGTATGAGATGCGCGAGCATTTCGGCCCGGGCTGGCGCATGTATTACGTCCAGCGGGGTGACACGCTGATCGTGATGCTGGGCGGTGGTGACAAGTCCACGCAGCAGGCGGACATTCGCAAGGCCATCCGGTTGGCCCAGTCTTTGGAGGATTGAACATGACCCGCAAGACCAAGGTCACCGAACTGCCAGAGTTCGATGCTGCTGAATACCTGAACAGCGAGCAAGACATTGCCGCCTATTTGACGACGGTGCTGGAGGAGGCTGATCCGGCGTTGCTGGCAGCAGCGCTGGGTGATATCGCCCGCGCCCGCGGAATGACGCAGGTGGCCAAGGATTCGGGTATCACGCGGGAAGCCCTCTACAAGGCGCTGCGCCCGGGCAGCGAGCCGCGTTTTGACACGGTCAGCCGCGTCTGCGCGGCTCTCGGGGTGCGGCTGGTGGCCCAGCCCATCCACTCGTCCTAAGTGACAGGCGCCGCGTCGGCCCAGGCGAACCGCAGTTCACGCCTGCGCCGCTTCGAGCTGGGCCTCGCAGCTCTGCTGCTGCTTGTTCTGCTGCTGGACTTCGTCTTCCCCCTGCCCACGCCCGCCAGCAATTCGCCGACGCTGACGGTGCTGGCTGCGGACGGCAGCCCGCTGCGCGCCTGGCCGGGCGACGACGGCGCGCAGCGCCACCCGACGACACCCGAGGCCGTGTCGGCCAACTATCTGCAGGCCCTGCTGCACTACGAGGACCGCTGGTTCCGCTGGCATCCGGGCGTGAACCCGGTGGCCCTGATGCGCGCGGCCTGGCAGTGGGTGCGGCATGGGCGCATCGTGTCGGGCGGGTCGACGCTGACCATGCAGGTGGCCCGCCTCGTCGACGAGAAGGCCGCCGGCCGCAGCGTGCCGGCCAAGCTGCGCCAGATCGCCCGCGCCCTGCAGCTCGAGCTGCATTGCAGCAAGCACGAGATCCTGTCGCTGTATCTCAACCTCGCGCCCATGGGCGGGCCGCTGGAGGGCGTGGAGACGGCCAGCCGCGCCTACTTGGGCAAGGGCGCAGCCGATCTGTCCAAGGCTGAAGCCGCGCTGCTGGTGGCGTTGCCGCAGTCGCCCACGCGGCTGCGGCCCGACCGCGCCGTGGCGTCGGCACAGGCGGCGCGCGACAAGGTGCTGACGCGCATGCAGACCCTGGGCGTGTGGAGCGCCGCCGACGTGGCCGACGCCAAGCTCGAGCGCGTCTTCGCGCCGCCGCTGCGCGCCCGCTGGCTGGCGCCGCTCGCGGCCGAGCGGGTGCGCCAGGAGGCCAGGAAGAGCGGCCATGCGCCTGCCGTCATCCAGACCACACTGGACGCCGGCCTGCAGGCGCGGCTGGAGCAGTTGCTGACCGACCGCCTCAACAGCCTGCCCGACGCGGTGTCGCTCGCGGCCCTGGTGGTGGACAACCGCACGCTGGACGTGCGCGGCTATGTGGGCTCGGCCGACTTCAACAACGCGCGACGCGGCGCCCATGTGGACATGGTGAGGGCCAAGCGCTCGCCGGGCTCCACACTCAAGCCCTTTCTCTACGCCATGGCGCTGGACGAGGGGCTGATCCATTCCGAGAGCCTGCTCATCGACGCGCCGCAGAACTTCGGCGGCTACGCGCCGGGCAACTTCCAGGCCGATTTCTCGGGGCCGGTCAGCGTCAGCGAGGCCCTGCAGCGTTCGCTCAACGTGCCGGCCGTGGACCTGCTGGACCGTATCGGCCCGGAGCGCTTCGCCGGCCGGCTGCGCAACGCCGGCCTCAAGCTGCGCATGCTGGCCAATGCCGCGCCCAACCTGAGCCTCATCCTCGGCGGCGGCAGCACGACGCTGGAGGAGCTGGTGGGCGCCTACACGGCCCTGGCCCGCGAGGGCATTGCCGCGCGACCTCATCTCACGCCCCTGACGCCGGAAGAGCCGCTGCGGGAAGCGCGGCTGATGAGCCCGGGTGCTGCCTTCATCGTGCGCGAGATCCTGGAAAACGGTGGACGGCCCGGCAATCCGTTTCGCGAAAGCGCCCAGCGCGTGGCCTGGAAGACGGGCACGTCGTTCGGCTTTCGCGACGCCTGGGCCCTGGGCGTGACCGACCGCTACACCTTCGGCGTCTGGATTGGCCGGCCCGACGGCACGCCCAACCCCGGCCACTTCGGCGCCAACTCGGCCGCACCGCTGCTGCGCGACCTGGCCGCGGCCCTCGGCCCGTCCGAGTCGCGTCAGCAGCTCGGGCCGCGGCACCGGCCGGACAGCGTCGTGGCCGTGCCCATCTGCTGGCCGACGGGCACGGCCGAGTCGGCCACCGAGCCGGCGTTGTGCCTGCAGCGTCGCACCGCCTGGACGCTGGACGGCGCCGTGCCGCCGACCCTGCCCGACCGGCTGCGTCCGGGGCCGCTGGCCGAGCCCGTCTGGGTGGCTGCGGGTCAGCGCGTGCTGCCCAGCTGCGCGCCGACGGCCGAGCGCTTCGAGGCCGTGCGCTGGCCGGCCCTGCTCGGGCCCTTCCTCGACGCCGAGCAGCGCCATCCGCTGGAGCGCCTGCCCTGGCGGGCCGATTGCGGCGGCAACCAGCCCGTGGCCAACCGGCTGCGCGTCGTCGGCCTGGAGCCGGGCACGGTGCTGCGTCCGACGCCGGGTCAGCGTGAGGTGGTGGTGAAGCTGCAGGCCGTCGGCGCCCAGCAGGGCACGACCTGGTTGCTGGATGGCCAATGGATGGCCGACAGCCCCAAGGCGGCCGCGGCGCAGACCCTGCGCATCGACCGCGCCGGCCCGCATCGCCTCACCGTCATGGACGGCCTGGGCCGCTGGGCGCGGGTGGAGTTCCAGCTTGCGGCACCATAGCGGCATGGATACCCTGCAAGCCCTGGAACAACGCATCACCGATCTCGAGATCAAGGCCAGCTTCGCTGAGGACACGGTGGAGCAGCTGAATCAGGTCATCGTGCGCCAACAGGAGCAGATCGACCGGCTGGTGCGCGAGCTCGTCGAGCTGCGCAACCGCGCCACGGCGGCCGAGCCTGGCGAGGCCCGCAGCCTGCGCGACGAGCTGCCGCCGCATTACTGAGGCGGGAACCCACAGCGACGGGCCGTCACTCATGGGGGCTTTCAGGAGACCTCATGACGACCGCCAAACTGGATCTGCTGCTGCCGGCGAACTACACCCGCCTGCTCAAGACCGAACTCAAGGACAGCGGAGGCGACGAAGCGCCGCTGCGCTATATCTACGACCGCGCTGACAAGCAGCCGGCGGTCGTCTTCATCGGCGATGTCGGGGGCGGCATGGTGACGCTGATGAAGAAGCAGGACTCGGGCCTCAAGGTGCTGGTCGGCAAGATCGCCGAGACCGAGAAGGCCATCCTGTTCGAGATCGGCCCCCAGCTGACCGACAAGGCACTGACCGTGCAGTTCCTCAACGCGAGCATCCGCAAGCCGGCCCTGCGGGTGAAGGACGTGGCCGAGGCCCTGCTCAAGCTCAAGACCGCCACCCCGCCCAGCAAGGACGAGGGCGAGTTGACCGCCAAGGCCCAGAAGGCGTTCGACGGCCTCAAGGCGCGCCTGGGTGTCGCCCTGAAGTGGGCGGCGGACAACCACAGGAGCCGCCTGGTCGCCGCGGTCAAGGAATTCAAGGAACTGGTCGAGAAGAAGTCGGGCAAGGAGGCCGTGGCCACCGTGGTCAGCCTGGCCAAGGCCCTGCAGATGATCGAGAGCACCGACCTGCGCGAACCGGCCGAGTTGCTGGAGCGCATCGACGAGCTGGAAAAGCTGCGCGACGGCCTCAAGAACCCCGCCCTGCACCCCAAGAACCTGAAGTCCATCAACGAGGTCCTGCTAGTGGTGAGCAAGGCGCTGGAGGCCGAGAAGGCCTCCGACTGGAAGGCGCTGGGCAAGAAGCTGGACGAGGTGCAGGACGAACTGGAGAACGCCGCCGATCTGGCCAAGGTCTTCGTCGGCCAGCGCCGGGAGGTCGACGACATCGTCAAGGAGATCAAGAAGCTGGACCGCGATCTGGTGAGCCGCATTCCCGGCAAGAAGCCCGAGCTGGTCAAGCTGGAGGCCAAGGTGGCGCTGCAGGACAAGCAGGCGCCGACGCAGATCGTGCCCAGCGATCGCTACGACCCCTTCGAGACGCTGATCGCGGCCCAGAACGAGTTGCTGGGCTTCATGCGCGAGGCGCTCAAGCCGCCCACCAAGCCCGACCTCACCACCCTGGCGGGCCGCAAATCGGTTTATGCCTATGACCGCTCCGACACCTGGGTCATGAATCCGGTGGCCTACAAGAACGGCACGTCCAGCTCCAGCCTGAGCTCCCAGCAGCTGGCGCTGCTCGGCAAGGGCCAGCTGCGCTCGAACACCACCGCCGGCGGTTCGGTGCTCAAGGTGGGCTTCGAGGGCCATGCCCACATCGACGGCGGCAGCGGTGGCGTGGCCTTCATCTACGTGCTGGACGAGGCCCAGTACAAGGTCACGCCCATCGTGGTGGACACCGCCAGCTCACGCGGCAACAACAAGGACAAGAACAAATACCACTGGGAAACCGGCGGCCTCGACTACTTCCCCCCGAACGCGAAGTACTGAGCCCGGACCGAGGACAGGCCACTGCGGCCTGTCTGACGCCTGGCGAAGGACGGTCTGCCTGCCAGCAGACCGGCATGGGCCGCTGCGTCAGGGCTCGTCCACCCAGTAGTCCAGCCCCGCGTCCTGCTTGTGCAGATAGCGCAGCCCGGGGGCGAAGGCGCCGATCTTTCCCGAGTCGGGATAGACGCAGATCTCCGGCTCCTTCTGCGTGCTGATGCTGATGTAGTGCAGCGGCGCGTCGGAGGTGTTGATGATGTGATGCGGGTACTCGGGCCCCGCCGGGATGTTGATGGTGTCGCCGGCGCGGATGGGCACCCTCTCGCCGGCCACGCGCAGCGTGCCCTCGCCCTGCAGGATGATGAACATCTCTTCCTCGGCATAGTGGAAGTGGTAGGGGCAGCCCATCTGGCCGGGGGCCAGGATGTCGAAGCTGGCGCCGAGCTGCCGGGCGGCGGTGCCCTTGGACAGCGACGTGGATTCGGTGTCGTAGCGCGGCGCGCGGACGAAGCGCTCGCGCGGCGCTTCCTTGAAATTGCGGATCAGGGTCTGACGCAGTTCGGCGGGTGTGGGCATTCAGGGTCTCCGGGGACAATGCGGGTTGAATGAATCCGCCCGTGCATCTTCCAAGCCCTACCGACGACCTGCAATCTGCAGCTCACCAGGTCCTGTCAGCAGTCTTCGGCTACACCGCCTTCCGCGGCCAGCAGGCCGACATCGTCGAGCATGTGGCCGATGGGGGCGACGCCCTGGTGCTGATGCCCACGGGCGGCGGCAAGAGCCTGTGCTACCAGGTGCCGGCCATCCTGCGCCACACCCGCCAGCAGGGTGTGGCTATCGTCGTCAGCCCGCTGATCGCGCTGATGCACGACCAGGTCGGTGCGCTGGAAGAGGCCGGCGTGCACGCCGCCTTCCTGAACTCCAGCCTGACCGGCGAGGAGGCCAGTCGCATCGAGCGCGAGATGATGAGCGGAAGGCTGACCCTGCTCTACGCCGCGCCCGAGCGGCTGACGACGCCGCGCTTCCTGGCGCAGCTGGCGTCCCTGCAGGAGCGCGGCCTGCTGTCGATGTTCGCCATCGACGAGGCGCATTGCGTCAGTCAGTGGGGCCACGACTTCCGCTCGGAGTATTTGCAGCTCAGCCTGCTGCACGAGCGCTTCCCCGAGGTGCCGCGCATCGCGCTGACGGCCACCGCCGACGAGCTGACGCGGGCCGACATCATCCAGAGGCTGCAGCTGCAGGACGCCCGCGTCTTCATCAGCAGCTTCGACCGGCCGAACATCCGCTACCTCATCACCGAAAAGAGTGCCTCGCCGCGCGAGCAGCTACTGCGCTTCGTGCGCGACGAGCACGAGGGCGAGGCCGGCATCGTCTACTGCCAGAGCCGCAAGAAGGTCGATGAAACCGCCGAATGGCTGAAGAGCGAAGGCCTGAACGCCTTGCCTTATCACGCCGGCCTGGACGCCGAAGTGCGCCGCCGCCACCAGGACCGCTTCCTGCGTGAAGACGGCTTGATCATGGTGGCCACCATTGCCTTCGGCATGGGCATCGACAAGCCCGATGTGCGCTTCGTCGCCCACCTGGACCTGCCCAAGAACATCGAGGCCTACTACCAGGAGACCGGCCGTGCCGGCCGCGACGGCGCACCGGCCGAGGCCTGGATGACCTATGGGCTGGCCGACGTCGTCAACCAGCGCCGCATGATCGACGACAGCCCGGCCGACGAGACCTTCAAGCAGGGCCAGCGCGGCAAGCTGGACGCGCTGCTGGCCCTGGCCGAGGCGACCGACTGCCGGCGGGTGCGGCTGCTGAACTACTTTGGTGAAGCGGCGACGCCCTGCGGCAACTGCGACAACTGCCTGAACCCGCCCCAGACCTGGGACGGCACCGAGGCAGCGCGCAAGCTGCTGTCCTGCATCTACCGCTTCCACCAGCGCGGCGAGCGCTTCGGTGCCGGCCACCTCATCGATGTGCTGCGCGGCAAGGCAACCGACAAGACGCGCCAGTACGGCCACGACAAGCTATCCACCTGGGCCTGCGGTGCCGACCTGTCCGAGCAGCAGTGGCGGGCCGTGCTGCGCCAGCTGATTTCGCTGGGCCATGTCGCCGCCGAGGGTGAGTTCAGCACCCTGGCCCTGCAGGACAGCGCCCGGGCGGTGCTCAAGGGCGAGGTGGAGCTGAGGTTGCGCGAGGCCGAGGAGAAGAAGCCCCGGGCCAAGTCGTCGCGCGGCGGCGCCAGGCCCAAGACCGATCCGGCCCTGGGCCTGGATGCCGAGGGTCAGGAGCGCTTCGAGGCCCTGAAAGCCTGGCGCTCCGAGGTGGCCAAGGAGCATGGCCTGCCGGCCTATGTCATCTTCCAGAACACCACGCTGGCCGAGATGGCGCGCGTGCTGCCGGGCGATCTGGCCGAACTGGGCGAGATCAGCGGCGTCGGGGCGAAGAAGCTCGAGGCCTATGGCCGCGAGATTCTTCGAGTGCTCGGGCGCTGAGCAAGCGATGGCCGAGGCTCCCGCGAGCGGGGAGCCTCTGGCGATCAGGTCGTCGGAACGAAGTTGGTCACGATCGAGCCGTACTTGGGCTTGGGGCCGCCGCTGCGCACCAGGATCAGCACCGTGAAGCTGAAGCGCTCGCCGCCGGCCACGTTCTTGAAGCCGGCGGGGTACTGCATCTCCACGCAGCTGTCCGACAGGGACACCAGGCAGCCGAAGTTGTCGCTGAAGCTGTTGTCCACCGTCTGTGCTGGCAGCTGGTGGGCCAAATCGTAGGCCTCTCCCACGCCCTTGATCGCGTCGACGATGCCCTTGAAGTAGTCGAAGATCTCCTTGAACGACTTGGCTTCCTTGGGTGGTTGCAGCGACTTGCCCAGCGAGGTCAGCGCATTCACGGCCGAGGCGCCGATCAGATAGGCGTCCGCTCCCTGCATCTCGGCGGCGCTGGTGTTGGTCAGCTCGATGGTGCTGTCGGGGTAGTTGTAGGCATAGGGGCCCAGCAGGGCCGCACCGGAGTGAACGCCCTCGATCACCAGCGTCTGCGTGAGCAGCTTGTCCAGCAGGTCCTTGGCGATCAGCAGCGTCATCATGTTCTGGATCTGCGACAGGCCCTGGCCGTACATGCCGTCGATGAGCTTGCCGATGGGGCCCAGCGCATTCAGCAGGCCCGACAGCAGGAACTGCGGCGTCGGCCCGTTGGCCGTGGCGCGCGGCCAGGCGGCAAGTGCCCGCCGGCCGGCGCCATTGGCCAGGCGCGGCGCCGCCATGGCCTTGATGGCCAGCGCCTCGGCCGCATGGGCGGTCGGGGCCTGCGCCGTCAGCACCGAGACCGAAGCCTGGGCCACGGCGCGGTCCGCCATGGCGCGCATGGCGATGGGCATGTCCTGGGTCAGCAGCCGGTTGAGCAGGGCCCCGTTGGCCACCACGCCATGGGCGCTGGGCTGGGCTTGCGGGGCCTGCAGCTGGGCGGCGATGGCCGCCAGGTCGGCCTGGTACTGGGTCAGCAGGGCGGTGTTGTCGGCGTCCGTGCCGGTGGTGCTGTTCAGCAGCGTCGTGATCTGCGCGAGCTTGGCCTGCAGCTGCGTCAGTGCCGTGGCGTGGGCTGCGTCGGCGGGCGTGGCATTCAGGCCGGCGGCGCTGAGCTTGGCGGCATCGGGCACGAAGCCGGTGTCGGGCGCGTAGGCACTGCCGAAGTACAGCGTGTTGGGGTCGATGCGGCTGCTGGTGTCGGCGAGCGCCGCCTTGAGCGTGGCCACGGCGGCGTTGTCGCCGCGGGCGACGGCGTCGCGCAGCAAGGCCAGGTTGTTGACGACGCTGGCATGGTTGGCCGACAGATCGGCGAACTGGCCGTTGTTGGCCGACTGGCCGTTGTTGGCCACGACGACAAAGCCGACCTTGGCCACCAGGCCGCCCAGCGTGGCCTGCAGCTCGAAGCCGCCGCGCGTGTCGGCCGAGGTCAGGACCTGGTTGCCGCTGAGCGTGGGTGTGGCGCCGAGGGCGCCGCTGGTGGGCACCAGCACCTGCAGGCTCACGGCGGGTTGCGGGTTGAGGGCCTGGCCGCCGGCATCGGTCACGGTGGGCGTCACCGTCAGCGCGCCGCCGGCGCCGATCACGCCCTGGTTGAGCGCCAGGCTGATGGCGGCGGGGGGGGCGGCACTGGCGGTGAAGTTCCACGCCATCTGGTTGAGCTGGAAGGCCTGCAGGCGATCCTGGCGCAACGTGATGGTGCCGCTGGGCGTGAGGCTGGCGCCGGCAGCGATGTCGCCGACGTCCACCAGACCCTGGACGATGGTGGTGCCCGGGCCCGCCGACGTCAGCTCGGCCTTGAGGCCGGTCTGGGCCGCGGCGCCGTTCTGCACGGTGATGCGGAACTCGTACTCGAACAGCGTGCGGCCGATGCGCTTCTCGCTCAGCTTGGTCAGGCCGGTGACGCTGGCGGACGTGACCGCGTTGACCGCCAGCGCCTTGGCTTGCGGCGCCTCGGCAGGCATGACGCCGGGGGTCGCGTCCTGCCCGCCGCCGCCGCAGGCGCTCAGCAGCAGGGAGGCGGCGAGGACCGGCAGCGCATGGCGGCGCAGGCTGGTGAGGAGGGTGTTCATGCGGCACCCCCCTGGCGGCGGCGCGCGTTCCACAGGCCGATGGCGGCCATGCCGGCGAGCAGC
The DNA here is from genome assembly GCF_058787015.1 of Roseateles sp. FW305-36. Taxonomy (NCBI): domain Bacteria; kingdom Pseudomonadati; phylum Pseudomonadota; class Betaproteobacteria; order Burkholderiales; family Sphaerotilaceae; genus Roseateles; species Roseateles sp. FW305-36. The sequence continues at coordinate 138,794 of NZ_JBYSZK010000016.1, read as the reverse complement.
AGCGCATAGGACGCGGGCTCGGGCACCACGGTGGTCTGGCCGCCGGCGACGACGGCGAAGTTGGCGTCGAGGATGTCGAAGTGCAGGGCGCCCGGCTGGCCGGCGCCCAGATAGTTGAACTTCACCACCCAGCCGCCCTGCGACTGGCCGGCGGTCAGGCCCGGCGCGGGTGCGGGCAGCAGGCCGTCAAGGTAGCCGGCCGATGACAGGGCGGTGTCGGGTTGCACCACCAGGCTGTCCCAGCTCGCGGGCGCGGCCTGAAGCGTCAACGTGCCGAAGCTGGTTTCGGGGAAATAGACGCTGAACTCCGACACGCTGGCCGGGGTGCCGTCGGCATGCAGGGTGAACGCCACCTGCCAGTCCGTACCGCCCAGCCATTGATAGGCGGCATCAAGGCTCGCGGCCTGCGCCGAGCCGCAGGCCATGGCCATTGCGAACAAACCACTGGACCATCGGACTGACTTCATCGGCGTACCCCGGTTGCGAGGGCTCCGATGCTAGGCAGCCGGTCGGTGGCCACCATCCCCATGCTTGGGGAAAAGCAGGCCATCCCGGCCTGCGATTCGTGGGGGGTCAGCGAACGGCCGGTGCCAATTCGGCGCTGGCCATCTGGGTGTTGTCCACCGTGCGGCGGCCTTCGATGACGACGCGGGGCAGCTGGGCGATGGCCGTGTCGGCGGCGCGCGTGCCTTCGATGACGACGCGTTCGAGCTTGATGACCTCGGGCGCCTCGGCCGGGACCGTGATGGTCATCCAGGTGGCGCCGGTCAGGGCGATCAACGCGACGAGGACGGCGGCGCTGACGGCTTGCAGGCGGGTGCGGGCGGTGGTGGTGCTGATGCGGTTCATGGCGACCTTCTTTCTTTCTCTCTGTGTGCGGCGCCAGTGTGTTCCCGGAGGGGGTTGCGATCTAAGGGTTTGCGATAGGTTGCCGCTTTTGGCGGATGAAATGCGGCTGGCGGGGATGGCCAGACCCATCGTCAAACTTGAGGGGCGACCCTGACCCCGCCGTCATGCGGTGCCGGGATACTCCCGGCCTAAAAGCTAGGGAGAAAAGTCATGGCACGGGGCAACGACGTCCAACTGGGCGGCATCACCGACCTCAACCTGCTGGCCGACATCAAGCATGGCTTTGTCGATGCGCTGGAGGTGGTCACCTATGTGGACCGCCTGCGCAAGGTGCTCAAGACGCTCAACGGCCTGCGCCTGGGCTCGCGCGAGTCCAGCTCGCCCGCCTCGCCCTATACCGACATCGTCGCCCGCTGGCGCATCGTCCATTCCTTCCGCTGGAGCATCGTCGACGGCAAGGACGGCGCGCCCGACCGGCTGCTGCTGTCGGTCAACTTCGACGGCGGCTGGGAGCCGTATATGCGCGTCATCTGGGACCAGCTCGGCTCGACGCTGGACCTGATGCTCTGCCACACCGAGGGTTACACGCTGTCGCGCGAGTGCAGCTTCGAGACCTATGCGCGCTGGGTGCGCGAGCACGAGGTGTCGGCCGACTTCCTCTTCATCGAATCCGGCCGCAGCGTCGGCGATGCCGAATACCTGGCCAAGCTGGAAGCCGCCCAGCGCGGCCGCGCCAACGAGCTGGAGTTCAACCGCCTGCGTGCGCCGGCCTCGGGCGAGACACCGTCCCTGCCCAAAGGCGAGAAGGAGCGCTTCGCCATGGCCGCGCGCGGCCTGCTGCCGCTGGCGGGCCTGTACATGCTGCAGCGCTTCTTCGGCGCCGATGCGCCCGATCGCGACTGCCTGCTGCGCGCGACGCAGGATGTGCTGTTCGAGCTGCGCGAGCTGGGCACCGCCCAGCATTTCCCCAAGGACGGCGGCAAGACGCCCGGCGGCCAGTTGCGCCTGCGCCATCACGAGATGCTGGCCTGGTTCGAACATGACCTGCCCGAGCCGGTGGTGAAGTCGCGCGAGCTGTCGCTCAAGCCCGGCGACCTGCAATGCTGCGTGCTCAGCAAGCCGCCGGGCAACCGCGGGGGGCTGGTGCTGCTGCGCGTGGCCCAGCCGACCCAGGCCGTGGCCTGGCTCAGCACGGCACCGGTCCAGCATGACAACGAAGACGGCGCCCAGCTGACCGCCTGGCGCCAGATCGCCCTGACCCTGTCCGGCCTCAAGGCCCTGGGCGTGCCGGCCTCGAGGCTGGACCGCTTCCCCCAGGCCTTCAAGGAGGGCATGGCCGCTCGCGCCGGCCTGCTGGGCGATGTGCGCCACAACCATCCGGCGCACTGGGTGCTGGCCCCCCACGTCAACAAGATCGACCGCATCGCCCCGGCCGATGCCCATGTGCTGGTGCAGCTGCGCTTCGCGGCCGCCGAGCCGGGCGAAAACTTCACGGCCGCCGACGACAAGCGCCTGCGCGAGCTGGCCGAGGCGCTGACCGTCAATACCGGCCTGGCCTTGATGGCCATCGAGCCCATGCGCAGCAACGCCGCCGACAAGGAGCACTTCGGCTTCAAGGACGGCATCAGCCAGCCGGTGCCGGCGCCGGACGACGCGCCGCCCACCGGCCTGTCGTGGGACGACAAGGTCAAGGTCGGCGAGGTACTGCAGGGCTTCCCGACCGAGCGCGACAAGGGCTATGCCGTGCCCGAGAAGGCCGACGCGCTGCTGGACCGCGGCAGCTTCCTGGTCGTGCGCAAGCTGCGCCAGTACACCGGCCGCTTCGCCCGGCGCACCTACCAGGAGGCGAAAAAGATCGGCCTCGACCACGAGCTGGTGCTGGCCAAGCTGATGGGCCGCTGGCAGGACGGTCGCGCGCTGGCTGCACCGGAGACCGCCGGCAACGACTTCAACTTCGCCAAGGACAAGGAAGGCGCGGCCTGCCCCTTCCATGCCCACATCCGCCGCACCAACCCGCGCGACCTCGGCGGCACGGCCTTCTCGAAGAACCGCATGCCGCGCATCCTGCGCCGCGGCATGAGCTATGGCGCGCCGGTCCACCCCGATGCGCCCGACGACGAGGACCGTGGCCTCATCTTCATGGCCTACAACGCCCACCTCGCCGAGCAGTTCGAGGTCGTGCAGCGCTGGGTGGCCGGCGGCAATGCCAGCGGCGGCTACTCGGGCCAGAGCGACCCGCTGCTGGGCGTGGTTGACGGCAGTGGCGGCCCGCGCCTGTTTCCGTTTGAGGTCGACGGCAAGCCTCACGAGATCGACCTCGGCCCCGAGCCCTTCGTCACCCTGCAATGGGGCGCCTATTTCTTCGTGCCCTCCATCGCCGCGCTGAAGGGCCTGCCCGGCCTGGTCGAGCTGCCACTGCCGCTGCCGCCCGCCGTCGCCCTGCCCGAGCGCATTCCCGACCTGCAGGACAAGGTCGCGATGCAGCTCTGGCTGGAAGACACCACCACGCGCGACGGCGCCTGGGCCTGGGTGCGCGCCCAGCCCGGCGGCGTCGTCGACACGGCCTATGGCGTGCTGGTGGGCGCGGCCGAGCGCGTCTGCGAGGTGCTGAGGAACGACCCCGATCGCTATTCCGTCAGCGGCTACGGCGAGCGCATGCACGACTCCATCGGCGTGGGCTATCTGGGCCTGGACGACGACACCGGCCACCGCGAGCAGGCGCCCATTATCAATGCCGCCATCGAGGCCTACAGCGAGGAGTACTGCTATGCCGCGGCCTACCAGATCGCCAAGGGCGGTCTCGCGCAGCTGAAAAAGGAAGCCCGCGCCCTGCTGGACGCCTTCCCGGCCTCGCAAAAGCCCGTGGACCTGCCTGCCGACACGCCGCTGGACTTCGAGCGGCTCAGCGAAGGCGTGCTGGCCGAGCTGTGCCGGCGCTGGTTCGGCCAGCCCGACGGCCGCCACATCTGGGGCACCGAGTTCATTGCCGAGGCACCGGCTCAAGGCGTGGCCGCACGCTGCCCGCGCGACCTTTTCAAGGTATCGCGCCATGTCTTTGGTCCCTACCCGACTGACGCCGTCAAGGCCGAGGGCCGTGCCGCGGGGCGCCGCTTCACCGCCGCCGTCGAGGCCTGGCTGGCCGAGCCCGGCACCGTGCTGCCGCCGCTTGCCGCAAAGATCATCGACGCGGCCAAGGCCGTGCCCGATGCGACGCCCGACCTGCCGGCGCGCACGCTGGCCGGCATCATGCTGGGCTTCCCGCCCACCACCCATGCCAACCTCGTGACGGTGCTGGCTGCCTGGGTGCAGACGCGCAAGCTGTGGGAGCTGCAGCCGCAGTGGAACGAGGTCCAGCCCGAGACCCAGGACACCCCGCCCCCCTACGCCGAGGCCGTGGCCTGCCTGCGCCCGACGCTGGTCGCCACGCTGAACCAGCGCCCCACGCCCTTCCAGGTCTGGCGCAAGGCGCGCGTGGCGCATCGCCTCGGTCATGTAGACGTCGAGGCCGGCCGCGTCGTCGTCGTTGGCCTGGGCTCGGCCACCCAGCAGGACCCTTTACGCCACCACGTCGCCTTCGGCGGCGACCGCGCCGACCCCCAGGGCCCGCCGCCCCATGCTTGCTCGGGCTATGGCATGGGCATGGGCGTCATGCTGGGCGTCATCGCGGCGGTGCTGGATGCCGGGGTGCTGCGCTATACGGGGGCGCAGACGGTGGTGGCGATGGGGGTGGATTGAGCACGACGATGACGGACGCGCTCGACAACGAAGACCTGACCCATCCGATTCCGCGGCTGGACGTCATCGACATCCAGGGTTTCCTGAAGGCCGGCGGCACCGACCTCGTCGTGATCATCGGTTCACCTCTTGGCGCCGATGACTACTCCTGCAGGCGGTTGCTGCAGAAGCTCGCGAACTACGCTGCATTCATCGGCTCCGACGACTATGCCGAGCAGTTCGGCAAGCCAAGACCTGAGAACACGACCATCGTCGTCAACATCCACGTCGGATCGGACCCCGAGATCTTTCGCCTTCTCGAGGCATGGCGCCCCAAGGCCGCGGAGGCCCGTGCGGGATTCCGCGTCGAGCCTTGTTCAAGCGAACAATGAAGAAACTCTACGAAGCCGCCAACGCCATCGAAGCCCACATGCTGGTCGATCTGCTCAAGCAGGAGGGCCTCCACGCGGAAATCCAGGGCGAGGCATTGCAGGGGGCGATGGGCGAGGTCCCCATGAACGGCCTGGTACGCCTGGTGGTGGCTGAAGGGGACCATGCGGCGGCGCGGGGCGTCATCGAACGCTGGGAAAGCACCGAAGTTGCGCCCACGCCCAGCCCCAAGCCCGCCCCGAAATCGGCGGGCCTGCGCGGCTTTCTGCTGGGGCTCGCGGTTGGCGTTGGCGCGACCTATGCGGCCTATCGGGCGCCAGTCACCACCGACGGCATCGACCATGACCGGGACGGGGTGATCGATGAGAAGTGGACCTATTCCCCCAACGGCCTGCTGCTGAAGGCGGAGATCGACCGCAACTTCGATCACAAGGTCGACTACGTGGCGCACTACAACGGGCGCGGCGTCATCGACTCTGTCGAGTCGGATGACAACTTCGACGGCGTCTTTGAAACCAGTCAGGAATTTCAGCGTGGCAATATTGAATACAGCTTGACCGATAGCGACGGCGATGGCGTGCCCGACCTCAGGACGCAGTACGTCCATGGCGTGGTCGACACCGTCGAATACCTCAACCCCGCGTCGGGCCGGCCGCTGCGGGTCGAGCATTACGTCCTGGGCGTGCTGCAGTTTGCCGACGTCGACACCGACAAGGACGGCACGCTGGATCAGCGGGTCAGGTATTCGAAGCTGGCTGAGGTCGTCTCGCGTGAAGCGCTGCCGAAGTAGTCAGGGCAGGTCATGACAAGGCTGCTCTTCGCTGCGCTGGTCAGCGCTTTACCGGCGCCGCTGCTTCTGGCTGTCGCTGCGCTGATGCAGTCGCCGAACCCATCGATGGCTGGACCGGCGGCTTTCGTTGCCTCGTATTCGGTACTCGTGGTCGCCAATCTGGTTTTTGCGATTCCATTTGCGAAGCTGGCTCGTGAGCGTCGCTGGCGGGGCCCGTTGGTGTTTGCAGCAGCTGGTGCGGTGGTTGCTGCGCTACTGAGCGCGCTGCCGCACGTGATTTTTCTGAGACCCGAGTTGGGCTTACTTCCGTACGTGAGGGGCCTTGTCGTGATGGCCCCTTTTGGTGCCGTAGCTGGCGGTCTGTTCTGGTTCTTCGGCGTACGTGGCAGCGAAAAAATCTAGCCGGCGGCCGCGCGATGCGGACGCCGGCATTTCAGTTCATCAGCAACTGACCTTCGCCAAGTTCGTCCCCGCTCCCGCCGCCGCGGGCAGCTTCTGCTTCACGCAAGACGGTGCCTGCAGCGAACAGCCCTAGGGAATGCCCAGCGGGAAGTTCGCCGTCGTGACCCAGTCCGTCGCATCGCGCGACGGCGACGATCCGCTGGCGACCCAGGTGATGCTATAGGTCGCGAAGTCGGCAGGACTCGTGCGAACGCGACCGCAATAGACATCTATATATGGATCTTTGAAACCCTTAGGCGTCCAAATTTGGGTGTCAAAAGACTGTGTCTTGACGATTCCGTGCACGAGCTGCTCGCGCAGGCGCCGCGCTTCGAACTCGATGTGGATGAAGCCCGGCAGGTGCTGGCGCAGGTGGTGGCGGTGGTCGATCGTTGCCGAGACGTCGCGCGCTCGCCCGACGTCGGCCTGGCCGAGTCCGAACTCGACCCGTTCGCACCGGCCTTCGAGCACGCAGAACTGGACGAGGCCCGCACGTTGCTGAGGTGAGCCAACGCCCGCATTGCGTCGGCGCTGGCTCGCCACTTCATCAGCAGCTGACCTTGGCCAGGTTCGTTCCCGCCCCCGCCGCCGCCGGTAGCTTCTGCTTGATGCAGGACGGCGCCTGCAGGGAATAGCTGTAGGGGATGCCCAGCGGGAAGTTGGCTGTCGTGACCCAGTCCGTCGCATCCCGTGACGGTGAGGAGCCGCTCGCCACCCAGGTGATGCCATAGGTCGCGAAGTCGGCAGGACTCGCGATGTTGTTGCTGCGCAGCTGCCAGTAGCCGATGGCCGAGCTGTCGCGCGAGGTCACGGGGTTCTGGGAGTTCTCGAACCAGTTGCCTTCGATCAGCGAGTAGCCGCCCATGCGGATGTTGGCGCCCGAGGTCACCACGCCCGTGTACAGGTTGTTGTACAGATGGGTGTAGCCGGCGCGCTGCAGCGGCAGGCGTGAGCCGACGTTCTTGTAGTGGTTGTGGTGGAAGGTGATGAAGCGGTCGCTGGCGTCGCTGTCGCTGGAGCCGATCAGGCCGACCTTGTGGTGGTCGTGGAGGTAGTTGTAGGAATAGGTGATGTGGTGGGCACCGGCCTTGTTGTCGACCAGGCCGTCGAACTCCAGGTCGCCCGCGCCGCTGCATTCCTTCAGGCTGCTGAACAGCGTGTTGTGGTCGATCCAGATATAGCCCGGGTATTTGCCGCTCTGGCCTTCGATGCCGATGGCGTCGATGCTGCCGGGCAGCAGGCCGATGGTCATGTTGCGGATGATGACGTTCTGCGCCGCGGCCTTGATGGCCAGGCCGAAGTTGGCCGCCGAGCCGTTGGCGCCTTCGATGGTGACGTTGTTCTTGTTCTTGATCTCGACGATGGCGCCGGCCGGTTTCTGCCACTGGGTGCAGGCGTCGGGGATGGTGCCGAAGTCGAAAGTGCCGGTGTAGCGCAGCACCAGGCCGGAGCTGCCGTCGTAGGCGTCGATGGCGGCCTGCATGGCGGCGGCGGTGCTGACCGTCACGGCCGCCTTGCTGCCGCCGCCGGTCACCGTGCCCGCATAGCCGCCGCTGGCGCCGGCCGGAGCGGGTGCGGGGCTGGGGGCCGGTGAGGGAGCAGGCGTGGGCGCCGGCGTCGGTGCGGGTGTGGGAGCGGGCGTTGGTGCCGGGGAAGGCGCCGGGCTGCCGACCGGGCCGACGGCGCATTTCTTGGCGATGCCGGGATTGGGGTCGGAGCCGAAGGTGGCCGTCGTGCAGGCGATGTCGCCGCTGAGGTTCTTGATGACCCATTTGTCCTTGATGCCGAAGGACACGGGGCGGGTGGCGGTGCCGGCCTTGCAGGTCCCGCCCTCGTCGGCGCATTTGGAATAGCCCGAGGGCCAGTCGACCGCGTGCGCGGCCGTGGCGGCCAGCAGCAGCGACAGGGCGGCGCCGGTGGTGCGAACGACGGGCAGGGGCGGCGGGGTGAGCTTCTTGGTGATCATGGGTTGTCTCCGGTCTGTTGTGTGGGCGCGCGGTTTCCTTCCGGATGCGCGCAGCTGACCGTCACGGGGCCGGGAAGAGGCCGCCGCGAAGGCTGTCGGGCAGGGAGAGAAGAAAACCGGAGCCGACGTCAGGTCGCTACCGGTCGATCCGCGCGCATGGTCGCGACGACTGCAGGTCGGTGCGGGCATCGCCGCACATCGCGAAACAACTATGGAACAGCGTTCCGATTAATTGGATACGAAGTTTCATGAAGCCGAAGCGAGTGACGCTCAGGCTTGCGCGCCCGGGGGAGCCTGGCGCAGGCGGCGCCAGACCCAGCCGGCGATTGGCACCAGCAGGGTCGCCCACAGCCATTGCCAGTTCTTGGCGATGAAGGCTTGCGCCCGGCTCGGCCAGCTGACCTTCACTTCGATCTGCTCATCGAAGGCGCGCACCGTCTTGCGGGTCGTGGCGCCATCGACGCTGACGATGGAGTTCAGCGTCAGGTGGAGGTATTTGGTGCCGCCGTCCAGGGCCTTGATCTCCCAGCGCCAGCTGACATCATCGTCCGAGCCCAGGACCTGCTCCGTCGCACTGGTGGGCGTGATCTCGAAGTCCGACTTGGACGCTGTCAGCAGGGCCTCAACGCGTCGCGATACGCGCACGCCGGCTCCTTCGACGTGCTCTGACTGGGCGCTGCGCAGCTCGCGCTCAAGTTGGGCCGCTTCCTTTTTCAGGCTCAGGCGGAGCTCCACCATGGCTTGATCGTCCTGGTGCATGCCAGTCGGCGCCTTGAACGCGACATTGGCCTTTTCCAGTTGCGCCAGCGCTTGATCTGCAGCCTGTCCGGGGTCGACCGCTGGCCCGGGTGAATCGACCGACGCCGGGGCCCGGCCGGTTCCACGATTGGGATGCGGTGAGGACGCCGCCGATGGCTGCGGCGCAGCGGCATCTGAAGCTGCGGGCGCGGGGGCAGCTGTCGGAACAGGTGGCGGGGCGGCCGCCAGCTCTTCCTTCTTCTGGCAGCCAGCCAGCATCAGACCCAGGAGCAGGCCGAGCAAGAGGCGGCTCAGGCCATGACCGGTTGGAATGCGCATGTTCTCGTCCTTCCCAGGCAAACAACGGCAGCATAGGGAGGAGGCCAGGGCTGGCGCATCCCGATATCTGTGGATTTGCCGGCATCGAGTCCGGCTCAGAGCTGCAGGGCGCGTTCCAGGAAGCCCGTCATGCCCAGGCGCTCGAACTCGCGCCCCGCGCGGTCGCGGGCGGCTTGCCAGCTGTCGTCCAGCCGCAGTTCGGCCTCCAGCAGGGCCGTGACAGCGGCCTCGTGCAGGGAGTTGCGCTGCTCACCAGCGCCGCGCGCCAGGCCCAGGTAGCGCTTGGCGCGCTCGGTGTCGCCCAGCCTGGCTGCCAGGCGGGCCGAGGCGCGGTAGGCCATGGCGCCGCCGATCCAGTCGTGCTGGCGGCCGCGCTTGAGGGCCCGGGCCACATGGTGGCGGGCCGCGCCGGCGTCGCCCTGCGTGGCCAGGATGTCGGCCAGCCAGCCGTGCTGGAAGCTGCTGTAGAGACCGCCGCCGCGCGGGGCCAGCCAGGCGGTGGCGTCCAGGATGTGCTGGCGGGCCGTCGGGTCGGCCTCCTGCATCCAGGCGCCATAGCCACCGGCCGCGTGGCCCATGGCGCAGGTGAACATGCTGCGCACCTGGGCGCCGACGCGGTGGGCGACGAGGGCGGCCTCGCGGGCCTCGCCCCAGCGGCCTTGCCACAGCAGCACGGCGGCGCGCCAGCCCTGGATGCTGGCCTCGACGGCATGGCCGCTGCCGTCGAAGGGCGTCAGGGCCTCGGCGAAGATCTCGTGGGCCTGGTCGAAATGGCCCTGGTCGCCCAGCACATAGGCGCGGCAGCACAGCGAGAAGGACAGGCCGATCTGGTTGACGGCGCTCTTGCGGGCGCGGGCGCGCTGGCGGGCGATGGCCAGGTCCAGCATGGGCAGGGCGTTGGCGTAGTCGGCCGCCGCGGCCTGCAGCTGGCCGACGGTGCCGGGCAGCTGGGCCAGCAGGGCATGGTCGCCGCAGTCCTGGGCCATCTCGACGGCGGCGCGCGCATGCTTGAGGCTGTCGCGCGTTTCGCCCAGCGCATAGCCCACATAGGACAGCCAGTACTCGGTGCGGGCGATGAGGCCGGTGTCGCGCTCGGCCTGGGCCAGCTCGGCGGCGTGGCGCAGCACGCGCAGGTCGTCCTGGGAGGCATCGAAGACGCAGGCCATGCCCAGGCGCTGGGCGATGGCCACCCAGCGACGACGGCGCTCGCGTCCTTGGTCATCGCCGTCGGGCAGGAACTCGAGGGCGGCCAGCGCCGCGCGGAACTGCTTCTTGGCACGGTCCAGGGCCGACGCGGCCAGGGCCTGGTCGCCGGCGGCCTCGGCATGATGGGCGGCGGCGGGCCAGTCGTTGGCCGCGGCGTCGTGATAGGCCAGCTGTTCGTGCAGCTCGTTGCCACCGTGGGCAGCCAGCTCGGCGCTGATGCGGCGGTGCAGGGCCTGGCGCTCGTGCAGGCCGGTGGCCTCGTAGACGACGTCGCGCGTGATGCCGTGCTTGAAGCGCAGATGGCCGGGGCGCTGGTCCGGGAAGATGAAATCCTGCACCGCCAGGGCCTGGACGGCCGGGTGCTGCTCGCCGCAGCCGGCCAGGGCCTCCAGCAGCCAGACCGGGATGACATTGCCGATGACGGCGGCGATGCGCACCAGCTGGGCCTGGTCGGGCGGCAGGCGGCCGACGCGGGACTCGACCAGGGCGGCCAGCCAGGCCGAGCTGCTCTGGCCGGCAGCCATCGTCCCCTGGCCTTCGCCGGCATCGGCGGCGGCGTGGCAGAGCTCCTCGATGAAAAGGGGGTTGCCGCCGGCGTGGCGCTGCACCTCGGCGGCGATGAAGGGGTCGATCTGCGGCAGCAGCTGCTGCACGGCGCGGGCGGCCTCGGTCTCGGTCAGCGGCGGCAGCTCGATGAGGTCGGCGTCACCGTCGTTCGCGCTGGGCAAGGCGGCGGTGCTGGGCAGGGGACGGCTGGCCGTCAGCAGCATCAGCGGCAGACCTTCGCGCTCGGCGCCGGCGCGCAGGCGGTGCAGCAGGCGCAGCGAGGCATCGTCGGCCCACTGCAGGTCGTCGATGAAGACGAGCTGGGGCGTGCGCCGCGCCAGGGCCAGCAGCAGGGTCAGCAGGGCGTCGGCGCGCTGCCCGGCCTGGCTGTGCTGGGCGGCGAAGAGCTCGGGCGGCGCCTCGTGCAGGCCGTCCAGGCCGCGCAGCATCTGCAGGAAGGGCTGCAGCGGCTCGGCGCTGAGATAACTCTCGCAGTAGCCGCGGTGGATCTGGCAGGCCTGGTCGGCCGCACGGCGCAGGAATTCCTCGGTGAGCCGGGTCTTGCCGACGCCGGCACCGGCGCGGATGCCCAGCCACAGCGTGGTGCGGTCGTGCAGGGTGCGGGCGAGGGCGGCGTCCAGCGTGGCCAGCTCGGCGCAGCGGCCGACGAAGGGTGCCAGGCCGCGGCGCATGCTGGCCTCGTAGCGGCGGCTCACCGGCGCGCGGCCGAAGACGCGGTAGACGGCCAGCGGCGTCGCGCGGCCGCGCAGCTGCAGCGAGAAACGCGGGCCGGTGTCGAAGAACTGGCTCTGCAGGCCCAGGCTCTCCTCGCTGGCGATGATCTCGTCGCGCTTGGCGGCCTCCGAGAGCCGCGCCGCGATATTGGGCGCGTTGCCGAGCAGCTCGAAGCGGCCGCGCATCTGGTCGCCCTCGTTGACGAGGACGATGCCGGCATGGATGCCGCTGTGCAGGGCCAGGCCGGGGAAGTCGGCGGGGCGGGGGCCGGGCGGCATCAGCTCACGCACCGCGTTGTGCAGCTCCAGGGCAGCTTCGGTGGCGCGGCGGCCGTCGTCCTCGCGGACCTCGGGGTGGCCAAAGACGGCCAGCATGCCGTCGCCCTGGATGCGGGCGATGACGCCGCCGTGGTGGGGCACGATGCGCTCGTACAGCGTGCGCAGGCCGGCCAGCATGGCCGCGTAGTGCTCGGCCTCCATCCATTCGGCCATGGCCGTGGAGCCGCTGAGGTCGACGAAGAGCAGGGTCAGCAGCCGGCGCTGGCCGACGGGGGCGGGTGTTGCAGCGAAGGGAGCGGAGGACTCGGTCACGGCGCCGGCCATCCTAGCTGTTGCACCCGCAGGGTAACCGCATGAACAGGCTGTTTTGGGGACCCAGCTCTAAGGGTCGTGTCGCCGGTTGACCTTCGTCAACCTTGCAGCGGCTGGAAATCGGTGTCCGCCACCGTGCGCGGCGCGTCGGGGGGCAGGTCTTCCTCGCGCAGGCCCAGGTAGATGGGTTCGCCGTTGCGCCGGTGGATGTTGATCTTGGCGTTGTAGACGCGGTGGATCAACCCGTGCTTGTCGGCCATCTGGTACTCGCTGATGCCCCACAGGCCGGTGTTGTCGCGTCGGCCGGTCAGGTAGCAGGCGATCTCGTCGACCTCGGAGCCGGCGAGCTTCAGGCCGTTGAGACTGCGCAGCGGGGCGCGGGTGCGCTCGACGAAGTCCAGGCTGTCGATGCGGATGTCCTCGCTGGTGGACTCGTCGTGCATCAGCGTGTTGAACTTGCCCACCAGGATCTGGCCCGGCTCGGCGCGCTCGATCATGCGGGCGAGCTCGATGGTGACCTGGCCGACCAAATAGCTGAAGGAGGTCGGGTTCAGGCCTTCGGATTGGTAGAACTCGTAGTGCGAGCCGACGTGGAAGCAGGCGCGCAGCTTGGGCACCGACTCGGGCCGCGTGGCGCGCTCGCGGGCCAGGGCGTTGTCGGCCAGGATGAACTGCATCAGCTGGTACAGCTCCACATTGGCCTCGACGCCGCGCATGCGGTTCCAGATGTAGAAGCCGTCGCCCGTCGTCGTGCGGGCGAAGTTGATGTTGATCTCGCGGTCCAGCAGCTTGGCGTAGGCCGCGTTGACCGAGCAGGACAGGCTGTTGAGCTGCACCACCTGCTGCAGCGGCGTCAGCAGCGAAAAGCCGACGGCATCGAACAGGATGACGGCGCGGTCCTCGACCAGGCGGATGCCGTAGCGCGCCGCGATGGCCGCGATCAGCGGCAGGCCCAGGCCGCGCTCGGGGTTGAAGGGCAGGTCGATGACCTTGGGCGTGATGCCCAGGGACGCAGAGACGCTGTCGAAGGCCTGCTTGTCCAGGTGCTCCTGGTTGGACAGCAGCTTGTCCAGCAGCCGCGTGCGCCGCGTGACCTCGGTCAGCGGCGAGGTGCCGTCGCCCAAGGTGTACTCGGTCAGCATCTGGTGCGGCGCGACGAGGACGCGCAGGCCGCGGGACTCGGGCGTCCAGGCGTAGATCAGGTTGTCGCCCAGTCCCCACAGCGTGTAGAGGGCCTGGTCGAGCAGGATGATGTTCTCGCGCAGGGCGGTTTCGCTCAGGCCAGCGGGGGCCGGATAAGCCATGAAGCCATCCAGCCAGGACCGGCGTTTGCGCAGCTCTTCTTTCAAAGCGGGCTCCAATCAGAAGCCCGGATTGTCTTTCAGAGACGCGTGATTTTTTCACGCCAAGCCGACTCGTCGGCACAGCAAGGGCCGCCGGCCTGCTGCGCCGGCGACTCGGCTCGGGTGTCGGGGGTCATTTCAAGGGTCATGCGAGGGCTCAGGCGCGGCGGGCGGTGATGGTCACGCGGGGCAGTTGCGCAACTTCACGGACGGCGTAACCGGTGACGACGACGCGCGGCAGCTGGGCGACTTCCTGCGTGGCCTTGCCGGTGATGACGACGCGGGGCAGCTTCTGGATTTCTTGCGGGGCGGCGCTGGCGGCAAAGGCGGTGAACGCGAAGGCGGCGACGGCGGCGGCTTGGATCAGGACGGTGGTCTTCATGGTGCTTCCTTGGGGTTTCGTTCAGCGGTATTGCTGTGTCGATGGAAGCAGTTTCGGCAACCGAAGCCCGCGCCGCCAGGGCGCTGCGATGAATCGTCAGACGCGGGCCGCGAGCTGCATGCGGCCGCGACGGACGGTCAGTTTTTCGGCGCCAGATGCGTGGCCAGGAAGGCCTCGATGTGCTGCCAGTAGTCCCGCTGGTGGTCGCGCTGATACAGACCATGGCCCTCGCCGGCATAGGACAGCCATTCGGGCGGCCTGCCGGCGTTGGCCAGCGCGTAGCGCAGCTGGCTGCCGTGGGCCAGGGGCACCCGCTCGTCGCGCTCGCCATAGGCCAGCAGCAGCGGGCCCTGCAGCTGGTCCACCCGATTGATCGGCGACTGGGCGGCGAGCAGCTTGGCGTCCTTGTCCGGGTCGCCGAGGAAGCGGGGCAGCGTGAAGGTCAGGATCTCGGCTTCGGCATCCGCCCAGTGGCGGGAGGCGAGCTTGGCCAGGTCGGTCGGCGCGAAGCCGGCCACGGCGCAGGCCATCTGGCCGCGCGACAGGCCCATCAGGGCTGCATAGCCGCCGTAGCTGTTGCCCACCATGCAGACGCGCTTGGGATCCGTCAGACCCTGCTTGACGGCCCAGGCCAGGGCGTCGTCGAGGTCGTCCTGCATGGCCAGACCCCATTGCTTGTCGCCGGCATGCAGCCAGCGGTAGCCATAGCCCAGGCTGCCGCGGTAGTCGACCTCGAGCACGAGGTAGCCGCGCGAGGCATAGAACTGCGGCTCGGCCTGCCAGGCCCAGTGGTTGCCGCGCACCCAGGGGCCGCCATGCACCAGGATGACGGTGGGTGCCGGGCCGGTCGCCTCGGGGTAGGTGACCACCATGGGCAGGCGGTAGCCGTCGCGCGCGGCGGTGGCCGTGGCCTGGCGCGGCCGGCCTTCGGGCAGCCAGGGCATGCTGGCGGCCAGCGGCGTGAGCTGCTTGCTGTCGCGGTTGAACAGGAAGTAGCGCGGCGGCCGGCGGTCGGTCTGGGACGTGACCAACATCATCGGCATCGTCAGGCAGCGCCGGCAATGCAGGCTGTTGGCCGCGCCTGGCAAGCGGCGGTCCACCTCCGCCTGGGCCTCGGCCAGCATGGGCGCCAACCAGGCGCTCTGCGGCACGTCGGTCTCGAAGTGGGCGCCGATCAGCTCGCCGCTGGCGTCCAGCACCAGGCGCGGCTGCAGGGCATGGGTGTTGGAGCCCAGCAGCTTGGTCGTCGGCGCATCGGGGTTCAGCTTGTCAGCGCGATGCAGGGTCCAGCGGCCCTGTTCGGTGACGAGCAGATAGAGGCGCCCGCTGCGGTCCACGCGCAGCGGCCAGCGCGAGAGGTCGCCCTCGCCGGAGTCCTGCCAGACCTGCCAGGGGCCGTCGCCTTCACGCCACCAGATGCGCGTGCCGCCGATGCCGTTGAGGCCGATGGCGAAGCGCGGGTTGCCGTCAGCGTCAAGCACCCAGGACGTGACGCGGCCGGGCGCCCCCTCGGTCAGCGCGTGGCGCTCGCCGGTGCTGGGGTCGAGCCGGGCCAGGTCGACGTGGACGATGCGGTGCTGCAGGTCGCCGACATAGTGACGCAGCACCAGGGTGCCATCGCGCAGCGGCGGCTCGTACAGGCTCCAATTGGCGTCCAGCATGCGCGCGGCCTGGGGCGTGCCGTCCTTGCTTCGGTGGCCAAAGGGGTTGACCCATTGCTTGAGGTTGCTGCCATCGCGGTTCAGCGTCCACAGACCGGAGCCGACGCCCCAGCCCTCGCCGTCCACACGGGCGCGCACCGTGAAGGCCAGGCGTTCGTCGTCCAGCCAGTGGATCTCGCGGATGTCGGCCTCGGCAAAGGCCTTGATGGGCACGGCCTCAGTCGGCTTGTCGGTGTCGATGACGGCCAGGCTGGTGGTCTTGCCATCGGGGTTGACGATGGCGGCGACATGCTTGCCGTCAGGCGACAGCACCGGGCCGGAGAAGGCCGGCGGACGCTGGAAGTCGTCGATGCTGGGCGGGGCGGCCTGGACGATGGAGGCGGCGAGCAGCAGGGAAAAGAGAGTAAGTTTCATCATCAGGGTTGGGCGTTGCCGATATGGCGGGCCAGGAAGCGCTCGACGCGGCCCCAGAAGTCTTCGTTGGTCTTGAGATCGAACCAGCCGTGGCCTTCTTCGGGGTAGACCACCCATTCCAGGGGCTGGTCGGGGCGCAGGGCGGCCTTGAGGTCGGTGCCGTGCTTCAGGGGCACGCGGCGGTCTTCGCCGCCATAAGCCATCAGCAGCGGCATGCGGATCTCGGCGGCGCGGGCCAACGGCGAGGTCTTGCGGATCTGTTCGGCGTCGGTGTCGGGATCGGCCACCAGCTGTTTCATGCCGTACTGCTTCCACTCCTCGGAAGCGTCGCTCCACTGGATGCTGCTCATCAGCCCGATGTCGGTGACACCGACCCAGTTGACGGCGCACTTGAACAGATCGCCCTGGGTCACCGCGCCCATCATGGCGGCATAGCCCCCGTAGCTGGCGCCCATGATGCAGACGCGCTTCGGGTCGGCCCAGCCCTGCTTGACCGCATAGGCCAGGGTGTCGGCGAGGTCGTCCTGCATGGCCAGGCCCCACTGCTTCCAGCCGGCGTGAAAGAGCTGGAAGCCGTAGCCGGTACTGCCGCGGAACTCGGGCTCCAGCACCAGATAGCCGCGGCTGGCCAGGAACTGGGCCTTGGCCTCCCAGCGCCAGTGCGTGCCGCGCACATAGGGACCGCCATGCACCAGCACCACGGTCGGGCGCGGCGCCGGTTTGCCGGGCGGCTGGGTGACGAGCAGCGGGATCTCCAGGCCGTCGCGGGCTTTGAAGCGCACGACGTCGCGCTGGCCCATCTCGCGCAGCGGCAGGTCGAGCCGCGTGCCGGCCAGGGGCTGGATGCTCTTGTCGGCCGGCTTGTAGAGCCAGTAGCGCGGCGGCATCTGGTCCGAGATGGAGGTGACGACGAGGTTGGCGACGTCCAGGCAGCGTTCGCACTCGATGCGGTTGACGGTGCCGGGCAGCTGGGCGTCGATGTCGGCCTGGCGGGCCTTCATGGTGGCGTCCAGCCAGAGGGTGCCCGGCGCGTCGGTCTCGTAGCGCAGCCCGAGCAGGCGCTTGGCAACCGGATCGAAGACCAGCGCGCCGTCGAAGTCATAGCCCTTGAAGCTGATCAGCGGCTCGGCCTCGGGCTGCTGGGTCTTGGGATCGAGCCGGAACAGGGCGCCATAGCCGTGGTAGCTGGCCTCGACCAGGGTCTGTCCCTCCGGCCCGAACCAGTAGGGACGGAAACCCTGGCGGCGATGGGCGGTGTCTTCGTACCAGAGCTTCCAGCTGCCGTCGGCCTGGCGCAGATAGCCCTTGACGCCGCCCTGGGCCAGCGCCTCGACGGCGCGCGGTTCGCCGCGCCAGTCCACCTTCCAGTCGATGACGTTGTCGGGCAGGCCCTGGTTGAGGTTGCGGGTGAGGCCGGTGCGGGTGTCCAGCCGCACCAGCTGCATGCCGGTGCTTTCCTTCTCGTGGGCCCAGCGCAGCCGCCTGACGAGGATCTCGTCGCCACCGTCGGGCAGGGTGTCGAAGAAGCGCCAGTTGGCCTCCAGCCGCCGGTCGTTGATGAGGCTGCTGGTGTTGCTGAGCCACTGTTTGTCGCTGTTGATCAGCTGGCGGTATTTGCTGCCGTCGCGATCCACCGCCCACAGGCCGGGCTGGAAGACGCGGGTGCTGCCGTCGGGCGAGTTGCTGACCTGAAAGACCAGGCGGTCCTCGTTGACCCAGTGGTGGTTGCCGATGTCGGCGTCATGGAAGCCGGCGACGATCTTGGGCATGGTCAGGTCCTGCAGATCCATGACGGCCAGCCAGACGCGGTCGCCCTTGCCCGCCGCCAGCACGGCCAGGTAGCGGCCGCTGGGGCTGAGCTTGGGCTGGCTGATGCCGGGGCGCTTGAAGAAGGCCGTGACCGGCGGTGCGGCCTCGGCGGGCGGGGTGACAAAAGCGCAGCCGATGGCCAGGGCCAGCATGCCAAGCAACGTCCTCATCGGGACCTCCCAGTCGGTGTTTGGACGCGGCGGATTGTGGCGGCCTATCATGGCCGGTTCGCTTGTGAAAACTGCCATGGCTCTCCCGGATCTGCCCGAAGTCCCCGAATCCAGATTCATTCGCGTGCGCGGCGCGCGCACCCACAACCTGAAGAACATCGATGTCGACCTGCCGCGGCATGCGCTGGTCGTCATCACGGGCCTGTCGGGATCAGGCAAGTCCTCGCTCGCCTTCGACACCCTGTATGCCGAGGGGCAGCGGCGTTACGTCGAGAGCCTGTCCAGCTACGCGCGCCAGTTCCTGCAGCTGATGGACAAGCCCGACGTGGACATCATCGAGGGTCTGTCCCCGGCGATCTCCATCGAGCAGAAGGCCACCTCGCACAACCCGCGCTCGACGGTCGGCACGGTCACCGAGATCCACGACTACCTGCGCCTGCTCTATGCCCGCGCCGGCACGCCCTTTTGCCCCGACCACGACCTGCCGCTGGAGGCGCAGTCGGTCAGCCAGATGGTGGACGCCGTGCTGGCCATGCCGGACGAGAGCAAGCTGATGCTGCTGGCGCCGGTGGTGCGCGACCGCAAGGGCGAGTTCGTCGAGCTTTTCCAGGACCTGCAGGCCCAAGGCTATGTGCGCTTCCGCGTCGACGGCGCGACGGTGGAGGCGCCCGACATCCCGGCGCTGAAGAAGGCCGAAAAGCACGACATCGACGTCGTCATCGACCGCATCAAGCTGCGCCACGATTCGGCCGACAGCCTGCGCCAGCGCCTGGCCGAAAGCTTCGAGGCGGCGCTGCGGCTGGCCGACGGCCGGGCCCTGGTCATGAACATGGACAACGAGCAGACGACGCTGTTCTCCAGCAAGTTCGCCTGCCCGATCTGCTCCTATTCGCTGCCCGAGCTGGAGCCGCGGCTGTTCTCCTTCAATTCGCCGGTGGGCGCCTGCCCGAGCTGCGAGGGCCTGGGCCAGGTGACGGTGTTCGACGCCGACCGTGTCGTCGCCTTCCCGACGCTGAGCCTTGCCAGCGGTGCTGTGAAGGGCTGGGACCGCCGCAACCCCTACACCTTCTCGCTGCTGGAGTCGGTCGCCGCCCACTACAAGTTCGACGTCGAGATGCCCTGGGAAAACCTGCCCGCCACGGCCCAGGAGGTGCTGCTGCGCGGCTCTGGACAAGAAGACATCAGCTTCGTCTACCAGGCCGAATCGGCCTCGGGCAAGAAGCGCTCGGTCAAGCGCCAGCATCCTTTCGAGGGCATCCTGCCCAATCTGCAGCGGCGCTACAAGGAGACCGATTCGGCCGCCGTGCGCGAGGATCTGGCCCGCTATATGGCGGCCAAGCCCTGCCCGTCCTGCGAGGGCTCGCGGCTGCGGCGCGAGGCGCGCCATGTGGTGCTGCAGCCGGCCGATGCGCCGGCAGGCGTGCGCGGCCGGCCCATCTACGAGGTCGAGCATTCGACGCTGCGCGAATGCCTGGACTATTTCGAGTCGCTCAAGCTCAAGGGCAACAAGGCCGAGATCGGCGACAAGGTCATCCGCGAGATCGCATCGCGGCTGCGCTTCCTCAACGACGTCGGCCTGAACTACCTGAGCCTGGACCGCAGCGCCGAGACCCTGTCGGGCGGCGAGGCCCAGCGCATCCGGCTGGCTTCACAGATCGGCTCCGGCCTGACCGGCGTCATGTATGTGCTGGACGAGCCCAGCATCGGCCTGCACCAGCGCGACAACGACCGCCTCATCGCGACGCTGAGGCGCCTGCGCGACCTGGGCAATTCGGTGCTGGTGGTGGAACACGATGAGGACGCCATCCGCGCGGCCGACTGGGTGCTGGACCTCGGCCCCGGCGCCGGCGTGCATGGCGGCCAGGTCATGGCCCAGGGCACGCCCGACCAGGTGGCGGCCAATCCGCAGTCGCTGACCGGCCAGTACCTGAGCGGCACGGCGCGCATCGAAGTGCCGGTGGCACGCCACAAGGCCTCGGGCGAGGTGATGCGCATCGTCAACGCGCGCGGCAACAACCTCAAGGGCGTGACGGTCGAGATCCCGGTGGGCCTCTTCACCTGCGTGACCGGTGTGTCCGGGTCGGGCAAGAGCACCCTGGTCAACGACACCCTGTACGCCGCCGTCGCCAAGAAGCTTTACCAGAGCCACGCCGACCCGGCTGCCCACGACGAGATCGAGGGCCTGGATGCCTTCGACAAGGTCATCAACGTCGACCAGTCGCCCATCGGCCGCACGCCGCGCTCCAACCCGGCCACTTATACCGGCCTGTTCACGCCCATCCGCGAGTTGTTCGCCGAGATGAACACGGCGCGCGAACGCGGCTATGGCCCGGGGCGCTTCAGTTTCAACGTCGCCGGTGGCCGCTGCGAGGCCTGCCAGGGCGACGGCGTGCTGAAGGTGGAGATGCACTTTCTGCCCGACGTCTACGTGCCCTGCGACGTCTGCCAGGGCCGGCGCTACAACCGCGAGACGCTGGAGGTGCTCTACAAGGGCAAGAACATCACCCAGGTGCTGAACATGACGGTGGAGGACGCCTTCGAGCTCTTCAACGCCGTGCCCACTCTCGCGCGCAAGCTGCAGACGCTGCTGGACGTGGGCCTGGGCTATGTGAAGCTGGGCCAGAGCGCGACGACGCTGTCGGGCGGCGAGGCCCAGCGCGTCAAGCTGGCGCTGGAGCTGAGCAAGCGCGACACGGGGCGCACCCTCTACATCCTGGACGAACCGACCACCGGCCTGCATTTCGCCGATATCGCCTTGCTGATGAAGGTGCTGCACCAGCTGCGCGACGCGGGCAACACCATCGTCGTCATCGAGCACAACCTGGACGTCATCAAGACGGCCGACTGGCTCGTCGACATGGGGCCGGAAGGCGGCTCAGGCGGCGGCACGCTGCTGGTGGCCGGCACGCCCGAGGACGTGGCGGCCTGCGAGGCCAGCCACACGGGGCGCTATCTGGCGCCGCTGCTCAGGAAGCGCTGATCAGGGCCTGCGCTGGCGGGCCCGGAAGATGACGACCAGCAGGCCCAGGGCAATCATGGCCCAGGTGCCGGGCTCGGGCACGGCCGGCGTATGGGCCAGGTCGGTGGTCACCGTACCGGGCGGCAACGGCGGCATGCCGATGATGACGGGGCCACCAGGGCCGCCGGTCAGGAGCGAACCGGGTGGGACGGGCGCGCTGGCCAGCGTTGGCACGCCGGACGTGGCGGCGAAGCTGTCCGGTGCCGCGGCGGGGGCCGGGCCGGCAGCCGGCGCTTCGAATTCCAGGGGCGCGGTCTCCTGGCCCTCGCGGGTCGACGAGGCGACATTGGCGGCGCGCGCGGGCGCGACGGCAGTGGGTTTGTCCAGGCGGCGGATGCGGCTGACGTTGCGGCAGACGGTGGGCACGAGGATGCACTGGCCGTCCTCGCAATAGACCAGGCCGCGCTCCTGCGTCGTGGCGGTCCACTTGGTGCGTGTCACGGTGCGGCAGATGGCGCCGGGGCCGAAATGCATGTCGCGGATCTCGGGGGCGTAGCTCGCCTTGCCTGTGATGCCGTCGCGTTCGATGACGGCGATGTCGTCATAGCTGCGCGCCTTCATCCGGGCCTTCAGCTTTTCACGAGTGGCGGCCGGGATGTCCTTGTAGTGATCGACCGCCGCGACCACGTCACCCATGAAAGGGTTGACGCCCGGACGGTCCCAGCTGCACTGGGGCAGCGTGGAGCCGGCGGATACGGCGAGAGCGAGCGTGGCGATCAGGGACATGCGGGGCCCAGAAAAGGGTCGCGCCCGAACCAGGGCGCATGTCCCTAGTATTAGGGAGATAGAGGGTTTGTACTCGTTGAAGACCCGCAAAGTGGGGGTGGGCGCGGAGTGCGATAAATCACGCAAATCCTTGAAAACGATTGGCAGTTGCACACCACCGGGCAACCCGGTCATTGCTGCTATCGTGCCTGCCGCTGTTCCTGCCCCCAGACCTCCCCATGCCCGACCGCGCCGCGCCGCTGGTGCTTTACGTCGAAGACGACCGCATCCACCTGATCCTGATGGAGGAGGTGTTCCGGCTGCTGCCGGATTGGGAGTTGCGCATGGTGGAGACGGGCGCCGAGGCCTTGGCGGCGCTGGCGGAGTGCCCCCCGGCCCTGGTGCTGGTGGACATGCACCTGCCCGACATGACGGGCCTGGAGCTGCGTGCACGCGTGGCCGCCGATGCAGCCCTGACCGAGGCGCTGCGAGACGTGCGTTGGGTGGCCCTGTCGGCCGACAACCCCGGTGCCGTCGTGCGCGCCGCCCGCGCGGCGGGCTTCGACGACTACTGGCTCAAGCCCATCGACGTGCCGGTGCTGCAAGCCGGGCTACGCAAGCTGCTGGGCTGAGCAAGGACCGAGGACAGCACCTGCGTGCTGTCTGACGCCTTGCGAAGGACTGGCTGCCTACGAGCAGACAGGCATGACAAGGACCGAGGACAGCACCTGCGTGCTGTCTGACGCCTTGCGAAGGACTGGCTACCTGCGAGTAGCCAGGCAGGAACGGACGAAAAAAAGCCCGGTGGAACCGGGCTTGCGTTGACGAGGCCGCGGCAAGCGCGGCGCCGCTTCACTTCAGGTGGCTGTTGATCAGCTTGGTCATCTCGAACATGTCGGCCTTGGCCTTGCCGAAGATTTCCTTCAGCTTGGCGTCGGCGTTGATGACGCGCTTCTGCAGCTCGTCCTGGAGCTTGTTCTTCTTGATGTATTCCCAGACCTTCTTGGTCACGTCGGTGCGCGGCAGGGGTGCTGCGCCGACGATGGCGGCCAGGGCCGCGCTGGGGGTCAGTGCCTTCATGAAGGCGGCGTTGGGCGTGCGCTTCTTGGCGGGGGCTGCGGCCTTCTTGGCCGGAGCTGCCTTCTTCGCGGGCGCGGCCTTCTTGGCCGGAGCTGCCTTCTTGGCAGCAGGCGCCTTCGCGGGCGCCGCCTTCTTCGCCGGGGCGGCCTTCTTTGCCGGTGCCGCCTTCTTCGCGGGCGCGGCCTTCTTCGCAGTTGCCATGTCGATTCACTCCATCAAAGGTTGTTGATGTGCCGGGTCCGGGTGAAGGCCGCGTAAGCCTTCAATACTCTCTAGCACCCTGCGGCGGCGATGGTACTGCGCTCCCCAGGGGAAGAGAAGGCTTTCATAGAGGGGATGACCCGCAGAGGCCCATGAAATCGGCCCTTTGAGGCCCTGCATGTCGCGAGGCCGCATCACTTGGGCCTTCTCGAGGCTTGCAGTCAGGCGACGTCGTCGCCATCGGCGGCGCGCTTGGAGCCGCTGAACATCGCGCCGACGAGGTTCTCGCGATGCCGCCAACTGGTCACGACGACACCGCCGAGATGGCCGATGACGAGGGTGGCGATGCCCCAGGCCAGCCAGGCGTGCAGGTCCGACAGCCACTCGTAGCCCCACAGCCAGTCGGTCGTGTAGAGCCAGCCTGTCAGCGACAGCGCCGCGGCGGTGGACCACAGCGCCAGCACCATCCATCCACCCAACGGGTTATGGCCGATGTAGCGCGGCTCATGGCCGGCGCGCATCGAGCGGGCATAGGCCAGCACGGCGCGCGGGCCGCGCACGAACTGCGCGAGGCGCGCATAGCGGCCGCCGGTGAAGCCCCAGATCAGCCGCAGCGCCACGGCCGCGGCGGCCACATAGCCGGCGGTGTGGTGCCATTCGTCGAAATGGCTGGGCGGCCAGTGGCCGCTGATCCAGGCGGTCGCGACGGCGGCCGCCAGCGTCCAGTGCAGCAGGCGAACGAGGCCGTCCCAGACGCGGATGCGCATCGCCGATTACTTCTTCTCGGCGGGCTGCTCGCCCTCCGGATAGACGCGCTCGAAGGTCTTCGGGTTGAAGAAGGCCTCGGCCTTCTTGCCGGCGCCATCGAAGCCGTAGACCTCGTAGCAGCCGTTGTAGTTCTTCACCACGCGGACCTTCCAGCCTTCGCCTTCCAGCTTCTTTTGCAGTTCCATCTGCGGCTTCATCTCTTCCTTGGGCATGGCCGGGCAGGAGACGTTGCCGTGGGCGAAGGCGGTAGAGGCGGTGACAGCGAGGAGCAGGGGAGCGAAATATTTCATGGGGAGTCCTTCAACGGGAGTTACCGGGCCAGAGCAGCGCCGGGCCGGCGTCGGCGAGAGTCTTGCAGCCGGAGAGGGCCATGGCGATCTCCAGCTCGTCGCGCAGCAGTCGCAGCGCATGGGCCACGCCGAGAGCGCCGCTGGCGGCGAGGGCGTGGACATAGGGGCGGCCCAGCAGCACGGCGTTGGCGCCGAGGGCCATGGCCTTGAGAACGTCGGTGCCGCGGCGGATGCCGCCGTCGACGAGCAGGGGCACGTCGGGACCGAGGGCCGCGCGCAGTGGCGGCAGCAGCTCGGCGGTGGGGGGCAGCGTGTCCAGCGCGCGGCCGCCGTGGTTGCTGACGATGAAGCCGGTCACGCCGCGGGCGATGGCCTCGCGCGTATCGTCGGCATGGGTGACGCCCTTGAGCAGCAGCGGCAGCTTGCTCTCGGCGCGCAGCCAGTCGATCTCGCCCCAAGTCGCTGCACGCGGCATCAGCCCGTCGAAGAGTGCGCTCTGGCCGGGCTGCAGGGTGAGCGGCCTCTTGATGCCGCCGAGGTTGACGGCGCGGATGTCGTCGGGCAGCTTGAAGCCGGTGCGGCGTTCGCGATCGCGCGCGCCGTGCACGGGCGCGTCGACGGTCAGCACCAAGGCCTGGAAGCCGGCCGCCTCGATGCGGCGCAGCAGGGCACGCATGAAGTCGCGGTCGTCGCGCCAGTAGAGCTGGAACCAGAGCGGACCGGCGGACGCGTCCGCCAACATGGGCGTCGCGACGGCCTCCATGTCGACGCTGGCCTGGGCGCTGAGGATGAGGCCGGCCTCCTGGGCGGCGGCGGCATGGGCGATGGCCAGCTCGCCGTCGGCGTGGAAGAGGCGCTGGTAGGCGATGGGCGCCAGCAGGATGGGGTGGCGCAGCTCGCGGCCGAGCAGGCTCACGCGGGTGTGGCCACCGGACAGGTCGCGCAGCACGCGCGGATGCAGCTTGATCGCGTCCCAGGCGGCGCGGTTGGCGCGCAGCGTGATCTCGTCGGCCGCGCCGCCGTTCAGATAGGCCCAGGCGGGGGCGTCGATGCGCGCTTTTGCGGGCGCCTCGAAATCGGCCAGGTTGGCCCGGCCTTCCGGCAGCGATTCGATGCGCGGTGCCGTCACGTGTCGGCCCACATCCTGAGGAGGTTGTGATACGTGCCGGTGAGCTGGACCAACTCTTCCGTCTCGCCCAACTCGCCGCGCAACTTCATCAGGCTCATGTCCATCTCGTAGAGCAAGCGGCGCTGCTCGTCGGCGCGCACCATGCTCTCGATCCAGAAGAAGCTGGCCAGGCGCGCACCGCGCGTGACCGGCTCGACGCGGTGCACGCTGTTGCCTGGGTAGACGACCATGTCGCCGGCCGCGAGCTTGACGCGCTGCTCGCCGTAGGCGTGTTCGATGACCAGCTCGCCGCCGTCGTACTCGGACGGCTCGCTCAAGAAAAGCGTGCAGGAAATGTCGGTGCGCACGCGCTGCAGGCCCCCGGGCAGGTAGCGCACGGCTTGGTCGACATGGCTGCCGTAGGCGTTGGTCGTGCCGCCGTAGCGGTTGAACAGCGGCGGCAGCACGCGCTTGGGCAGCGTGGCGGAGAAGAAGACGGGATGCTTCTCCAGCGCCTGCAGCACCAGGGCCTGCAGCTCGCGCTGCTGTTCGCTGCCGGGTTGCAGCTGTTCGTTGTTCTTGACCTGGGCGGCCTGGCGACCGGCGGTCGTGCGGCCATCGGCCCAAGGGGCGATGGCCAGCAGTTCGCGGGCGCGAGCCACGCCGGCAGCGTCGAGGATCTGGGGGATCTTCAGCAGCATGGCGGTGCGCAGGTCTTTCGGGATTAGAACTTGTAGGTGCCGGTCAGCGCGACGACCCGGCCCTTGCCGGGCACATAGTGGCCCGTGTAGAGCGTGTCGGCGTAGAGCTTGTTGGCCACATTGTCGATGTTGAGGCGGAACAGCAGCGCGTCCTCGACGACCGTGTACTCGGCCATCAGGTTGGCGATGATGAACTTGGGTGCGTAGAAGCCGGGGTTGCGGTTGGGCTGCTGGCCGCTGCGTGCGTTGACGCCGCCACCGACGCGCCATTGCGGCGTGAGTTTGTAGGTCGTCCACAGGCTGCCCGAATAGCGCGGCGTCAGCGACGGACGCGCGCCCCGGCCTTCGGCACCTTCGGCGGCGATGTCGATGATGGCTGTCGGCATCCACGTGAAGTTGCCGAAAACTTCCCAGTCGGCCGTGATGCGGCCGGTGATGTCGACGTCGATGCCCTGCGCGTGGCGTTTGCCGGACAACTCGACCAGGTTGGTCAGCGGGTCGGTATTGCGCTCATGCAGCTTGGTGGCGCGGAAGATGCCGAAGCGCGTCGTCAGCTTGCCGTCGGCCGAGTCGTACTGACCGCCGAGCTCGAGGTTGACCGACTTCTCGGGCGGGATGTTGGCGTTGGCGGCGCTCAGCGAATAGGTGTCGCCCGAGGTGTTGAAGGACGTTGCGCCCATCAGGTGCAAGGACAACTGGGCGCTGGGCTGGAACAGCACGGCGGCGCGCTTGCTCCACTCCGAGATGCGCATCGCATAGGGCTGGGTCGTGACCGGCGTCGCGGCGTTGTTGGGGATGTTGTAGACGCTGTAGTCGCCGTCGAGCCTGTCGTAGCGCAGGCCGGCCAGCAGCTTCCACATCGGCGCGACCTGGATCAGGTCCTGCACATAGGCGCCATAGCCCTTGGAGACGTAGTCGTTGTTGGTGCGGAAGCTGCGCTTGCCTTCGTCGATCCAGGCGCCGTCGTCCGGTGCGCCGATGGTGGTGGTCGGCTTGGTCGGCACGACGCCGCCTTGGGCCGCTGAGTAGGCCGCGTAGACCTGCTTCTTTTCCTGCGAGAAGTCCACGCCGGTCTGCAGGTTGTGGTCCATGCCGGCGGCCTTGAACTTGGCGCTCAGGTCGCTCTGCGCGGTGACCGTTTGCATGTCCTGCACCTTGAGCTGGGTGCCGCGGTTGATGACGGCGTTGGGGCCGAAGGTGTCGAGAGACACGGCCACCTTGGTGGGCTGCAGGTTGGCTGCGGCGAAGCGCACCGTGCCGGCGCGCTGGTCCCGCGTGTAGGACGCATAGCGGGCCTTGGTGACGAGCTCGACGTTGGGGCTGAAGCGGTGGGTGTGGGTCAGCATGCCGTAGTTGGCCGAGCCCTTGTTGTAGTCGCTGGCCATGCCGTAGTAGGCCGTCGGGTCCAGCGGCAGCAGCGTCGTCGCGCTGGTGGGCGCGGTCAGCGTCGGCTTGATCCAGGGCATGCCGTAGTTCATGCCGTTGTTGTTGTCCAGGGCGTAGAGGGTCAGGCTGAATTCGTCCTGCTCGTCGATGCCCCAGCGCAGGTTGCCGGCGAGGCCGCGCTTGTCCAGCGAGGTGCCGGCGCCGTCGTTGTCGGCATCGGTGGCCATCACGCCGACGCGCAGCGCCGACGTTTCGCCCAGGCGCTTGTTCAGGTCGCCGACGAGGCGCATGCCGCTGTGGCTGGCCATGGTCACGTCGATCTGGTTCTGGTCGGCCAGCAGGGCCTGCTTGGTGACCTGGTTGACGGCGCCGCCGCTGGAGCCGCGGCCGAACATCAGCGCGCCGGAGCCGCGCAGCAGTTCGACCTTGTCGAGGAAGAAGGTGTCGCGGTCGTAGAAGGCCGGGTCACGCATGCCGTCGATGAAGATGTCGCCGGTGCTCTGCAGCGAGATGCCGTGGATCTTGATGTCTTCCTCGCCCCCTTCGGCCGCCTGGAAGGTGATGCCGGCGGTGTTCTTCAGCACTTCCTTGACGTTGTCGAGGTTGCGATCGTCGATGAGCTTCTCGGTGACGACGGTCAGCGACTGCGGAATGTCGCGGATGTCCTGCTTGCCCTTGCCGATGCGGGTCTCGGTGGCCTGGTAGCCGTCTTTGCCCTGCGGCTCGACATTGACCTTGGCGCGCACCGTGGGCAGCACGCTCTCTTCCTTGGCGGGCGCCTTCTCGGCGGGAGTGGTCTGGGCCAGGGCAGCCGTGGCCAGGCCGAAGCCGGCGGCAAGGGCGCCCAGGGGCAGCAGGGCCGGAGCCCTGTTCGATTTGTGCTTGCGGGACATGGAAATTTCCGATGGATCGTGGATGGGCATGGCTTTGCCCCTGACGGCGCAAGGCGCCGCCCACGGCATGGCTACTCGGGAAAGGAAAAGGGGGTCAGCGATCGAGTGGGTAGAACACGGGCGCGGTGACCTCCCACTCGACGGCCTGGCCGTTCTCCGTATAGGGGACGAAGCGGGCTGCGCGCATGTCCTGCAGCGCCTGCTCGTCCAGGCGGGCAAAGCCCGAAGACTTGGCCAGCGTGATCTCACGCGGCTGGCCGCGCACGTCGACGACGATGCGCAGGTGCACGGTGCCGGACTCGCGTAGCCGCCGCGACATCAGCGGCACCGTGGTGTTCGGCTCCTTCAGATAGCGCACCGCGCTGGCCGGGATCTGCTTGATCTGCGGAGCGGGCGGCGGCGTGAGCTGGATGACGGGCGCCGGCGTCGTCTGCACCGGTACAACAGCTGGCGGAGGCGGCGGCAGGGCGGCGACGACGGGAGAAGGAGCCGGTGCCGTCGCGACAGCGATCAGCGGGGGCTCGACCATCGTCAACGCCGGCGCCTGCATCTGCGGCAGTGCAACCGGGATCGGAGGCCGGGGCTTGGGCGGCTCGATCGGCGCGATCAGGCGCACGACGACAGGCGCGACCTGGGCCACCTTGCGGCGCAGGTCCTGCACCTGGCTCAGGCCCCACAGGCCCAGCAGATGCAGGGCGGCGATGCCGACCAGCAGCAGGCGACGGCTGCGCGGCGGGCGCGACATCTCCGCAAAGCTCGGTCGCGGCTGCATCGGGCGCGCCACGGTCGGCCGTGGTGGCACGACAACCGAGGTGGGGGCGACAAAGGCGAGCGGCTTCACGGGCAGGGCGTTCGGTTCAATTCGAGGAAAATCTTAACACGAATGCGAACGATTCCTATTTAACTTCTATCAAGCTGCGGCGGTGGCGCGACACCCGAGCGGGCGCCGCCCGATATGCTCGCGGCCATGACCAAGGTCCTCGTTCGTTGGCTGCTGCTCGCCGGTGCCCTGCTGCTGGTGGCCCACCTCTATCCCGGCGTCATCGTCAAGAGCTTCACGTCGGCGCTGATCGCGGCTTTCGTGCTCGGCCTGCTGAACACGCTGCTGCGCCCGCTGCTGGTGCTGCTGACGTTGCCGGTGACGGTGCTCAGCCTGGGCCTCTTCCTGTTCATCATCAACGCGCTGATGTTCTGGATGGCAGCCACCCTGCTGGACGGCCTGGCCGTGACCGGCTTCGCCGCCGCGCTGATCGGCTCGCTGATCTACAGCCTGTGCGGCATGGTCATCGACGTGGTCATCGAGCGCCTGTTCCCAGCCGACTAGCCGCAGACCATCTCGACCCCGGCCCGGGCCAGGGCGGCGAGTTCGCTGCGCGGATCGCCCGCACGCGCGCGCAGCGCCATCGAATGCAGCACCGCAGAGGCGAGCTGGGCGCGCATCGTGGCGTCGGTGCCGGCCGGCAATTCACCCTCATCGACGGCTCGTTGCAGCCGCAGCTCGAAGGCGGCATTGAAGCCCCGCAACGAATCGCCCAGCTGCTGGCGGATGGCCTCGTCGCGCGGCGCCTCGGTGGCCGCGGTGCCGATCAGCAGGCAGCCGCGGGCGGCCTCGTCGGCCGGGTAGTAGAGCTGCAGGGCCAGTTCGTAGACCCGCAGCAGCCCGTCGCGCAGCGAGCGCCCCTCCAGCGCCGCCGCGATGGCCGCGTTGGACTGCTCGGTGTACAGGCGCAGCGCCTGCAGATAGAGCTCGTGCTTGTCGCCGAAGGCACCGTACAGGCTGGGCCGGTTCAGGCCGGTGGCGGCGCTGAGGTCGTCCATCGACGTCGACGCATAGCCACGCTGCCAGAAGGCCAGGGTCGCCTGGGCCAGCGTGGCTTCGGTGTCGAAGCTGCGCGGCCGTCCCCGCGGACGTGACGCCGGCTTCCCTTCTTCTTCAGATTTTTGTACCACGATGAACGAAATTCATTGACGACAGTGAATTCTATTCAATACAGTACAAAAACACTGTTGGAGACCGAGATGGAGTTGTTCTTTTCCCCCATGGCCTGTTCGCTGGCGAGTCGCACCGTGCTGTATGAAGTGGGCGCCGAGGCGCGCTTCACGCAGGTCGACGGCAAGGCCAAGCGCACGCTGGATGGCCGCGACTACTGGCAGATCAATCCGATGGGCCAGGTGCCGGCGCTGCGCACGCCCGAAGGCTGGGTGCTGACCGAGAACCCGGCCGTGCTGCAGTACCTGGCCGAAGCCTGGCCTGAGGCGGGCCTGCTGCCCACGGCGGCCGATGCGCGGGCTCGCGTGCGCCAGTGGCTGGGTTTCATCGGCACCGAGTTGCACAAGGCCGTCTTCGTGCCGCTGCTGGACCCCAAGGCCAGCGCCGAGGTGAAGGCCTATTCGATGGACAAGGCGGCCCTGCGCCTGGGCGCGCTGGAAGCGCATCTGCAGCAGCATGAGCACCTCGAGGGCAGCTATGGCATTGCCGACATCTACCTGGCCGTCGTGCTGAACTGGGCGCCCTATGCCGGCGTCGACCTGGGCGCCTGGCCGGCCGTCAAGGCCTATCACCGCCGCATCGGCCAGCGCGAGGCCGTGGCCCGCGCGCTGCGCGAGGAGTTCGCTCTGTACCAGGAGGAGCAGCGCCTGCGCGCCGCTTAATTGGGCAGTTCGACGTCTGGTGGGATGTAGCGACCCTTATACATCTCGCCGAGGATGGACTGGCGCTCGTAGACCAGGGTGCGCAGGCGGGCGTCGATGACGGAGGCCTCGACCTGGTCGGCGTCCGGGCCGCGCGACTGGCGCAGGCCGGAGCGCAGGCGGTCGATGGCGCCGTTGAGGTCACCGGCAGCGGCACGCGTCTCCGCCTGGGCGCGCACGGCGCGCAGCGGCTGGCCGAGCTTCTCCCAGATCAGCGCGAGTTCGTGCCAGGCCAGTGCGTCGGTCGGCTCGAGGCTGACATGGGTCTGCAGCGCCTCCGAGGCCTCACGCAGCGCCGGGGCCGACGTGGACGCGGGCCCCGAGGCCAGGGCCAGGCCGACGCGCTGCATCAGCATCGGACGCGAGCGCTCGCCCTGCAGCGAATCCAGCGCGGCGATGCCTTCCAGCGGGCGTCCGCGCGCCTCGGCCAGTTCGGCGCGCAGATAGGTCAGCAGCCGCTTGGCCGCTACGGTCTCGGTGGGGCTGGGGTTGACGATCTGCAGCGTCACCTCGGCACCGCGTAGCGTGGCCTCGGCGCGGTCGAAATTGCGCAGCTTGATCGAGGCCAGCGCCGCGGCGTAGCGGGCGCCCAGCTGCTCGTAGCCGCCGCTCTCGCGGATGTTGCGCGCGCCGGCGTCGTAGTTCTCGAGCACCTTCCAGGCGTCCACGCGCGGGTCCATCAGCACGCGGGCGCGCGCGGCCATCAGCGCATGCTCGGCCAGGCCGTGCGGGCGTTCGAAGGGCACCAGCGCGAGCTTGGTGCGCGCGTCGCCGATGCGCTCGCTGGTCAGCGGGTGAGAGCGCAGATACGGGTAGGCGCCGTTGTCCATCAGGTGGTAGGCCTGCTCCATGCGCTCGAACATGCTGACCATGCCGCTCGGTGCGAAGCCGGCCTCGGTCATCACATTGAAGCCGACGCGGTCGGCCTCGCGTTCCATGTCGCGCGAGAAGTTCAGTGACAGCTGAGTGGCCGCGGCCTGGCCGCCGATGATGCCGGCATTGGCCATGTCGATGTTGCCGCGAGAGGCCGCCAGCACGCCGAGCAGCAGGCCGGCGATGGCGACCATGCTGTTGCGCGAATCGCCGGCGATGCGGCGGGCGATATGGCGCTGGGTGATGTGGGACAACTCGTGGGCGAGCACCGACGCGAGCTCGTCGCGCGACACCGTCATCTGGATCAGCCCGAGGTGGGTGCCGACGAAGCCGCCCGGCAGCGCGAAAGCGTTGACGCTGCGGTCGCGCACCAGGAAAGGCTCCCAGGCGAAGCGGGCCTGGGTCTCGTCGCCGATGTGGCCGAGCTTGCGCGCCGCCTTGACCAGCGGGTCCCAGATGCCGTCCAGGTACTCCTGCAGCAGCGGGTCCTGCACATAGTCGGGATCGATGCGGATCTGGCGCATGACCTGGTCGCCCAGGCGGCGCTCGGCGCCGACGTCGAGGTCTTGCGAGACCGAGTCGCCCAGGGCCGGCAGGTTGACCTGGGCACTCAGCGGCGCGCCGGGCAAGGCCAGCGTGGCGGCCGCAAGCAGGGTGATCAGGGGGCGGGTGGCGAACGACTTCTTCATCAGCAAAAGGCTCCGGCCGGCGCGCAGCCGGCTGCCTATGATGCCTGCAACTCGGTTTCCTGTTTGTTTCCCGGTATGACCACTCCCCTGACTCACTTCGACGCCCAGGGCCAGGCGCATATGGTGGACGTGTCGGCCAAGGGCGAGACGCATCGCGTTGCGGTCGCCGCGGGCGAGATCCGCATGCAGGCTGCAACCTTCGCACTGATCGCCAGCGGCACGGCCAAGAAGGGTGATGTGCTGGGCGTGGCGCGTATCGCGGCCATCCAGGGCGCCAAGCGCTGCTCGGACCTGGTGCCGCTGTGCCATCCGCTGCCGATCACGCGCGTGGCGGTCGAGTTCGAGCTGGACGAGGCGGGCAGCCGCGTGCTGTGCCGCGCCCAGGTCGAGACCCTGGGGCGCACCGGTGTCGAGATGGAAGCCCTGTGCGCCGTGCAGGTCGGCCTGCTGACGATTTATGACATGTGCAAGGCGGCCGACCGCGGCATGGTCATCGATCGCGTGCGGGTGCTGGAAAAGCAGGGTGGCAAGTCGGGCGAGTGGCGCGCGATCGAATAGGGCCTATCGCAAGGTCCGCCAGTCGACGACGCCCGAGGCCGGCTGGCACTGCAGCATGGCAGGTGCCGAAGCGGCGTCCTCGCAGGTGGCGAACCAGGTGTCGCCGGTCGGGTTGCGGAACTCGCGCAGGCGGTCGGCGAGGAAGCGTGCGCCTTCCTTGTCTCCCGTCTTCTCCAGCGACTGCGACCAATGCATCAGCAGTCGCGCGTCGATGAGGTTGAAAGCCGTGCGGCGCGCAGCCTCCAGTGCGAGCGGGCCGGGCGACTGGCTGGTGGCGGCCGCGTAGTCGGCCTGATGGCTGAAGAACAGCGAGCGCTGGCCGGTCGCGATGCGCTTGCCCAGGGGCTGGGCGTCTTCGCTTGGCGCGTAGATGGCGGCGATGCGCTGGAAGTCCACCACCGCGTACACGCTGCCGGCGACCAGCAGGACACCGATCACCCGCCACGGCAGGGCGTTCGCCGGCGCATTCGCCGGGTCCGCCGGCAGTGCGAGGCCGAGGGCGAAGCAGGCCGGCAGCAGGAAGTAGGCGTACCAAAGCGGGTACTCGACCAGGCTGTGCAGCGAGATGGCCAACACGATCATCAGCGCTGCGCGGCGCAGCGACGAGTCTTCGTCCGGCGTCGAAGGACTGCGCCAGATTTCCCACGCCCCCCAGGCCAGCACCGGGACAACCGGCACGGCCCAAGGCACGCCCAGCCACCTGAAGGCAGCGAAGCCCGCGGCCAGCCATGCCACGGCAATGAGCAGCGGCGTGTAGCTTTCCTTGCCGAAGGACGCGTGCCAGGCCTTCGCGACGGCCCAGGTCAGCAGCAACAGCACGGCGGCGGCCCAGGGCAGGCCCAGCTCGACGGCGAGCTGGGAGGCGATGTTGTGGGTGTGATCGAAGAAGGCGATGGGCCGATCCGGAAAGGGCGTCAGGCTCCAGGCAAAGTTGAACTCGCCCCAGCCCACGCCGAGCAGCGGGTTGGCCCGGGTCAGGTCCCAGGCGTCGCGCAGGATGGCCACCCGCGATGGCGAGCCCGCGCCCTCCGACAGCCGCGCGGCGGCGCGGAAGGCATGGCCGCTTTCGGCCGACCACAGGGACATGCCCCACCAGCTGATGCCGAGCATGATCGGCGTGGCCAGCAGGCAGAGCCGGGCGCTGCGCGACAGCCGGCGGTCCACCACGCCCCAGACGGCCAGCAGCGCAATGCCACCGTAGCCGGTACGCGAGGCACTGAGCACGACGGTGAAGACGAAGGCGAACAGCAGTGGCGGCAGCGCGGTCCGCCAGCCGCGCTTCTCGGTGACATAGACAGCGGCGATGGCCGACCACATCATCAGGCTGGCGAGGTGGTTGGGCTGGCGCAGATTGCCCACCGCGCTGCCCACCACGCCGGAGCGCGCGATGAGGGCGCCGTCGGCCCCGCCGGGCAGGAAGACCTGCACGAGGCAGATCGCGACCGTCAGCAGGCCTGTGATCAGCAGCCCCCAGCAAAAGGCCTCCGCGGCGAGCTGGCGCGATCGGGTCGACAGGCCCTGGGCGACGATCAGCACGGCCAGGCCCGCACCGATGACGGCGGTCGCGCTGAAGCCCAGCGAGGAGGGCAGGCCGCGCCAGACGACGGAGCTCATCGGTGCGGCCAGCAGCAGGGCCAGCGCCATCGCGGCCGGGCTCTTCAG
The DNA here is from genome assembly GCF_058787015.1 of Roseateles sp. FW305-36. Classification (NCBI taxonomy): domain Bacteria; kingdom Pseudomonadati; phylum Pseudomonadota; class Betaproteobacteria; order Burkholderiales; family Sphaerotilaceae; genus Roseateles; species Roseateles sp. FW305-36. The sequence goes on along the minus strand of NZ_JBYSZK010000016.1, from coordinate 104,087 downwards.
GCCGGCGCGCCAGTTCGGCGTGAAGCCGGCCCACGCAATCAGCGCCAGGCCCCAGCCCGCCAGGGCCAGCAGTTGGTTGTAGAGCGTGGCGGCCGGGGTCTGGTTGAAGGCCAGCAGCGGCGGCAGGGCGGCGGCGAGGATGAGGCCGAGCGGCGCGGCATCGGATTGCGGCTGGGCGAAGGTCTGGGACGACATGGGCGCGCATGATGGCATGCCCGCACAGCCTCGCTGCGTGTGCCCTTTTTCAGAGCCAGCCGTCGAGCCAGAAGCGCGGATTGTTGGGTTCCGATGCGGGCGATGCTGAGCGTTGGCCCAGGGTGGGACGCTCCATTTCGAACTCCCGGATGCTGGGATAGACGAACAGGAGCTGAACGATCAGCAAGGCCGACAGCACGAGGCGGCACACGAGCGGCTTTTCCTGCTGCGCCGTGGCCGATGTTGCCGTGGCGGCCTTGGACCCGCTCGCAAACAGCGCGATCGCGATGCAGATCCACACCTGGGAGACCGGCATCACGAAATTGCCGGAGAAGCAGCCATCGATGGCCAGCGCAAGAACGGCGGCTACCGCAGCGACGTCAAGCCCGGTGAGGCTGCCGCCTGCGAGCCGGCGCTGCTGGACACCTTTCCAGAACGCGCGCAGCAGCCAATACAGCAGCAGCAAGGTGGCCGGCAGTCCGTACTCCGCGAGGGTCTGGACATAGATGTTGTGAGGGTGGGCGCCGCGCAGATTGACGTAGTCCGAAAAATGCATGGGGCCGACGCCCAGCAGCGGCGAGCTGATCAACTGATCGAAGCCGATCTTCCACAGGAACAGCCGCGAGTGGTCGCTGACCATGTCGTTCGCGGTGTGCTGCGTGGTCATGACCGCGGCGTCGAGTTGCAGCGGTAGCGCGTAAAAGACGCCGAAGTAGAAGATCAGCGCCGCCACCAGCGCGACCAGGGCGCTCTTCAGGTAGCTGACGGCTTGTCGACGGAACAGCAGAGCCACGGCCAATGCACTCAGTACCAGCGCGATGCTGCTCGCCCGCGAGGCCAGCCCGATGAGGAGCGCGATGCTGAGGGTCGCGGCGACCCAGGCGAGTCGCCTGAGCTTGACTGAGTTGTTGCCGTCGCTCGCCACGCCGATCAGCAGGGGCAGAGCGGGAGTCTGGGCGTGGTTGAGGAAACGGGGGTTGTCGAATCCCGGCACCATCAGCCAGAAGTTGCCCACCCCGCCATTCAAGGCGCTGGCACTCCAGGCCATCAGGAAGAAAGCCTCGTAGACCAGCCACGACGAGACGATGGCGAGAAGAATCTTTTCGGTGCCGATTTCTTCCCGCAGCGCGCTGATGGCCAGGGTCAGGAAGACCAGAGAGAAGACCAGCGCAAGCTCCCTGAGAGCCGCGGTGGGGTGATGGGCGTGCAGCGCTGAAGCCAGTGCCAGCAATGCCAGCGCGCCGACCTTGATCGTGTGGGCGCGCATCCAGCGCGCGCGCTCACCGACCAGCAGGAAGATCGTGGCCAGCAGGAACAGGGGGATTTGCGCCAGCCTGGCCGAGTTGTGCGCCGAGGCGCTGGCCGAATAGAACGGCATCAACCCGATGAATGCCAGCAGGGCGCCGCCAAACAGCCAGGCCGTCAGCTTGGCACCCCAGGTTTTGCTATGCATGGCAAGTTGGCAGGGAGGCTCGTGAAGCGCTGCATCTTCTGCTGGGCCGCCGCCGGGGCGGCGAATATCCGCGGCAGAAAAGCAAAAAAAGGGGCGCGAGGCCCCTTTTTCGTTGAACAACCTGGAATCAGGTGTTGTTCTTCTGGATCGCGGCGACCAGGACCGGGGCGGTCACGGTCGTGGTGGCCGTCCACACGACGCTGGAGGTACCCAGGCTCGGCGTGAAGGTGATGGTCTTGGCGCCCAGATCGTTGCCGACCTTGGTGGCGGCGTTGAAGGTCAGGGCGATGACGCCGTTGCCGGTGATCGTCAGCGAAGCGACTTCAGCGGTCGGGGTGAACGCGTAAGCGCTCAGGACGCCAGCGGTGTTGCAGGTGGACAGGCCGCCTTCTTCCTGGGCGCACAGGGCCACGGCGGCCTTGGCGGTGTCAGCGGAAGACAGGGCGTTGCCGGCCTTGGCCTTGGCGGTGTAGTCCTTGTATTGGGGGATCGCGACGGCAGCCAGGATGCCGATGATGGCCACAACGATCATCAGTTCGATCAGGGTGAAACCTTGTTGGGCGCGTGCTTTCAGATTCATGGTCAGTACTCCGGGAGGAAGTGAGTGGTTGGAGGAGGGCACACCCCCTGAATGCAGGCCCCGTGCCAGCTTTTCGGGCCTTGCGGAGCGTGCGAAAGCACACGGACGGGGGGCTAGAGCGGCTTGAACTGACAAAAAACGTCATTTTTGGCTGACGCGTTCTGTCATCGAAGCGGCCATGGCCGAGAAACGTCAGGCAAAAAAGGGCGCCCCGAGGGCGCCAGTCACTTCCAAAGATAGGGTCAGACAAAAGACCACATAGGCCAGTCACGACGAAACGATGGCGAGGAGGATTTTCTCGGGGCCGACTTTTCCCGAAGCGCGCTGATGGGCATGCAGGGCCCAAATCAGCGCCGGCGGGCCCAGCACACCAACCCTGGCCGTGTTGGCGCGCATCCAGCGCGCGCGTTCACCGAGCAGCAGGCAGACCGTGGCCAGCAGGAACAGCGGGATTTGCGCCAGCCGCGCCGCCGCCAGGTTGGCGAAAACGCGGCAAATATCCGCGGCAGAAAAGCAAAAAGGGGCGCGAGGCCCCTTTTTCGTTGAACAACCTGGAATCAGGTGTTGTTCTTCTGGATAGCAGCCAGCAGCACCGCGTTGGTCACGTCGGTGGTGGCGGTCCACACGACGCTGGAGGTGCCCAGGCTCGGCGTGAAGGTGATGGTCTTGGCGCCCAGATCGTTGCCGACCTTGGTGGCGGCGTTGAAGGTCAGGGCGATGACGCCGTTGCCGGTGATCGTCAGCGAAGCGACTTCAGCGGTCGGGGTGAACGCGTAAGCGCTCAGGACGCCAGCGGTGTTGCAGGTGGACAGGCCGCCTTCTTCCTGGGCGCACAGGGCCACGGCGGCCTTGGCGGTGTCAGCGGAAGACAGGGCGTTGCCGGCCTTGGCCTTGGCGGTGTAGTCCTTGTATTGGGGGATCGCGACGGCAGCCAGGATGCCGATGATGGCCACGACGATCATCAGTTCGATCAGGGTGAAACCTTGTTGGGCGCGTGCTTTCAGATTCATGGTCAGTACTCCAGGAAAGAGTTCGGGGGGCGGGAAGTTTGCACACTTCATATGCAGGGTGCGTGCCAACGCAAGCCGACCGCTCGGCCTCGCAAAGCGACCGCTCACGGGGTCGACGCGCTTCTTCTGACAAAAAACGGCAGTGGAAGCTGCCCGGTTTCGTCACCGACGGCAGCCGTGCCAAGAAACGTCAGCTGTACATGGTGTGCCGGCGCGAGGCGGCGGCTCAGAGACGCATTTCCTGCCCGGCCTGCAGCGCGCTGATGCGATGTGGGCTGTTCAGCGCCTGCACGCCTTGCATGACGGCCTCGACCTCGCCAGGCTTGATATGGGTGATGTGCACTTCGACGCTGCCGGCCAGCTGGGCCAGTTCATGGCCGAGATCGGTCGGGCACAGGTGCTGGCTGACGTGGGCGACCTCGGATTCGTCGTCGCTGAAGGCCGTCTCGATGACGAGATGGGACAGGCGCAGGTCGGCCAGGCGGCGCCACAGCGCCGGGTTGGGGCCGGTGTCGCCGGTGAAGACCCAATGGGCGTGGCCGCTGGCTGCGCCGGCATCGACGGCAAAGCCAACGGCGGGCACGGTGTGGGCCGCCGGCAGCACCTCGATGAGACGGCCACCCAGGTCGACACGGTCGCCGATCTGGAAGGCGTGCAGACTCAGGACCGGCGCCTCGCGGCTGGGCAGCGCGGTGAAGTCGGGCCAGATGACGCCATTGAAGATGTGCTGGCGCAGCGCGGCCAGCGTCTCGGGCAGGGCGTGGACCTGGATGGGCGGGCGGCCGGCGGCGGCACGCAGGCGCAGCACGGCATCGGCCAGCAGCGGGATGCCCAGCACATGGTCCAGATGGGAGTGGCTGAGCAGGATGTGATCGATGGCGGCCAGGGCATCCAGCGGCAGGTCGCCCACGCCGGTGCCGGCGTCGATGAGGACGTCGTCATCGAGCAGGAAGGCAGTGGTCTTGTAGCCGGCGGCAATGGCGCCGGAGCAGCCCAGGACGCGGATGTTCATGCGGTGCGTAGCTTGGATTGGGTGCCACGCATCAGGCGAGGCAGAGCCAAGAATGTACGCACCCGCCCAGGCACCCGGACGGTCGGATTACCGAGTTGGGGGTGTCGCTATCGTGAGGAAGTCACAGCAGTTGCGAGGCCCGCAACTGCCCTGATCTTCGAGCGATCAACCCTGGATGAACTGCATCTGCGTACCGGCGAGTTCGATCAGATCGCCGGTGCGCAATGCAATCGATTCGCCCGTCAGCGGGATGCCGTTGACGCTGGGGCGATGGGCGCCCTCGACATGGGCGAACACATAGCCGGTGGGGCGCTTGGTGATGGAGGCGACCTGCACGCCGGGCTTGCCCAGCGTCGTGACGACCTTGGTCAGCGCGACTTCACGGCCGGCGGCGGCGCCGGTCAGCACCTTGATGGAGGCCGGGCCGATGGCCGCGCCGCCCAGGGCGCCGAAGGAAGAACCCAGGCCCAGGTTCGGCGGTGCGCCGGCGCCGGGCTTGAGGATCATGGTCTTCTCGTAGTCGCCACCGTCGTTCAGAAGGAACTTGATCTTGTACTTGCCGATCTCGACGGTGTCGTTGTCGGCCAGCAGCTGCTTCTTGATCGCCTTGCCGTTGATGTAGGTGCCGTTGGTGGAGTTGAGGTCTTCGATGAAGACGTCAGCGCCGACCATCTGCAGCACGGCGTGCTCGCCGCTGACCGCGAGATTGTCGATGACGATGTCGTTGTAGGGACGCCGACCCAGTGTGGTCTTGTCCTTGGTGATCTGCACTTCCTTGATCACGACGCCGTCGAGCGAAACCACCAGTTTGCCCATTTATGACCTCAAGTTCTGTTGTTCGTGCCGTGACTCTTCAATTGCCGCTGCGTCGACCGAAGGGCCACCAGCCCCGTCCTTCGGCTCGCTGGCGGCCTTCTGCGCGGGCCAGGATGAGCGCGATGTTATCGCGCCCGCCACTGTCATTGGCCGCGTTGATCAGCGCGCGTGCAGCTTCGGGCAAGGCCGGATTGCCGTTGAGCAGGTTGGCCAGGCTGTCGTCATCCAGCATATCTGACAGTCCGTCCGAGCAAAGCAGATAGGTGTCGCCGGGCTGAACCTCGTGCAGATGCAGCTCCATCAGCACGGTGTCCTCGACACCGACGGCACGCGTGACGAGGTTCTTGTTGCTGGAAAAAGCGGCTTCCTCGACAGTCAACAGGCCCGCGTCGATCTGTTCCTGCAACAGTGAATGATCACGTGTGATCTGCATCAGACGCCCGCCGCGCAGGCGGTAGGCACGCGAGTCGCCGACGTGGCCCAGCAGCAGGCCTTCGGGCCGGAACACGCCCAGCACCAACGTCGTGCCCATGCCGGCATAGCGCGGATTGGTGTTGGCGGCGTTGAAGATGGCGCGGTTGGCGTTGTCCACGCAGATGTCCATGGCGCGCTTGACTTCACCGGCCCGGGCCTCGCGGCCTGCGTCCTTGAGCCAGCGGCCGAGTTCGGAGCTGACGAAGCTGGTCAGCATCTGGCTGGCCACCTCGCCGGCGTTGTAGCCGCCCATGCCATCGGCCAGCACGGCCAGGCCCGCAGCCTCGTCCAGGGCGACGGAATCTTCGTTGTTGTCGCGCGCACGTCCCACGTCGGTGGCGCTGAAGAACTCCAGGGTCATGGGGTTTGCGAAGGCTCGTGGGGCTCGGCGGAGGATCGGGGATTCTGCCCTGCTTCCCCGGGCGCCAAGCGCAGTGTTTGTGCGAAGGCCGCATCCTGGGGGGGCACCGATTCGGGGGCCGCCGGTTCGGAGGGCATGCTCATGACCAGGATGGCCTCGAGGTCGCGGGCCATCTGCTCGCCACTGGCGTAGCGCAGTTCCGGGCGCTTCTCCAGCGCCAGGGCCAGGATGAGCGCCAGGGCTTCGGGCAGGCTGGGGCGCTGGGTGCGGATGTCCGGCGCCGGCTCTGTCGCAATCTGTTGCATCAGCTTGGCCATCGACTCGCCCTGGAAGGGCAGGCTGCCGCACAGCAGCTGGTAGAGCAAGACGCCCAGGGAGTAGAGGTCGCTGCGGCCGTCCACCGTCAGGCCCGCCAGTTGTTCCGGCGACATGAAGGACGGCGTGCCGAGCACGAGGCCGGTGCGCGTGCGGCTGCCGTCGCCGACGCGGGCGATGCCGAAGTCCATCAGCTTCAGGCTGCCGTTGATGCGGTCCAGCATGACGTTGGCGGGCTTGATGTCGCGGTGCACCACACCCTGGCTGTGGGCATAGGCCAGAGCGCGCGCCAGGCGCACGCCGATCTGCACCACCTCGCGGGCCGGCAGCAGCTGGCCCGGCTTGGTGAAGAGGCTCAGATCGCGTCCGAGCACGTATTCCAGAGCCAGCCAGCTGTCGTTGCCGTCCTGGCCGGCGTCGACGACCTGCAGGATGTCGGGATGCTCGAGCTGGCCTGCCGCGCGGGCCTCACGCATGAAGCGCTCGCGCACGTCGGCCAGGTCTTCGGCGGAGAACTCACGGCTCAGGGCCAGGCGCTTGATGGCGACCTGGCGGCCGGTGGAGCGCTGCGTGGCCTTGTAGACGACGGCCATGGCGCCGCGGCCGATTTCAGCGCCGAGTTCGAAGTCGTGCAGATCGGGCGGGGGCGCGACCAGCTTGCCTTGTGCCGGCGAGGCGCCGGGCGCCTCGGTCTGCTGAACGGTGGACAGGATGGACTGCTCGCTGGGAGGCGCGTCGGCAGGGCCGGCCACGCGGTCGACCAGACGCTGCCAAAAGCTCCCTGACTTGCCGGTTTTGTCGCCGCTTGCCATGCGGCCGATCTTAGGCGTCCTGGCCCTTGCCGCGGCGGGCAAGAGCCATGCCGACGGCGACGACGAAAACCGCGCAGCTGATGCTGACCGCGTAGTCCAGGCCATGCATATGGGCCTCGAACCAGTCGTGTACCGCCGCGTCGGTCGTTGCCATCTCGCCGGCCACGAAGCCCAGCAGGGCCGCGCCCAGCGTGATGATCACGGGGAAACGCTCCATCAGCTTGAGCAGCAGCGTGCTGCCGAAGATGATGAGGGGAATGGACAGGCCCAGGCCGATGACGAGCAGCATCAGGCGGGCGCCTTCGGGAGCACTGTTGGCGGCGGCGGCGACGGCGATCACGTTGTCCAGGCTCATGACGAGGTCGGCGATCAGGATGGTGCGGATGGCCACCCAGACGCTGCTGCTGGCATGCACGTCGCCACCATCGTCGTTGTCGGCCAGCAGCTGGATGCCTATCCACAGCAGCAGCAGGGCGCCGACGAGCTTGAGCCAGGGCAGCTGCAGCAGCTGCACGGCGAACAGCGTCAGCACGACTCGCAGCACGATGGCCGCGCCGCTGCCGAACACGATGGCCTTCTTCTGCTGATCAGCCGCCAGGTTGCGCGCGGCCAGCGCGATGACGACGGCGTTGTCGCCGGACAGCAGGATGTTGACCCAGATGATCTTCAGCAGGGCGATGAAGAAGGCGGCGCTCAGCAGGTCCATGACGAAGCGAAAACGGTGACGCGCAAGTGTCGTTGCGCCGGGGCGGCCTGTACCTGCGTGCAACTACGCAGGCAGGAGGAATGAAAAAGGGCCGTTCGGTGAACGGCCCTCGTCAGTGCGTCAAGACCGGCTTACAGCAGGGCCTTGAGCAGCTTGGCCATCTCGGACGGGTTGCGCGTGACCGTGAAGCCGCACTCTTCCATGATGGCGAGCTTGGCATCGGCCGTGTCGGCGCCGCCGGAGATCAGCGCGCCGGCGTGGCCCATGCGCTTGCCCGGAGGGGCGGTGACACCGGCGATGAAGCCGACGATGGGCTTCTTCATGTTGGCCTTGCACCAGCGCGCGGCTTCCGCCTCGTCCGGGCCGCCGATTTCGCCGATCATGATGACGGCGTCGGTGTCCGGGTCATCGTTGAAGGCCTTCATCACGTCGATGTGCTTCAAGCCGTTGATCGGGTCGCCGCCGATGCCGACTGCCGAAGACTGGCCGAGACCGATCTCGGTCAGCTGGGCCACGGCTTCATAGGTCAGCGTGCCGGAACGCGACACGACGCCGATGCGGCCCTTGCGGTGGATGTGGCCGGGCATGATGCCGATCTTGATTTCTTCCGGCGTGATCAGGCCGGGGCAGTTGGGGCCCAGCAGCAGCGTGCGCTTGCCGCCGGCGGCTTCCTTGGCCTTCATCTTGTTGCGCACTTCCAGCATGTCGCGGACAGGGATGCCTTCCGTGATGCAGATGGCCAGGTCCAGGTCGGCCTCGACGGCTTCCCAGATGGCGGCAGCGGCGCCGGCGGGCGGCACGTAGATGACGGACACCGTGGCACCGGTCTGCGAGGCGGCTTCCTTGACGGTCGCGTAGATGGGAATCTCGCTGAACTTCTCGCCGGCCTTCTTGGGGTTCACGCCCGCGACGAAGGCGTTCTTGCCGTTGGCGTAGGCCTGGCAGCCCAGGGTGTGGAACTGGCCGGTCTTGCCGGTGATGCCCTGGGTGATGACCTTGGTGTCTTTGTTGATGTAGATGGACATTTCTGATTCCTCTGGGCTGGCTTAGGCGACCGCTGCGACGATCTTGGTCGCGGCTTCGGCCATGGTGTCGGCGGCGATGATGGGCAGGCCGGATTCGGCCAGCATCTTCTTGCCCAGTTCTTCGTTGGTGCCCTTCATGCGAACGACCAGCGGGACGCTCAGGTTCACGGCCTTGCAGGCGGTGATGACGCCCTCGGCGATGGTGTCGCACTTCATGATGCCGCCGAAGATGTTGACCAGGATGCCCTTCACGCTCTTGTTCTTGAGCATGATCTTGAAGGCCTCGGTCACCTTCTCGGCCGTGGCGCCACCGCCGACGTCCAGGAAGTTGGCCGGCTCGCCGCCGAACAGCTTGATGGTGTCCATGGTGGCCATGGCCAGGCCGGCGCCGTTCACCAGGCAGCCGATATTGCCGTCCAGGCTGATGTAGGCCAGGTCGAACTTGGAAGCCTCGACTTCCGCCGGATCTTCTTCGTCGAGGTCGCGGTAGGCGACGATCTCGGGGTGGCGGAACAGCGCGTTGGCGTCGAAGTTGAACTTCGCGTCCAGGGCCATCAGGTTGCCCTTGCCGTCACGGTTCAGCGGATTGATTTCCACCAGCGACGCGTCCGTGTCCATGTAGCACTTGTAGAGCTTGGCGAACAGGTCGACGGCCTGGTCGACCGTGTGGCCTTCCATGCCGATGGCGGCGGCGATCTTCTTCGACTGGTCGGCCGTGATGCCGGTCAGCGGGTCGATGATCTCGGTGATGATCTTCTCGGGCGTGCTGTGGGCCACCTCTTCGATGTCCATGCCGCCTTCGCTGGAGGCGATGAACGCGACCTTCTGCGTGGCGCGGTCGGTCACCAGGGAGATGTAGAACTCCTTGCCGATGTCGGCGCCGTCCTCGATGTAGAGGCGACGGACCTTCTGGCCTTCGGCGCCGGTCTGGTGGGTGATCAGCTGCATGCCCAGGATGCCCTCGGCCTTGGCCTTGACGTCCTCGATGCTCTTGGCGACCTTGACGCCGCCGCCCTTGCCGCGGCCGCCGGCGTGGATCTGGGCCTTCACGACCCAGACCGGACCACCCAGCTTCTGGGCGGCTTCGACGGCCTCCTGCACGGTGAAGGCCGGGATGCCGCGCGGCACCGGCACGCCGAACTGGCGCAGGATTTCTTTGCCCTGGTATTCGTGGATTTTCATGGCTGGGTCTCTCGGGTCGGGGAAGTCAGGATTCTGAGATGGCAGGCTGAACAGCGGCTTGCTGCTGATGCCAGCGTGGGTAGAACTTGGCGACGGTGGCGCTGTCGCGACGCAGGGCGTGGCAGCGATCGAGCTGGAAAGGTGGGTTGCCGGCGGCATCGCCCTCGCGCGTGTCGATGACGGAGCCGGCCATGGCCTGGATGACGGCCGTCGGCAGGATCTGGCAGAGCTCGGTGATGTGGGTACAGCCCCGCGTGCTGCCCAGACGTTCGCCGACGGCTTGGCGGAAACCCTTCATCAGGTTCAGGCCGATCAGCTGCCGGTAGGCGTCGCCGTGCTCGTTGCAGGCACCGGGATACGGCATCCACAGTGTTTCGGAGCTGGCAGCGGTGATGGTCAGCGTCGGGTCCACGGTCAGATGCAGGCGCATCTCGTGGATGGGATCGCCGGCCTTGCGCGGCACGCCGGCCAGTGGCACGTCATGCGTCTTGGTGTCAGTCAGGCTGGCTTCGACGTCGAACAGGCCGTCATCGCGCGCGAACACCTGCACATCGAGGGCGCGGCGGTGCAGCGGGCGGCGCGTGACGGACGGGTGGACGGCAGGCATGGAACGGGGGAATGGCGAATCACCCCGGCCTGTGCCGGGACGGGGTCAACCCGGCTCTTGCGGCGCCTTGCCAGAGGGGCAGAAGGGCCTGTAACCGGGTGAACCCTCGTTTTTGGGGCAGCCGGCAATGTAGCACGGAGGGTGAAAACTCCCCCTGCGCGCTCGGTCAAGCGGCCCTTAGGCCCTCAGCAAGCGGCGCACCACTTCGGGGGCGAAACCCCTCGCCAGCAGGAAACGGGTCTGGCGCGCCTGCTCGGCCGCCTCGCGCGAAGGCTCGGCCCCGAAGCGCCTCTGCCAGACCTCGCGGGCGCGTTCCAGTTCGGTTTCACGCAGGACGGCCTGCTGCTCGGCGTCCAGCTTGAGCCCGTGCTGGGCCAGCTCCTGCTGGATGCGCTGGGCGCCGAAACGGCCGGCGCGCAGGTGCAGCCGGGATTCGATGAAGCGCTCTTCGTTCAAATAGCCGGCGGCGGCGAGGCTGTCGAGCAAGGCGTCGACCGTGGCCTCGCCGGCTTGCGCGCCAGCCTCCTCTTCGTGGACGGCGTGCGCCTCGACGGCGCCGCGGGTGTCCCCAGCCGCCGTCGCCATGGCCGCCGCCGCGGCACGCTCACGCAGCTGCCGCTCGATGCGCAGCAGTTTGCGCCGCAACTCCGCCCGGCTGTGCTCGCGCTGGGCCAGCAGGCCGATGGCACGGGCCTTCAGCGACAGCGGCCCACGGGTGGCCATGCGGGGCGAACCGGAGCCGGCTTACTCCGCGTCGCCTTCGACAGCGCTCAGGGCGGCGACGCCGACCGCTTCACGGATCTTGTTCTCGATCTCGCGGGCGATGTCGGGGTTCTCGCGTAGGAATTCGCGGGCGTTGTCCTTGCCCTGGCCGATCTTCTCGCCTTGATAGGCATACCAGGCGCCGGACTTGTCGACGATCTTGTGCACGACGCCCATGTCGACGATCTCGCCCTCGCGGCTGATGCCTTCACCGTAGAGGATGTCGAACTCCGCGGTCTTGAACGGGGGGCTGACCTTGTTCTTGACGACCTTGACCTTGGTCTCGGAGCCGATGACCTCCTCGCCCTTCTTGATCGAGCCGATACGGCGGATGTCCAGGCGCACCGAGGCGTAGAACTTCAGCGCATTGCCGCCGGTGGTCGTTTCGGGCGAGCCGAACATGACGCCGATCTTCATGCGGATCTGGTTGATGAAGATGACCGTGCAGTTGGTCTTCTTGATGGTGGCGGTCAGCTTGCGCAGGGCCTGGCTCATCAGGCGGGCCTGCAGGCCGGGGAGCTGGTCACCCATCTCGCCTTCGATTTCGGCCCGGGGCGTCAACGCCGCGACCGAGTCGATGACGATGAGGTCGACCGAGCCGGAACGCACCAGGGAGTCGACGATCTCCAGGGCCTGTTCGCCGGTGTCGGGCTGGCTGATCAGCAGGTCTTGCAGATTCACGCCCAGCTTCTGGGCGTATTGGATGTCGAGGGCGTGTTCGGCGTCGATGAAGGCGCAGGTGCCTTGCAGCTTCTGCATCTCGGCGATGACCTGCAGGGTCAGCGTCGTCTTGCCGGAGGACTCGGGGCCGTAGATCTCGATGACGCGGCCGCGCGGCAGGCCGCCGACGCCCAGCGCGATGTCCAGGCCCAGCGAGCCGGTGGAGACGACCTGGATGTCTTCGATGACCTCGCCTTCGCCCAGGCGCATGATGGAACCCTTGCCGAATTGCTTCTCGATCTGGGCGAGGGCGGCCTGCAGGGCCTTGGCTTTTTCGGTGTTCAGGGCTTTGACGGGCGCGTCCATGCAGTTCTCCAAAGGAATGTCGGAATTATGGGGCAATCTGTATGTTTGTACAGTGGTTCTGTCCCCGAATCTGAGGAAGAGCACCCTCAGGCTTGATCGGCATTCTGTGAGCCAGGTGGCTCAAGACGTGAGCCACCTGCTCAAGACCTAACATCGGCGCCGGAGACAACACCTATGCGCATCCTGATTGCCGAAGACGACCAAGTGCTGGCCGATGGCCTGTTGCGGGCCTTGCGTGCCTCGGGCTACGCGGTGGACCGCGTCAGCTCGGGCACCGAGGCTGATACCGCGCTGGCCACGCATGAGTTCGACCTCGTCATCCTCGACCTGGGCCTGCCGCGCCTGCATGGGCTGGAGGTGCTGCGCAAGCTGCGCGCCCGCGGCGCGACCATGCCGGTGCTGATCCTGACCGCCGCGGACAGCGTCGAGCAGCGCGTCAAGGGCCTGGATCTGGGCGCCGACGACTACATGGCCAAGCCCTTCTCGCTGCAGGAGCTGGAAGCCCGCGTGCGGGCCCTGACCCGGCGCGGCCTGGGGACGGCCAGCAGCGTCATTAAGCACGGACCGCTGACCTTCGACGCTACCGGCCGCGTGGCCTATATCAACGACCAGATGCTGGAGCTGTCGGCGCGCGAGCTGTCGCTGCTGGAAGTGCTGCTGCAGCGCGCCGGGCGTCTCGTCAGCAAGGACCAGCTCGTCGAGCGCCTGTGCGAATGGGGCGAGGAGGTCTCGAACAACGCCATCGAGGTCTATATCCACCGCTTGCGCAAGAAGATCGAGCAAGGCCCCATCCGCATCGCGACGGTGCGTGGACTCGGTTACTGCCTCGAGAAAATCGCCTCGTAGATGCCGACCAAGGACGGCGCCAGCCCCCAGCAGGGCTCGCTGTTCGGCGAGATCCTCGACTGGATGCTCGCCCCGCTGCTGCTGATCTGGCCGATCAGCGTGGCGCTGACCTGGCTGGTCGCGCAGGGCATTGCCAGCCGACCCTATGACCGCGAGCTGGGCGAGATGGCGCGCAGCCTGGGTCTGCAGGTGGCGGCTGAAGCCGCACCGGTCAAGGGAAAAGACCGTTACGCGCTGGCGCCGGAAGCGGCGGCCCTGCTGAGGGCAGACGCCTCGGACACGGTCTTCTATCAGGTGCTGGGCCTGCGCGGCGAGCTGCTGAGTGGCGACGCGACGCTGCCGGTGCCCACCGAGGACGCGCCCATCGTGCCCTGGGAGCTGCACTTCCGCGACGACGAGGTCGGCACGGACGCCGTGCGCGTGGCCTATCTGTGGATCTCCCCCGAGGGCCAGGCCGGGTCGACGAAGACGATGCTGGTGCAGGTGGCCGAGACCCTGGGCAAGCGCGCCCGCCTGACCAACGAGATCATCAAGGGCGTCATCCTGCCGCAGTTCGTCATCCTGCCGCTGGCCGTGCTGCTGGTGTGGCTGGCGCTGGCGCGCGGTATCTCGCCGCTGAACGAATTGCAGCGGCGCATCCGCTCGCGCGAGAGCTCGGACCTGTCGCCCATCGACGAACAGCGCGTGCCTGACGAAGTCGCGCCGCTGGTGCAGGCCATCAACGACCTGCTGGCGCGGCTGGACTCGTCGATGAGCCGGCAAAAGCACTTCCTGGCCGATGCGGCCCACCAGCTGAAGACGCCGCTGGCGGGCCTGCGCACCCAGGCCGAGCTGATCCAGCGCGAGATCGACGCCGGCCGCGCCTCGCCCGAGGAGCTCAAGCGTTCGCTGGCCCAGATCGCCCGCGCCAGCGAGCGCGCCGCCCACATGGTCAACCAGCTGCTGGCCATGGCCCGCGCCGAGGACGCCGAGCAGGCCATGCGCCGCGAGCCGGTCAACCTGGCCGAGATCGCCATCGACACGGTGCGCGACTTCGTGCCGCGGGCGCTGGAGCGGCGCATCGACCTCGGCTACGACGGTGTCGCGCCCGAGGACAGCCGGCTGCGTGTGCAGGGCCAGCCGGTGCTGATGGGCGAACTGATCCGCAACCTCGTCGACAACGCGCTGCTTTACACGCCGGCCGGTGGCCTGGTAACGGTGCGGGTCGTCGAGGACCCCTTCGGCCAGGTCGTCGTGCTGCAGGTCGAGGACACCGGGCCGGGCATCGCGCCCGCCGAACGCGAGAAGGTCTTCCAGCCCTTCTACCGGTCGCTGGGCAGTGGCGTCGAGGGTTCGGGCCTGGGCCTGGCCATCGTGCAGGAGATCGTGCAGCAACACGAGGCCGAGTTGACGCTGGACGACACCCGCCTGCGCCGCGCGGCGGGGGGCGAGCCGCCGGACGGCCAGGGGCCGGGGGCGCGGTTCACGATCCGCTTCCCTGCCAATCTGCCGGCTAGGTCTTTACCAGCTTCTTGACCCGCGCAATCGACATCAGCAGCCCCAGCGACAGCCCCAGCGTCACCATCGCCGTGCCGCCATAGCTGATGAAGGGCAAGGGCACGCCGACGACGGGCAGGATGCCGCTGACCATGCCCATGTTGACGAAGACGTAGGTGAAGAAGCTCAGCGTCACCGCCCCCGCCATCAGCCGGGTGAACAGGGTCGGCGCGTCGGAGGCAATCATGAGCCCGCGCAGGATCAGGGCCGTGAAGCCCACCAGCAGAGCCAAGGCGCCCATCAGGCCGAACTCCTCGCCGAAGGCCGCAAAGATGAAGTCGGTGGTGCGCTCGGGAATGAATTCCAGATGGGTCTGGGTGCCCTTCATGAAGCCCTTGCCAGTCACGCCGCCGGAGCCGATGGCGATCTCGCCCTGGATGATGTGGAAGCCCTTGCCCAGCGGATCTTTCGACGGATCCAGCAACGTGCAGATGCGGTGCTTCTGGTACTCCTTCAGCACTGGCCATGTCAGGTCGGGCTGGCAGATGGCGTCCTCGCTGAGCACCAGGGCGGTGGCGCCGGCGGCGCCCAGCACCAGGGCCGGCACGATGAGTTTCCACGGCAGGCCGGCGAAGAAGATCACGTAGAGGCCCGCGGCCAGCACCAGGATGCCGGTGCCGAGATCGGGCTGCTTGGCGATCAGCAAAAAGGGCAGCAGCAGCAGCGCAAACGCCGCGATGAAGTCCGGCCAGCGCAGCATGCCCTCGCGCTTCTGGAACCACCAGGCCAGCATCAGCGGCGTGGCCAGCTTGAGCAGCTCGGAGGGCTGGATCTGCGTGACGCCGATGCTGAGCCAGCGCGTCGCGCCCTTCTTCGTCACGCCGAACAGCGCAGTGGCGATCAGCAGGGTCACGCCGACCGTGTAGAGCGGGATGGCCAGGGCCATCAGCTTGCCCGGCGGCACCTGGGCGACGACGAACATCAGGCCCAGGGCGAGCACCATGTTGCGGGCGTGATCGGGAAAGCGCGTGCCGTTGTCATAGCCGGCCGAGTACATGCACAGCAGGCCCCAGCAGCACATCCACACCACGGCAATCAGCAGCGGGATGTCGAAGCCGACGAACCAGGGCCGCAGGCGCTGCCACAGCGGCGGGCGTTCGATGACTGTCATTGCGAAGCTCCCGAGGCGGCTGCCGCGGCAGAAGCGGATGGGCTAGGCAGCAAAGCCACGTCGGCCACCTTGCGCGGCTTGCCGATGGGCGCGAAGGTCTGGCCCAGTTGCGTCTTGGCGATGTCTTCCTCGCTGGGGTACTGCCCCAGCAGAAGATAGTCGAAGACACGGCGCGCGATGGGCGCGGCCGAGGACGAGCCCCAGCCGGCGTTCTCGACGATGACGGCCAGGGCCACGGTCGGGTTGTCCACCGGCGCGAAGGCGACGTAGAGGGAGTGGTCGCGCTTGCGCTCGTCCGCCTTGATGCTGCTGTACTTCTCGCCGGCCTTCAGGCCGATCGCCTGGGCCGTGCCGGTCTTGCCGCCGCTCTGGTAGCCCGCGCCCAGGAAGACCTGGCGCGAGGTGCCCTCCAGCGTCACACCGTTCATGGCGTTCTGGATGACGGCGACGTCGGCGGGCTTGAGTGGCAACGGCGTCAGCGCATCGCTGGCGACGCGGCGCTGCTCATGCTTGACCACGTCCTCGATGTCGCGCACCAGGCGCGGCTTGTAGCGCTGGCCGCCCGACGCGATGGTCGAGTAGGCCGTGGCCATCTGCAGCATGGTGAAGTTGTTGTAGCCCTGGCCGATGCCCAGCGAGATGGTCTCGCCGGGGAACCACTTCTGGTTGGCCGGGCTCTTGCGGAAGTAGTTGCGCTTCCACTCCTGCGAGGGCAGCACGCCGGTGACCTCACCCTGCACGTCGATGTCGGTCTTGCGGCCCAGGCCGAAGGGCAGCAGCTGGTCGTGGATCAGGTCCACGCCCATCTCGTTGGCCAGGCTGTAGAAGTAGACGTTGGACGAGGTGACGATGGCCAGCCGCATGTCCTTGGGGCCGGCGCGGTCGGTCTCCGGGCTGCCGAAGGTGCGGCCGCCGAAGCTGTAGGTCAGGTTGTCCATGATGACCGTGGCGGGCGAGCGCTTGCCGCTGTTCAGCGCGGCCATGGCCATCAAGGGCTTGAAGGTGGAGCCGGGCGGGTAGGTGCCGCGCAGGGCCCGGTTCAGCAGCGGCTTGTCGATGTCCTCGTTGAGATCGCGCCAGGAGTCGGCGTCGATGCCGTCGACGAAGAGATTGGGATCGAAGGTCGGCTTGGAAACGAAGGCGAGCACCTCGCCGTTGCGCGGGTCGATGGCCACCAGCGCGCCGCGGCGCTCACCGAACAGTTGCTCGACGAGGGCCTGCAGCTTGATGTCGATGGACAGGTTCAGCGTGTTGCCCGGCGTGGGCGGCTTGTGGTCCAGGCGGCGCACGGCGCGGCCGCCGGCGCTGGTCTCGACCTGCTCGAAACCGGTGGCGCCGTGCAGCTCGCGCTCGTAGGCCTGCTCCAGTCCGAGCTTGCCGATGTACTCCGTGCCACGGTAGTTGGCGATGTCCTCTTCTTCCCAATCGTCCATGGCCTTCTTCTCGGCCTGGTTGATGCGGCCGATATAGCCAATCAGATGGGCGCCCACATCGCCGAGCGGGTAGGAGCGGAACAGCCGCGCCTTGATCTCGACGCCGGGGAAGCGGAAGCGCTGGGCCGTGAAGCGGGCCACTTCCTCGTCCGTCAGCTTGGTGCGGATGGGCAGGGAATCGGTGTGCTTGGTCTCTTCCAGCAGGCGCTTGAAGCGGCGTTTGTCGCGCGCCTGCACCTCGATGACCTGGCCGAGGGCCTCGATGGTGGCATCCAGGTCGACCACCTTCTCGGGGTTGATCTCCAGCGTGTAGGCCGAGTAGTTGCTGGCCAGCACGACGCCGTTGCGGTCCTTGATGAGGCCGCGGTTGGGCACGATGGGCACCACGGCGATGCGGTTGGACTCGGCGCGCTCAGCAAAGCTGTCGTACTGCACCACCTGCAGCCACACCAGCCGCGCCACCAGCAGGCCGAAGCAGAACAGCACGAAGGCGCCTGCGGCCAGCACGCGCAGCCGGAAGCGCGACAGCTCCTGGTGGAGGTTCTTGAGGACGACCACTTGCTTTTACAGCGGGCGATGGGCGTCGCGGTCCGGCGCACGGCGTTGCGGCGCCAGCAGCAGCACGCTGGCCACCGGCCACAGCGCAGCCTCGAAGACGGGCGCCAGCAGCATGCCCCAGCCCGGCCACATGCCGCCGACGATCATGCGCACGATCAGCGCCAGCGCGTGGGCGGCGAAGAACAGCGGCAGCACCTGCACGGCCTGGGCGAACAGGGGGAACCAGGTCAGCCGGCGGTGCAGGGTGATGGCGCCAAAGCACAGGCCGCTGTAGGCCAGGGCGTGCTGGCCGAGCAGCGCGCCGTCGTGCACGTCGATGGCCAGGCCGAAAACGAAGGCCCACAGCACGCCGATGCGGCGCGGCTGGTGCACGCCCCAGAAGACGAGCACGACGGCCAGCACATCGGGCATGGCGGCGCTGCGGCCGGCCGGCACCATGTCGATCATCATCGCGACGACCAGCGTCAGGCCGATGAACCAGGGGTTGGCCGGCAGCAGCAGCTGGTCGGCGGCGCGCGGCATGATCATGGAGTGGCTCCTGATGCCTTGGCGGCTGCTTTTTCCGCGGCCTTGGCAGCTCGCTCTTCCTTCTTGGCCGCGCGCACGGCGGCCTTGGTGGTCGCGGCCGACGCGGCTTCCTCGGCCGCTGCGGCCTCGGCTTCCTTCTTGGCGGCCAGGTGGCGATCCTGCGGCAGCAGCACCAGCACGTGGCGGGCGCTGTCGGGCTGGGCGATGGGGGCCAGCAGCACCTGGGCGAAGCTGGAGTCGCCGCGCCGCTCGACGATGCTGACCTTGGCCACCGGCAGGCCCGGCGGGTAGACGCCGTCCAGGCCCGAGGTCGTCATCAGGTCGCCGACCTTGATGTCGGCGTTGGCCGCCAGGAAGCGCAGCTCCATGCCTGTGCCGTCGGGGCGGCCGGCGGCGGCATTGCGCATCTGCGTGCGGGCGTTCAGCAGCGGGATGGCGGCTTCCTTGTCGGTCAGCAGCGTGACCTCGGCGGACAGCGGGTAGACGCGCGTCACCTGGCCCAGCACGCCGGCCTCGTTGATGACCGGCGAGCCGGCGGCCACGCCTTGGGTGGCGCCGCGGTCGATGACAACACGGCGGGAGAAGGGATCGGGGGCCTCGAACAGCACTTCGGCCGGCAGCGAGGGCACGTTGACCGAGGGCTTCAGGCCCAGCAGCTTGCGCAGATGGTCGTTCTCGGCCTGCAGGGACTCGGCGCGCGACAGGCGCTCGGCCTGTTGGGCGAGCTGGCGTTTGGCGAGGTCTTCGGCTTGCATGGCGCGCTTGGTGCCGCGCAGGTAGTCGGCCGCCGTTTCCCAGGCGTCCACCGGTGTCAGCAGCAGGCGCTGCACCGGGTGCAGCACCAGGGCGAAAGTGGCGCGCACTGGCTGCATCAGCTTGAAGCGGGCGTCCGCCACCATCATCAGCAGGGCCAGGGCCGAACACAGCGCGAGCTTGGTCAGCGCCGACGGACCTTGGCGGAAGAACGGCGGGGGTGTGCGGTCTAGGGTGCCGAGAGGCATGGCGCGCGCGGCGCGTTAAGGGCTGGCTTATTCCGAGGTGAAGATGGAACCCAGGCGCTCCATGCGCTCCAGGGCCATGCCGCAGCCGCGCACGACGCAGGTCAGCGGGTCTTCGGCGACGAGCACCGGCAGGCCGGTTTCCTCGCCCAGCAGGCGGTCCAGGTCGCGCAGCAGGGCGCCACCACCGGTCAACATCATGCCGCGCTCGGCGATGTCGGCGCCCAGTTCGGGCGGCGTCTGCTCCAGTGCGTTCTTCACGGCGGAGACGATCTGGTTCAGCGGGTCGGTCAGGGCTTCCAGGATCTCGTTGGACGAGATGGTGAAGCTGCGCGGCACGCCTTCGGAGAGGTTGCGGCCCTTGACCTCCATCTCCTTGACCTCGGAGCCCGGGAAGGCGCTGCCGATGTTCTTCTTGATCGCCTCGGCGGTGGGCTCGCCGATCAGCATGCCGTAGTTGCGGCGGATGTAGTTGATGATGGCTTCGTCGAACTTGTCGCCGCCGACGCGCACGCTGCCCTTGTAGACCATGCCGCCCAGCGAGATGACGCCGACTTCCGTGGTGCCGCCGCCGATGTCGACCACCATGGAGCCCGAGGCCTCGGCCACCGGCAGGCCCGCGCCAATCGCTGCAGCCATCGGTTCCTCGATCAGGTAGACCTCGCTGGCGCCGGCGCCCAGGGCCGACTCGCGGATGGCGCGGCGCTCGACCTGGGTGGAGCCGCAGGGCACGCAGATGATGATCCTCGGCGACGGCTTGAACGTCTTCGAGTCGTGGACCATCTTGATGAACTGCTTGAGCATTTGCTCGGTGACCGTGAAGTCGGCGATGACGCCGTCCTTCATGGGGCGGATGGCCTCGATGTTGCCCGGCACCTTGCCCAGCATGGCCTTGGCCTCGCGGCCGACGGCCTGGATGGTCTTCTTGCCGTTGGGGCCCCCTTCGTGGCGGATCGAGACCACCGAGGGTTCATCGAGGACGATGCCCTTGCCGCGCACGTAGATCAGGGTGTTGGCGGTGCCGAGGTCGATGGCGAGGTCGGTCGAGAAATAGCGGCGCAGGGAGGCGAACATGGTGTGGCGCAAAGAGCCTCGCCGGCGGGCGCGGCTCAGAAATCGGGGGGCTGAATAAGCATCGAGGCCGCCCGGCCGGCAACGAAATCCGTCGCTGAAGGGGCAGCCTCGAAGGCCTTGAAGATGGGCGGCGATAATAACCGATCACCCCATTCTGAGGCCCGCCAACACTAGGTTTCTGGCCCCAGGCTTACATCTGAAAACCCTTCATGAGCCTCACCCCCGACGACGTGAGCCGCATCGCCAACCTGGCCCGGCTGGAACTGCAACCCGCCGAATCCGAGGCGTTGCTGGGCAACCTGAACGACTTCTTCAAGATCGTGGACCAGATGAGCGCCGTGGACACCGCCGGCGTCGAGCCGCTGTACACGCCGCTGTCGGCCATCCAGCAGGTGCAGCTGCGCCTGCGTGAAGACGTCGTCACCGAGAGCAACCAGCGCGAGCTGAACCAGCGCAGCGCCCCGGCCGTCGAGGACGGCCTTTTCCTCGTTCCCAAGGTCATCGAATGAAGCCCGTTCACGACATGGGCGTGGCCGAACTGGCCGCCGCCCTGAAAAGCCGTGCCCTGTCCAGCCGCGAAGCCACCCAAGGCCTGCTGGACCGCATCGCCGCCCACGACAAGGCGCTGGGCGCCTTCCTGCACGTCGACGCCGACGGCGCCCTGGCCCGCGCGGCTGCGGCCGATGCGGTGCTGGCGGCCGGCAACGGCGGCGCGCTGACCGGCATCCCGCTGGCGCACAAGGACATCTACGTCACGGCCGACATGCCGACGACGGCCGGTTCCAGGATCCTCGAGGGCTATCGCAGCCCCTTCGACGCCACCGTCGTTGCCCGCCTGAATGCGGCCGGCACGGTCAGCTTGGGCAAGCTGAACTGCGACGAGTTCGCCATGGGCTCGGCCAACGAAAACAGCGCCTACGGTCCGGCCCACAACCCCTGGGACGTCAGCCGCGTGCCCGGCGGTTCCTCCGGCGGCTCGGCCGTGGCCGTGGCGGCTCGCTTGGTGCCCGCCTCGACCGGCACCGACACCGGCGGCTCCATCCGCCAGCCGGCCAGCTTCACCGGCATCACCGGCATCAAGCCGACCTATGGCGTGTGCTCGCGCTACGGCATGATCGCCTTCGCTTCCAGCCTGGACCAGGCCGGCCCCATGGCTCGCTCGGCCGAGGACTGCGCCCTGCTGCTCTCAAGCATGAGCGGCTTCGACGAGCGCGACGCCACCAGCGTGCAGCAACCGCCGCAGGACTTCCATGCCCAGATGCTGGCCGCCCGCGAAGGCGCTGCCGCGGGCAAGCCGCTGGCGGGCCTGCGCGTCGGCCTGCCCAGGGAGTTCTTCCCGGCCGGCCTGTCCGCCGACGTCAACGCCGCCGTTCGCGCCGGCCTGGCCGAACTGGAGAAGCTGGGCGCCACGCTGGTGGACGTCAGCCTGCCCCGCACCGAGCTGGCCATCCCGGTCTACTACATCATTGCCCCGGCCGAGGCGAGCTCCAATCTGAGCCGCTTCGACGGCGTCAAGTTCGGTCATCGCGCGGCCAAGTACGACGATCTTCTCGATATGTACAAGAAGACGCGTGCAGAAGGCTTCGGCCCCGAGGTCAAGCGCCGCATCATGATCGGCAGCTATGTGCTAAGCCACGGCTACTACGACGCCTACTACCTGCAGGCCCAGAAGCTGCGCCGCATGATCGCGGACGACTTCCAGCAGTGCTTCACCCAGTGCGACGTCATCGCCGGCCCGGTCGCACCCACCGTCGCCTGGAAGCACGGCGAGGGCAAGGACGACCCGACCCAGGCCTATCTGGCCGACATCTTCACGCTGCCCGGCTCGCTGGCCGGCCTGCCCGGCATGAGCGTGCCGGTGGGGTCGGGCGCCGGCGGCATGCCCGTCGGCCTGCAGCTGATCGGCAACTACTTCAAGGAAGGGCAGCTGCTGCACACCGCGCACGCCCTGCAGCAGGCGACCGACTGGCACCTGGCCGCGCCCGCAGGAATCTGACCATGCCTACGACATCCAAGCTCATCCGCGGTTATGAGGTCGTCATCGGCCTCGAAAACCACGTCCAGCTCTCCACGCAGAGCAAGATCTTCAGCGGCAGCTCGACCGCCTTCGGCGCGGCGCCCAACACCCAGGCCTCGCCGGTGGACCTGGCCCTGCCAGGCACCCTGCCGGTGCTGAACCGCGCAGCCGTCGAACGCGCCATCCGCTTCGGCCTGGCCGTCGGCGCCAAGGTGGCGCCGCTGTCCATCTTTGCCCGCAAGAACTACTTCTACCCCGACCTGCCCAAGGGCTACCAGATCAGCCAGTTCGAGATCCCGGTGGTGCAGGGCGGCGCGGTCGAGTTCTTCGTCGGCGACGTCAAGCACAAGGTCAACCTGACCCGTGCCCACCTCGAGGAAGACGCGGGCAAGAGCCTGCACGAGGACTACCACGGCCAGTCGGGCATCGACCTGAACCGCGCCGGCACGCCGCTGCTGGAGATCGTCTCCGAGCCCGACATGCGCTCGGGTGCCGAGGCGGCCGAGTACGCCAAGACCCTGCACGCCCTGGTGATGTGGCTGGGCATCTGTGACGGCAACATGCAAGAGGGCTCCTTCCGCTGCGACGTCAACGTGTCGGTGCGCAAGCCCGGCGACCCCTACGGCACGCGCCGCGAGATCAAGAACCTCAACAGCTTCCGCTTCCTCATCGACGCGGTGAACTACGAGGTCAACTGGCAGATCGACGAGATCGAGGACGGCCGCAAGATCCAGCAGGCCACGGTGCTCTACAACCCCGACACCGGCGAGACCCGCGCGATGCGCAGCAAGGAAGACTCGGCCGACTACCGCTACTTCCCCGATCCCGACCTGCCGCCGCTGGTCATCGCGGCCGAGTGGGTGGAGCGCGTCAAGGGCGAGATGCCCGAGCTGCCGTCGGTGATGGCGGCCCGCTTCGAGAGCGTCGACGGCCTGCCGGCCTATGACGCGACCATGATGACGCAGAGCCTGGCGACGGCGCGCTACTACGAGGCCGCCAAGGCCGCGGGAGCGGTTCCGAAGCTGGTGGCCAACTGGGTCATGGGCGAGATCAGCAAGCGGCTCAACGCCGACGGCGGCGAGATCGATGCCGCACCGGTCGGCCCAGAACTGCTGGCCCGGCTCATCGGCCGCATCTCGGACGGCACGATCTCCAACAACGCCGCCAAGCAGGTCTTCGAATCGCTGTGGACGGGCGAGGCGACCGACGTGGACGCCGTCATCGAGGCCAAGGGCCTGAAGCAGGTCAGCGACACCGGCGCCATCGAGGCCATCCTCGACGAGGTGCTGGCCGCCAACCAGAAGTCCGTCGACGAGTACCGCTCGGGCAAGGACAAGGCCTTCAACGCCCTGGTCGGCCAGGCTATGAAGGCGACTAAGGGCAAGGCCAACCCGGCCCTGGTCAACGAGTTGCTGAAGAAAAAGCTCGGGTGAAAGGGCGGCCTCAGGGTTTTTCTGAGGCCGATTTCAGCGTTTTGGTGTCGGCGGCGGTGCCGTCGGCGGCAGTTCGCCCAGCGGCGGCATCGAGCCCGGCGTGGCGCCGGTCCAGAGCTTCTTCAGGCGTGCCAGCTCGGCGTCATAGCTCTTGTTGATGCGCACCAGCTCGGCCTTCTGGTTCTCGATCAGAACCTCCTGGGCCTCGATGCTGGCGTCGTTGGCGTCCAGGGCCTGCTTGAGCTTGCTCGGCAAAGGCTTGCCCTTGTAGAACTCTGCCTCGTCGAGCAGCGGCTTGCGCTCGGCGTTGAGGTCCTTGATGCGCCGCTCGGAGCTGCGCATGGCCTTGTTGGCGTCGTCCAGGGCGAGGTTGCGTGCGCGCTGGTGGGCGGCCTCGTTGGGATAGCGCAGCATCAGCGTGCGGTCGCGACGGATGGCGTCCTGCTGGGCGATGCGCTCGGCCGCGGCGCGACGGTCGGCGGCTTCCTTGCTGGCTCTGTCCTCGGGGCTGAGGAAAGGGGGCAGGGTGCTGCGCTGCGAGCCGTCGGGGTTGAGCACGCGCTGCTCGCGCGTCGTGCACTCGGGAATGGGGCGGTCGCCCGTCAGCTTGCGGCCGTCGGCCGTCGTGCAGGTGTAGATGCCCTTGGAGGGCGAGGCGTCCTGCGCCAGGGCAGTGCTGGCGATGAACAGTCCGGCGACGGCAGGCAGGATGCGCATCAGACCCCGTAACGCTCTCGGTAGGCCAGCACGGCCGGGCGGTGGGTGGCCAGTTCGGGCGCGCCCTCCAGATAGGCCAGCAGGTCGGCCAGGCCGGCGATGGCGACGACCGGCAGGCCGTAGCGCTGCTGCACCTGCTGCACGGCGGACAGCGGGCTGTCGACACCGTTCTCCGCCGCCTTCTCCTGCCGGTCCAGTGCGATGGACACCCCGCAAGGCTTGGCGCCGGCGGCCTCGATCATCTGGATGGACTCGCGCACCGAGGTGCCGGCGGAGATGACGTCGTCGATGATGAGCACGCGGCCCTTGACCGGTGCGCCGACCAGGGTGCCGCCTTCGCCGTGGTCCTTGGCTTCCTTGCGGTTGTAGGCGAAGGGCAGGTTGTGGCCGCGGCGCGCCAGCTCCATCGCGACGGCGGCGGCCAGCGTGATGCCCTTGTAGGCAGGGCCGAAGATCATGTCGAAGGGCAGGCCTGACGCGATCAGGCGCTCGGCGTAGAAGCCGGCCAGCTTGCCGAGCTTGGCGCCGTCATCGAAGAGGCCGGCATTGAAGAAGTAGGGGCTGAGCCGACCGGCCTTGGTCTTGAACTCGCCGAAACGCAGCACGCCGGCCTGAACGGCGAAGGCGACGAAGGACTGGGCGAGTGGATCGGCGTCAGGTTGCATTTGGCAAAGATTCTAGGGGCCAAAAAAAGAGGCCCGGCCCCTAGAACGGGCCAGGCCTCTGCTCGTTTACACGGGCGGCGTGCCGCCCATGTTGCCGCGTCAGAACGACGCCTTGAACTGCACGCCGTAGCTGCGTGGCTCGTTGACGATGCCGGTCAGGTTGTCGAAGTCGATGGCGGCGACCGTCTGGCGGTGGTTGGTGATGTTGCGCGAGAAGGCGGCCACCTCGTAGCGGCCGTTGGCCCAGCCGTAGCCGACGCGCAGGCCGCCTTCCAGGGCCGCCTTGGCCTTGTACTCGACGGCCTCGTACAGGAACATGTTGTACTTGTCCTTGTAGGCCCAGTCGGTCAGCACGGTCAGCTCGCCGTTGCCCAGCTCGAGGCTGTACTTGAGCGTCCAGTTCCAGACGATCTTGGGCGCGCGCGGCAGCGGGTTGCCGTTGATGCTGACGGTGCCGGCCAGCGGGCCCGCTGGGTCGAGCACCGTGCAACCGGTGTTGGCTTCCAGGAACTGGAAGCCGGCATTGCCGCAGGGCAGCACGAAGAGGTTGGGGTCCTTGATCTTCGTGTCGTTGTACGAGAAGCCCAGCGTCGTGCGCCAGTCGCGCGCGATGATGGCTTGGGCGTCGAGCTCGAAGCCCTGGCCCTCGGCCTTGGCGGCGTTGACGAGGCGGTTCTGGTTGGTGGAACCCGAGCCGGCCGTCAGCTGCATGTCCTTCACGCGGTACCTGAAGAGCGTGCCGCTGAGGCGGGCGGTGTTGTCCAGCAGGTCGGCCTTGAAACCGACTTCGGCGGACAGCACCTTCTCCGAGTTCGCGATGGAGATCGAGTCGCCGAACAGCACGCGGCCCTGGATGGACGGTGCGCGGTAGCCGGTGGCGACACGCGCGAACACGCTGGTGGCCTTGTCGATGTTGTAGTTGGCGCCGACATCCCAGCTCCAGTTCGTCGACTTGGGGTGGGTGTAGAAGGGGCCGATGATGTCGACGTTGGGCGCCTTGCCCGGCGTCCAGGTGCGCACCGCGTCGAAGTCCTTCTTGTCGTCGGTGTAGCGCAGGCCGGCGGTCAGCTTGAGGTCGGGCGTGACGGCGTACTTCACGTTGCCGAAGG
Organism: Roseateles sp. FW305-36; assembly: GCF_058787015.1. Classification (NCBI taxonomy): domain Bacteria; kingdom Pseudomonadati; phylum Pseudomonadota; class Betaproteobacteria; order Burkholderiales; family Sphaerotilaceae; genus Roseateles; species Roseateles sp. FW305-36. The sequence goes on along the minus strand of NZ_JBYSZK010000016.1, from coordinate 77,726 downwards.
CGGCCCAGGACTTGGCTTCCTGGTGCTGCACGGCGTAGCCGTTCTGCGGGTCGCCCACGGCGAAGCTGTCGAAGTTGAAGCTGTCCACCTGCAGCTTCTCGTTGAAGTAGTAGAGGCCGGCGATCCACTGGAAGGGCGCGCTGGTGTTGGACTGCAGGCGGAATTCCTGCGTGGTCTGGCGCAGATAGGGGATGCCGTCGGCCGTCTGCGCATCAAACGGGATGACCGAGGGGTAGGGCGTCGTCGAGCCCGACGGGTAGTACTTCGGGCCGTCCGGGATGCCGCCGAAGCGGCTGCCGAAGCCGCCGTCCACGTCGCCGCGGCTGTAGAACTTGGCGCGGTCGTGGGCCGTGATGGAGTACAGCGACACGCCGTCGAAGTCCCAGCGCAGGCGGGCGCTGATCTCGCTGGACTTCAGCGTCTGCGAGTTGTAGCCGTCGGTGGGGTAGTAGCTGTCGTCGTAGCCGTCGACGAGGTCGTTGGTGCCGCGCTTCATGATGTTGGCGCGGAAGGTCGTGGCCGTGCCCTTGAAGTCGCGGGCCTGGACCTTGAAAAGACCCTCGAAGCCACCGTTCTTGTACAGAGCCTGCAGGCGCAGTGCCTTGTCGTTGTAGCCCTCGAGGTCGGCCGTGCCGCCGGCGGTGGCGGCAATCGGGTTGTGCACGCGGTTGTCCTGGCGCTGCACGATGCCGGCCACGCGCATCTGCCAGTCATCGCTGAGCGGCGCGTTGACGGCCGTTTCGAGGTTGACGGAGTTCCAGCGGCCCCAGCCGATGTTGGCGTAGCCCTCGAACTTCTTGCCCGGCTTCGCCGAGTCGAACTTCATGACGCCGGCCGGCGAGTTGCGGCCGAACAGCGTGCCCTGCGGGCCACGCAGCAGCTCCACCTGGGCCATGTCGAAGACCGGGAAGCCCTTCAGCGCGATGCTTTCCTGCACCACATCGTCATAGACCAGGCCCACCGGCTGGGAGGCGTTCATGTCGAAGTCGGTGTTGCCCAGGCCGCGCACATAGAAGCGCGGGAAGGTGCGGCCGTAGTCGGACTCGATGTTCAGGCTGGGCACCTTGCCGGACAGGGCGCGGATGTCCTGGCCGGCGGCGTTGTAGGTGTCGAGTTCCTCGGACTTGATCGCCGAGATCGACAGCGGCACTTCCTTCAGGTTTTCAGACCGGCGGCTGCCGGTCACGATGACGGCTTCGAGCTGGTTGACGTCCTTCTTGGCTTCGGTTCCAGGAGCAGCCTGCGCCAGGGCGGACTGCATCGGGAAGGCCGTGCTCAGCGCGAGCGCGAGCAGGGTCAGGGAAACGCGTGGGTTCGGCATGAGAAATCCTCGGGTTGACGGGGGGAAAGGCATGCAGGGGCGAAAAAATGGGCGCTTGTAACGCCTCTGATTCCTACGGGATCGTAAAGATCGCGTGACCGTTTGATGATGAAAGCTTGCGGCGGGTGTTGTTCATTTGCTGCACTGCGATACTTCTCCAGATCAACCCTCCCCCTAGTTCAAATGCGCTTCATCACGGCCAATCTCAACGGCGTGCGCTCCGCCGCCAGCAAGGGCTTCTTCGACTGGCTGGACCAGCAGCAGGCCGATGCCGTCGGCGTGCAGGAGCTCAAGGCGCAGGCCGACGTGGTGGAGGCCAAGTTCCGCCACTGCGACAAGCTCAACGGCCACTTCCACTACGCCGAGAAGAAGGGCTACTCCGGGGTGGGCCTGTACACACGCGAGGAGCCCAGCGACCTGATCACGGGGCTGGGCATTGCCGAGTTCGACAGCGAGGGCCGCTGGGTCGAGAAGCGCTTCGACAAGCCCGGTCGCAAGCTCAGCCTCATCAGCGTCTACTTCCCGAGCGGCACCAGCGGCGAGGAGCGCCAGGCGGTCAAGTACCGCTTCCTGGCGGCCATGCACCCACACCTGATGGCGTTGAAGGCCGAGCGCGAATTCATCCTGGTGGCCGACGTCAACATCGCCCACAAGGAAATCGACCTGAAGAACTGGCGCGGCAACCAGAAGAACAGCGGCTTCCTGCCCGAGGAGCGCGCCTGGCTGACCACGCTGTTCGATGACGGGGGCGTCGTCGACGTGTTTCGCACGCTCAACGACAAGGCCGAGCAATACACCTGGTGGAGCGCCCGCGGCGCCGCGCGCGCCAACAACGTCGGGTGGCGGCTGGACTACCACCTGGCCACACCCGGCATCGCGGCCCTCGCGAAGCGCGAGGCCATCTACACGGGCCAGATGTTCAGCGACCACGCGCCGCTGACCATCGACTACGACTTCAGCTTGTAGACAGCCTGGCTACGCGGCGTAACCAGCCGCTACGGAGCGGGGGCGCCTCCTACATGAGATGACGCTCGGCACCGACGCCCGGCGCGTGAAGCGGGTCATAGAGTGGATTCCAGCCGGTGGGGAAAGGCCGGCGCAGCCCCCCGGCCCTGGCCGGTTCAAGCTTTCACAGGAGTCCACCATGTCCACCATCAAGACCGTCACCAGCGCCCTGACCGCTGCCGTTCTCGTCACCAGCATCGGCCTGGCCTTTGCGCAGACCGAGGACCAGCCGCAACAACAGCCGACCGACCCGATGGCTGCCGCCACCGCGGCGACTCCGAGCGAGCAGACGCCGGCTGACCCGAATGCTGCGCCGGTGGATCCCAACGCTGCAGCGCCCGTCGACAGCACCGCCATGACTGCCCAGCAGCAGCAACCCGTCACGCCGCCGGCCGACACCGCCGCGCCGCTGCCGAGCTCCACGACGACCGACACGACCGCGACGACGACCACGACCACCACGCCGAGCCCGTCCTACGATGCGGCCGCCCCGGCTCCCCGCGCCGACCGTCACTGATCGCAGCCCGCCAGCGCCTGCGTCGGCACGGCCATCATGCGTTTCGGAGCGCGCGCTGAACGTGAAGACGCCGCCCGGCGGCGCGACATCCTCATCGGCCTCGGCCAGGGCGGCCTCATCGCCGCCCTGGCCCTGGCCGTCTTCTTGACCTTCTTCGGCGGCAGCTTCAAGCGCACGCCGCCGCTGGCCGTTGCGGCCCGGCGACCCGTAGCCGCGGCGTCGGCCCCGGCGCAAGCGCCGGCCTTGCCGCCCATCGAGCGCAAACTCGATTTCGGCACGACCCGCGCGCCGCTGGACGTGACCCGCGTCGCCGCCTGGGCGGTGCGCGAGGCCGACAACGGCAGCAGCGCCTTCGCCATCGTCGACAAGCGGCGCGCCCGGGTCTATGTCTTCGCCCCCGAGGGCCGTCTGCTCGGCGCCAGCACCGTATTGCTGGGCTTTGCGGTCGGCGACTACTCGGCGGCCGGCATCGGCAGCAAGAGCATCGAGGAGATCAGGCCGCAGGAGCGCACCACGCCCGCCGGCCGTTTCGTCTCGGCGCCCGGCCGCAACGCCGAAGGCAAGGAGGTGGTATGGGTGGACTACGACGCCGCCGTCTCCATGCACCGCGTCATCAACAGCGACCCCAGAGAGCGCCGCCTGGAACGCCTGGCCAGCAAGACGGTGGCCGACAAGCGCATCAGCTGGGGCTGCATCAACGTTCCCGTCGCGTTCTTCGAGCGCACCGTCCTGCCCAACCTGGGCCAGGGGCGCGCCGTCGTCTACGTGCTGCCCGAGAAGCAGCCCCTAACGGCCTTCTTCCCTGCCGCCGCGCCGCCGCAGCTGCTGGCCCAGGCGGACCCCCGGCGAGGTAACAGCGCCAAACCGTGAAGTTCTTGTCTGTCGGTTACAAGACCCGCTCCCTAGACTGCCCGTCAGGCAGGCGCGAAGGTTGCGCCGCCATGATGAATGGGGCGTCGAGTGGGCAGCAGTTGGGCAGACCGGGCCAGGGCCGCCATGGCCGGCATCGTCATCGGGTGGAGTGCCTTGGCGACGTCGGCCGCGGGTGCGCAGGTCATCTCGCGGCCGGTGGCCAGCGATGCAGGCGATGCCCGCCCTTTTGCCATCGTCGACAAGCGCCAGGCGACGCTGTCCGTCTACGGCGCTGACGGCAACCTGGTCGGGCGGGCGCCCGTGCTGCTGGGGCTGACGCCTGGGGACGCGGAGCCGCCGAGTGCCCGCGGCAAGGAGCCGCTGGCCCTGAAGGTCAACGAGCGCGTGACGCCGGCCGGCCGCTTTGAGGCCCAGCCGGGCCGCAACCTGAACGGCGAGCGCATCGTTTGGTTCGACTACGAGGCCAACCTCGCCATCCACCGCCTGCGTCCGGCGCCAGCCAGCCAGCGGCGCCCCGAGCGCCTGGCCTCGGCCCGGCTGGAAGACCGCCGCATCACCCTGGGCTGCGTCGTCGTCGATCCCGACTTCTTCGACCGCGTGGTGCTGCCGACCCTGGGCAGCGGCAAGAGCCTGGTCTACATCCTGCCGGAGCGCGAACCCGTGCTCGCCGCCGCGACCGGCGCCACCCACGCCGCGGCGCCCTGACGCCGCCTGACTGCGGGTGGCCGACCCAGGGCAATCCCTGGGTCACCCGCCGGTGGAAAACGCGCTGCTGCCGGGACAATTCCGGTCTTCCGCGCGGGCTACCCGCCCGCCTTTCGCGGTTTCACCTGGAACGACTGACGTGACTACCACCTCCCCCGTGGCCAACCCGGCCGCGGCCGGCCGAGCGACGCCCAACGCGGCGACCATCCTTGGCCAGCCCAACCAGCTCTTCGTGCTCTTCTTCACCGAGATGTGGGAGCGCTTCTCCTACTACGGCATGCGCGGCCTGCTGGTGCTCTTTCTTGTGTCCGAGGCCGCCAAGGGCGGCTGGGGCTGGACGCGGGCCGAGGCCTCGTCCCTGTATGGCACTTACACGATGGGCGCCTACCTGCTGCCCATCCTGGGGGGCTACCTGGCCGACCGCTTCCTGGGCACGCGCCGCGCCGTCGTCATCGGCGGTTTCGTCATTGCCGCTGGTCATATCTCGATGTTCCTGAACACGGTGCCGAGCTTCTACATCGGCCTCGGTCTGGTCGTGCTGGGCACGGGCCTGTTCAAGCCAAATGTGTCAGCCGTTGTCGGCCAGCTCTATGGCCCCAAGGAAGACAACGCCCGGGACGGTGGCTACACGCTGTTCTACATGGGCGTGAATGCCGGCGCCTTTTTCGGCATCCTGCTGTGCGGCTATATCGGCGAGAAGGTGTCCTGGCACCTCGGCTTTGGCCTGGCCGGCCTGTTCATGATTCTGGGTGCGCTGCAGTTCTACTTCAGCCAGCACCTCTTCGGCGACATCGGCGCGCCGCCCAAGGCCGAGGATCGTGCCAAGGCTGCCGCGGCGGCGGCCGATGAGGCGCCCTCGCATGTCGTGGCTGACCGCCTGAAGGCCATCTTCGTCTTTTCCTTCTTCACGATCTTCTTCTGGTTTGCCTTCGAGCAGGCCGGCGGTTCGATGACCATCTTCGCGGCCGACTACACCGACCGCACCCTGGTCGGCACCAGTGGCTTCGTGTTCAAGGTCGTCAACTCGCTGATGACCGTGCTGCCGGCGCTGATCCTGACCTGGCTCCTTTGGAAGCTCAACCGCAGCACCGGCAGCCGCTATCTGCTGGCCAACGGCCTGCTGGGCCTGGCCTTTGCCGTCATCTGGGGCCTCGTCATCTGGATGCTGGCGCGCGAGTTCGCGCTGGAGCAGTCCGAAGTGCCGGCCAGCTGGTTTGGCGTGCTGAACAGCTTCTTCCTCGTCATCCTGGCGCCGATGTTCTCCAAGATGTGGGAGAAGCACTGGAACCCGGCGGGCCCGGTCAAGTTCGGTGTCGGCCTCGTGCTGCTGGGACTGGGCTTTGCCGCATTGTCTTACGGCTCCAATGGCATTCCGGCCGGCGCCAAGACGGCCCAGGTCAGCATGGTCTTTCTGTGCCTGGCCTATTTCTTCCACACCGTGGGCGAGCTCTGCCTGTCGCCGGTCGGCCTGTCCTATATCTCCAAGCTGGCACCGACGCGGCTTCTGGGCCTGATGTTCGGCGTCTGGTTCCTGAACACGGCAATAGCCAACAAGCTGGCCGGCGTGACGGGCTCCTACATCGACGAAATCTCCAACCACTATTCGATGTCGGTGTTCTTCCTGATCTTCACGGCCATCCCCATCGGCGCCGGCATCGTGCTGATGCTGATGACCCCCCTGATGAAGAAGTGGATGCACGGCGTTCACTAAGACACTGTCTGCACGGGTTCATGAAACCCGTGCGTACCGCCAAGGCCGCCCAGCTTTGAAGCTCGGCGGCCTTTTTGTTCACAGTTCCGGGCTGTTGACAAGGAATGTCAGCAGCCTGGTCGGGCTTTAGGTTTTGGGGTAACAGCGTTGGGGCGATGTGCTTACAGTCGCCGGCTTGCATTCGGAGCCCCCCATGTCCAAGAAGAATCTGGCGCTGACCCTGTCCCCCGTCCTCATCGCCCTGCTCGCCGCCTGCGGCCAGAAGCCGGACGGCGCTGGTGGCCCCGGCGGCCATGGCGGCCCGCCGCCGGTGTCGGTGGCGCCCGCCACCCAGCGTGAGGTGCAGGAATTCGACGAATTCACCGCCCGCCTGGAGGCGCCGGACACCGTCGACGTGCGCTCCCGCGTCGCCGGCACCGTCGAGGCGGTGCGCTTCAAGGAAGGCCAGCTGGTGAAGAAGGGCGAAGCGCTGTTCAGCATCGACGCCCGCGCCTTCAAGGCCGACGTCGCCCGTGTCGAAGCCCAGATCGCCGCCGCCAAGACGCAAGCCGAACTGGCCAAGGCCGACCTGGCCCGCTCCGAGAAGCTGATCAGCATCAACGCCGTCAGCCAGCAGGAGATCGACCAGCTGCGCTCGGCCCTGCGCTCGGCCGAGGCCAACCAGAAGGCCGCCGAGGCGGCCCTGGTGCAGTCCAAGCTGAATGTCGAATACGCCAGCATCACCGCCCCCGTCAGCGGCCGCACCTCGCGCGCCAACGTGACGCCGGGCAACCTCGTGGGCGTCGGCGATCCCGTGCTGACCACCGTCGTCTCCAGCGACAAGGTCTATGCCTACTTCGACGCCAGCGAGGCGACCTATCTGAAATACATGCGTGCTGCCCGTGACGGCACCCGCCCCTCGTCGCGCGAGACGCCCAATGCGGTGCAGATGGGCCTGTCCAACGAGCAGGGCTATCCGCACACGGGCAAGATGGATTTTGTCGACAACCGCCTGAACCCAGCCACCGCCTCCATCCGCGGCCGTGCCGTGTTCGACAACAAGCAGGGCCTGTTCACGCCCGGCCTGTTCGCCCGCATCAAACTGATCGGCAGCGGCAGCTACCAGGCCGTCGTCGTGCCCGACCGCGCCATCTCCACCGACCAGACGCGCAAGATCGTCCTCATCGTCGGACCCAACAACATCGTCCAGCCGCGCCCCGTCACGCCGGGCGCCCTGGTCGACGGCATGCGCGTCGTCGACGGCGTCAAGGCCGGCGAGCTGGTCATCGTCGATGGCCTGCTGCGTGCCTTCCCCGGTGCGCCGGTCACGCCGCAGGTGCTGAAGGTCGACGACAAGGGCATGCCCATTCCCGCCGCGCCGCCGGGCGCAGCGCCCGCGCCCGCCGCCGCTCCGGCTTCCGCCGCCTCGAAGTAATCCCAAGGCGGTAGCCCATGGACATCTCACGCTTCTTCATCGACCGGCCGCGCTTCGCGACCGTGTTGTCCCTCTTCATCTTCCTGATCGGCGCGCTGGCCATCCCGCTGCTGCCGATCTCGGAATACCCCGAGGTCGCGCCGCCCCAGGTCGTCGTGCGCGCCCAGTACCCCGGCGCCAACCCGCGCGTGATCTCCGAAACGGTCGCGACGCCGCTGGAAGAGCAGATCAACGGCCTGGAAAACGTCCTCTACTTCGACAGCCAGGCCACCGGCGACGGCGGCATGACGCTGACCGTCACCTTCAAGATCGGTACCCACCCGGAAGCCGCCGAGACGGCGGTGCAGAACCGCATCAACCGCGCCCTGCCGCGCCTGCCCGACATCGTGCGCCAGATCGGCGTGACGACCGAGAAGGCTGCGTCCAACCTGACCATGGTGGTCCACCTGGTCAGTCCCGACAATTCGCGCGACGCCCTTTATCTGCGCAACTACGGCACGCTGAACGTGCGTGACGACCTGCTGCGGGTGCCGGGCATGGGCTCGGTGCTGAGCTTCGGCGCCGGTGACTACGCCATGCGCATCTGGCTCGACCCGCAGAAGCTGGCCGCCCGCAACCTGACGGCGTCCGACGTCGTGGGCGCCATCCGCGAACAGAACACCCAGGTCGCCGCCGGTGTCGTCGGTGCCTCGCCGTCGCCCCAGCACACCGACTTCCAGCTGTCCATCAATGCCCAGGGCCGCCTGGCCAGCGAGGAGGAGTTCAGCAACATCATCGTCCGCAGTGAGCCCAAGACGGGTGCCATGGTGCGCGTGAGGGATCTCGGCCGCGTCGAGATCAGCGCCAACACCTATGCGCTGCGCAGCCTGCTGAACAACAAGGAAGCCGCAGCCATCGCCATCTTCCAGGCGCCGGGCTCCAACGCGCTGGCCATCTCCGACAACGTCCGTAAGACCATGGAGAGGCTCAAGCCCAGCTTCCCCAAGGGCGTGGACTACGCCATCGTCTACGACCCGACGCGCTTCGTGCAGACCTCCATCGAAAAGGTCGTGCACACGCTGTTCGAGGCCGTGGCGCTGGTGGTGCTGGTCGTCATCATCTTCCTGCAGACCTGGCGCGCCTCCATCATCCCGCTGGTGGCCGTGCCGGTGTCCATCATCGGCACCTTCGCCGTGCTGCTGCTGCTGGGCTTCTCCATCAACACGCTGACGCTGTTCGGCCTCGTGCTGGCCATCGGCATCGTGGTGGACGACGCCATCGTGGTGGTCGAGAACGTCGAGCGCAACATCCAGGACGGCTTGACGCCGCATGCGGCGACCGTCAAGGCCATGCAGGAGGTCTCGGGCCCCATCATCGCCATCGCCCTGGTGCTGTGCGCGGTCTTCATCCCGCTCACACTCGTGCCGGGCCTGTCCGGCCAGTTCTACAAGCAGTTCGCCGTCACCATCGCCATCTCGACGGTGATCTCGGCCTTCAACTCGCTGACCCTGTCGCCGGCCCTCGCCGCCATCCTGCTGCGCCCGCATGACGCGCCCAAGGACGCGCTGACGCGCGGCATGGACAAGGTCTTCGGCCGCTTCTTCAACTGGTTCAACCGCTTCTTCCATCGGCGCTCCGAGGGCTACAGCCGTGGCGTGACGGGCATCCTGAAGCGCAGGTCGGCGGCCCTGATCGTCTACGCGCTGCTGCTGGGGGCCACCGTACTGCTGCTGTCGCGCATCCCCAGCGGCTTCGTGCCCGCGCCCGACAAGCAGTACCTGATCGGCATCGCCCAGCTGCCGGCCGGTGCCAGCCTGGACCGCACCGAGGAAGTCATCCGCCGCATGAGCGAGATCGCGCTCAAGGTGCCCGGCATCAAGGACTCGGTGGCCTTCCCCGGCCTGTCGGGCGCCGGCTTCTCGGCGGCGCCCAACGAGGGCATCGTCTTCTTCGGCCTCGAGGACTTCGACAAGCGCACCTCGCACGACATGAGCAAGGAGGCCATCCTCGGCAAGGTCAATGGCGCCATCCAGCAGATCCAGGGCGCGCGCATGTTCGTCGTGCCGCCGCCGCCGGTCGACGGCCTGGGCATCGCCGGCGGCTTCAAGGTGCAGGTGCAGGACCGCAGCAGCCAGGGCGAACAGGCCCTGTACGGCGCCGTCTGGGGCACGCTGGGCCAGGTCTACGGCAACCCCAACACCAGCATCGGCACGCCTATTCCAACTACGACATCAACGTGCCGCAGCTGTTCGCCAACGTCGACCGCACCAAGGCCAAGCAGATGGGCGTGCCGCTGGCGTCCATCTACGACACGCTGCAGATCAACCTCGGCTCGCTCTACGTCAACGACTTCACCAAGTTCGGCAAGACCTACCAGGTCATCGTCCAGGCCGACGCGCCCTTCCGCGCCAAGGCCGAGGACATCACCCAGCTGCAGACCCGCAACGGCAGCGGCGAGATGGTGCCGCTGGGCTCGCTGATGAGCGTCGAGCCGACCTTCGGCCCGACGCGCGTGACGCGCTACAACGGCTTCCCGTCGGCCGACATCAACGGCGCGCCCAAGCCCGGCTTCTCGTCGGGCCAGGCCGAGGCCGAGATCGAGCGCCTGCTGAAGACGTTGCCGCGCGGCTTCGGCTACGAGTTCACCGAGCTCAGCTACCAGGACCGCCTGACGCGCAGCGTCACCGTGCCGGTGCTGAACGTGGAGGTGCCGACTTTGGCCGCGGTGCTGGCCTTCTCGGTGCTGCTCGTCATCCTCGTGCTGGCCGCCCAGTACGAGAGCTGGAGCCTGCCTCTGGCCATCATCCTGATCGTGCCGATGTGCATCCTGTCGGCGCTGTTCGGGGTCTGGCTGTCGCACTTCCCGCCCTTCGGACAGGCGGGGGACCTGAACATCTTCACGCAGGTGGCCCTGGTCGTGCTGGTCGGCCTGGCGTGCAAGAACGCCATCCTGATCGTCGAGTTCGCCAAGGAGCTGGAGGAGCACGGCAAGACCATCCGCGAGGCCGTCATCGAGGCCTGCCGCCTGCGGCTGCGCCCCATCCTGATGACGTCCATCGCCTTCTGCGCCGGCGTCATCCCGCTGATCCTGGGCAGCGGCGCCGGCAGCGAGATGCGCCGCGCCATGGGCATCGCCGTGTTCGCCGGCATGCTGGGCGTGACCCTGTTCGGCATCTTCCTGACGCCGGTCTTCTACAGCCTGCTGCGCGCCGGCACCGAGAAGCGCCGTGCCCGTGCGGCCGCGCTGCGCGCCCAGGTCGATGCCTCGGCCCACGCCTTCCACCCTGGCATCGATGACGACGCCCCCACGAAGAAGGAGGGCCATTGAGATGCTCGCCCGTCTGACCCCTCTCGCCCTGGCCGTTGCCCTGGTTGGCTGCGCCGCGCCCGGCCTGTCCAAGGGCCCGGCCAACCTGGCCCCTGAGAAATTCGCGCAACTGCCGGCGTCCAACCCGGGCGCCGCCACGATGACGCAGGCCTTTGTCGACAGCGCGCAATTGCAGCGCGTCGTCGATGAAGTGCTGGCCAACAACCGCGACCTGCGCGCCTCGGCCGCACGGCTCAAGCAGGCCGAGGCCCTGGCCACGGCTGCTGGCGCCCAGCGCCTGCCCACCGTCGGCCTCGGCGCCAGCGCCAGCCGCCAGCGCGCGCCCAATGACCAGGGCGTGTTCAACAACTTCACCAGCTACGGTGTCAATGCGACGGCGGGCTGGGAAGTCGACCTGTGGGGCCGCGTCTCGGCCAATGCCCAGGCGGCCGGCTACGACGCCCAGAGCGCCGCGCTGGACCGCGATGCCGCCCAGCTCAGCCTGGCCGGCACGGCGCTGAACCTGCAGGCCCAGCTCATCGGCCTCGGCCACCGGCTCGCGCTCGCCAAGGAGACCCTGGTCGTGCAGAACCAGCTGCTCGACCTCGTCAAGGCGCGCGTCGGCGCCGGCCGCGGCACGGCGCTGGACCAGGCCCGTGCCGAAGCCCTGGTGGCGCAGACCTCCGCCAGCGTGCCGGCGCTGCGCAATGCCGCCTGCCTGACCCGGCTGCAGCTCGACGTGCTGCGCGGCCAGCCCCCGGCTGACTGCGACAAGGCCGACAGCGATCCGCTGCCCGCCATGCCCGAGCCGCGTCTCGTCAGCCTCGGCACCCTGCCCGACCCCGCCGGCCTGCTCGCGCAACGCCCCGACGTGAAGGCGGCGACCGCGCGCGCGCAGGCCGCCGCCTCACGCGCCCATGTCGCCTGGGCCGCGCGCTGGCCCAGCCTGGGCCTGACCGGCCAGATCGGCTGGAGCGCGGGCAAGGCGGGCGACCTGTTCAAGAGCGGCACGGAGATCCACAGCCTGGCTGCGGCCCTGAACTGGAACTTCCTGGACTTCGGTGCCCGCAAGGCCGAAGAGAGCGCGGCACGGGCTGGCTATGAAGCCGCGGTGGCCGCGGCCGAGCAGGCCCAGCTGACGGCGCTGCAGGACGCCCAGGGCAGCCTGTCGACACTGCGTGAGACCGAACTCCAGGCCACGGCCCAGGCCACGGCCGCCGACGCGACGCGCCGAGCCCGTGAGCTGGCTTTGAAGCGCTATGAAGCCGGTGTCACCGACTTCTATGCGCTGCTGAGCGCCGAGCAGGAGCGACTGGCGGCGGCGGACGCACTGATCCAGGTGCAGACCCAACGTGCCGCCGCTTTGCTGGCCGTGCACAAGGCCTTTGCTGCCCGTCTGACCGCAGCTCAGTGAGGCGAGAGGGCCGGCGTTGCCGGCGCTCGCCTCAGGCCGCCACGGCGGCCGGACCGGCCGAGTTCTTGCGCCAGCGCCACCACAGCAGGCCCAGGCCAATCAGGAACATGACCGCGCCGATCCAGCGCGTCTCGCTGGTGTTGTCCTGCATGTCTGCCAGGCGCACGACATTGGGCTCGTTGGGCAGATAGCGCACCTTGACCGTGGGTTCGGCCTTGCCGTCCTTCATGGCCTGGCCTTGCTGCTGCGGCAGGCCGATCTCCGCGTTGACCTGATTGCCGGCCTCCGTCTTGAAGACGATGTGACCGCGAAAGCCGCTCTCCGAGCCGCTGCGCTTCTTGCGCCATTCGATGCTTTCCACGACGGCGATGGTTTCGCGGCCATTGGCCTGCAGGCGCTTGATGTCGCGCGCGTCGCTCGCGCCGCTGAACATCACATAGGGCCCGCCGACCAGAAACGCCAGCAGGATGACCCAGGACCTCAAGCTCTCCAACATCACTCACTCCCTTGGCGCCCTCGGGCGGCCCGGGCGCGATGTTTTGTATGCGAGGCAGCCGCCCCTGCGGCCGCGATTGTTCCAGCGCCGCGGAACGCGCTTGCTCAGGGTCTGCCTGAAGCTGCAGGGCTTAGGAGGACGCGACGATGCGCGCCGCCAGCAGCACGACGCTGCGGCGATGGGCATCGGCCAGCGCATCCGCCTGCGCGCTGCAAGCCAGGCTCAGGTCGGCCGAACCCGGTGCCGGCAGCGTGGTGTCGCGCGGCGCTTGCAGGGGCAGCCAGTGCCAGCGGGCGCGCAGCTTCAGCTGCAGGCCGCCGCCGTCGGGCCGGGCCAGCCATTCGTCCACCTGCACGATGAGACGCAGCGACTCGCCTTCCGGCGTGTTCTGCTTGCCGACCGTGACGGGGTAGGGCTGGCGCAGCCGCCACAGGTCTTCGGCCAGCAGCCGCGGCAGCGCTTCGCGCAGGGGCTCGGCCCAACGGGCCTCGGGCAGGGGGCGCAGGCCGGCGCTGCCTTCGGCGACCAGGATCTCGTCGCGGTCCAGCAGGTCGGGCAGGTCCATCTGCGGGCTCAGCACCCAGGCGCGCCCGTCCTGGCCGGGTCGGGCGTCGGCGGGCAGCGGCGGCATGCCCGTCAGGCCGTAGAGACGGCGCGGCGGCGTGTTGCGAGCGGCGCAGCCAGCGAGGGCGGCCGCGGCCAGCATGAGCAGGCCGCGGCGTTGCAGGTCCATGGCGATCGTCGTCATTTGTCACGCTCCGGCGCAGCAGCTTGAGGGACATCGGGCTCGCGGCCGAGCAGCAGCTGCTGCGGCTGCGCATCCAGCGACCGGGCCAGCTGGCGCAGCGCGCGCGCAGCCTGCGACAGCTCGCGCATCGTGCGCTCGGTCTGCTGCAACAGCGGGCCGTCGCTGTCGGCGGCTTCACGCAGCGAGGCGCTGGCCTGGGCCAGCTCATTGACGGCGCGCTGCACGTCGCGCACGGTCGGGCCCTTGGGGTCGAGCAGGTCGCTGGCATGGTCGGCGCCGGTGCCGAGCTTGTCGGCGGCGCGGGACACCTTGTCGCCGGCGCGGTCCACGCTGGCCATCGCGCTTTCGGCGCTGCGCGTCAGCGGCGTGGCGCGGCGGTCCAGCTGTGCGGCCAGGCTGCGCGCGTGGGTGGCAGTGGCGGCAAAGTCCTTCAGGCCCTGCTTCAGTTCGGGCGCGGCGATCAGCTGGCGTGCCGAGTTGGCGATCTGGCTGAGGTCGTCGACGATCTTGCGCAGGTCCACGCTCTCGAGCTGGTCCTTCAGGGCCTGGAAGGCGGTGGCGCTGGTGGGGATCTCGGTGGCGTCGCCCCGGTAGCCGCCGTGCAGCTTGCCGGGCGGCTTGGTGCGGAAGTCCAGGTCGATGTAGAGCTGGCCGGTCAGCAGGCTCTGCGTGCCGAGCTGGCCGGTCAGGCCGCGCCTGATGAGGGTGGGCAGGGCATGGCCGATGTCGTCGTTGCCCATGCGGCCGTCCAGGCCGCGCACCGCATCGGCGTCGAGGTCGGCGATGACGGGGATGGCGAAGGTGTCGGACTTGCTGTCGTAGTGCACGCTGATGTCGGTGACGTCGCCGATGCGAACGCCCCGGAACACCACCGGCGCGCCCTTCTGCAGCCCGAACACCGAGCCCGTGAAGAACATCACCACGCGCTCCGGCTGCTTGAACCAGTGCTGGCCGGGCAGGGCGACCAGGGCGACGGCCAGCAGCGCGAGGGCCGAGACGACGAAGGCGCCGATGAGCAAAGGGCTGGCGCGGCGGCGCTTCATGCCGCTTCCTTTTCGGGCTGTGCCGCACCGCGCGTCAGGAACTCGCGCACCGCGTCGGGCCCGTGGTCACGCAGTTCTGCCGGCGGCCCGAGAGCGGTCGCCGTGTGCGCCTCGACGTCGAGGAAGAGCACGCGGTCGGCCACGGCGAACAGGCTTTCCAGCTCGTGGGTGACGAGGACGATGGCGCGCCCCATCTCGGTCTTGAGTTTCTTGATGAGGTCGTCCAGCCGTGCCGAGGTCAGCGGGTCCAGGCCTGCCGAGGGTTCGTCCAGGCACAGCAGCGGCGGGTCCAGCATCAGCGCGCGGGCGATGGCCGCTCGCTTCCTCATGCCGCCGGACAGCTGAGCCGGCTCGGCGTCGAAGGTGGCGGGATCGTCCAGCCCGGCCAGGGCCAGCTTGAAGCGGGCCTGGCGTTCGCGCTCGGCCGCGTCGAGCTTGGTGTAGAGCTCCAGCGGCAGCATCAGGTTCTCGCCCACGGTCATGCTGCTCCACAGCGCGCCGGCCTGGAAGGCGACGCCGATCTCGCGCCGCGGCGGGTCGTCGCCATGCACGTCGCGCTCCCCGCCACCGCCGGTCCAGAGCACGCGGCCCTGCTGCGGTGTCTGCAGGCCGATCATGTGGCGCAGCAGCGTGCTCTTGCCGCAACCGCTGGCGCCGACGATGGCCAGCACCTCACCGGCCCTGACCTCGAAGTTCAGGCCCTGCTGCAGCGCCTTGCCGCCGGCATGCAGGCTGAGGTCTTCGACCTTCATCAGCACCTCGTCCATCAGATGTCCAGTCGCTGGAAGATGACCGTGAGGGTCGACGCCGCGACCACCATCCACACGATGGCCTGAACGACGGCCGCCGTCGTCGCCTCGCCCACCGCCTGGGCGCTGCGGCCGGCGTTCAGGCCCTGGCGGCAGCCCGCAAGCGCCACCAGCACCGCATACACGCTGCCCTTGAGCAGGCCGACGAACAGGTCCCAGCCGGCCAGCGCCTCGCGCGTCGTCGCCAGGTAGGCGGCCGGCGGCACGTCGTAGAGGAAGACGGCCACGCCCCCGCCCACCAGCAGCCCGGCCACGCCGGCGCACAGCGTCAGCAGCGGCCCGGTGACCAGCAGGGCCAGCATGCGCGGCAGCACCAGGTGCTCGACCGGATTCACGCCCAGCGTCGTCAGCGCGTCGATCTCCTCGCCGGCGCGCATGCTGCCGATCTGGGCCGCGAAGGCCGCGCCGACGCGCCCGGCCAGCACGATGCCCACGACCAGGGCCGCGATCTCGCGCACCACGCCGATGGTGACGAGGTTGGCGATGAAGCTCTGGGCGCCGAAGCGCTGCAGCTGCTCGGCCCCCATATAGGCCACGATCAGCCCCACCAGCGAGCTGACCAGCAGCACGATGGGCAGACTGCGCGGGCCGGTCTGCTCGATCTGCCACAGCCAGTCGCTCAGGCGCATGGCGCTCCTGCCGCGCGCCAGCCGCCCGACGGCGGCCAGCATGTCGCCGATGAAGACCAGGGTCTTGCGCCATTCGGGGTCGGGGGCGGGCTCGTCGTCGACCGCGGCTCTCTTCCCGGGTTGCTCGGGCTGGGGCAGGCTCAGCGACAGCAGCGGTTGCAGGCCGCGCGGCAACCCGGCCAGGTCCAGGTGGACGCCACCGCGCGCCAGCGGTGCGAGCAGCTGCCACAGCGCACCGGCAAGAGGTGGCTGCCAGTGCGACAGGGCCGAGCTGTCGAAGGCGAGCGTCGTGCCCTGGGCCACCGTCAGTTCGGCAGGCGGCCTGGGCAGCTCGGCGCCGGTCAGGTCGCCGGACAGCAGCAGGCGCCAGGCCTGCCCCCGGCCTTCCCAGCGGGCCTCGCCCGTGCCGGCGGCGCCGGACGGAGGCAGGGGAGGAGAGATGGCATGGGACATGACACCCCATGCTCTGTCCCGCTCACCCGTTCGCGGCCCGGACGCCGACGGCGTGGCTTGTAGGACGGCGCGCTGTCAGCGTGGGCCGACATGCCAAAGGCGACCTGGACGACCGCCCCGGCACGATCCGGCGACGAAAGTTGAAGCCGGCACACCCGATTCCTCCAGCGATGAGCAAGACCACCAACCCCGATGCCGCCCGACCCGAAGGCAAGCCCTCGCTGCCGCATGAGCGCGATCAGCAGAACACGTCGACCAACCCCAAGCCAGATCCCCAGGTGGATCGCGCCGCGCGCGATCTCCAGCAGGGCCAGGTGGACACCGACCTGCGTGCCACGCCAGGCCTGGATGCGGACCGGCGCGGCGACATGGTGAGGGGTGGCGAGCAGGGCGCGGCCGGCGGCGGCCGAAAGCCCGGCCGCTAGAACGTCGCCAGCTGCTGCACGACCCGGTTGCGCCCCTGCGCCTTGGCTTGGTAGAGCCCGGCGTCGGCGCGATGGATCAGGCTGTCCAGCGTGTCCTCGGAGCGCGCCGTGGCGACGCCGATGCTGACGTGGCAGCGCGGCAGGGCCGCATCCGCCACCGCGCTAGTGCGCAACCGCTCGGCCACGGCCAGGGCCTGGGCGGCATCGGTGTCAGGGAGCAGGGCGACGAACTCCTCGCCGCCATAACGGCCCAGCACGGCCGGCCGGCGCAGCACTGCATGGGCGCGCCCGACGAAGTCGGCGAGCACGCGGTCGCCCACCAGATGGCCGTGCTCGTCGTTGATCCGCTTGAAGTGATCCAGGTCCAGCATCAGCACCGACAGCGGCCGTCCCTGGCGCTGCGACCGTGACAGCTCCGCCTCGCCCGTGGTGAACAGCGCGTGGCGCGTCAGGGCGCCGGTCAGGCTGTCGTGGGTGATCAGCCGTTCCAGCTCCTGGCGCAGATGCTCCGACGCCATCAGGACCGTGCCGATGCTGGTCAGCAGCGTGCCGAAGGCCAGCCCCAGCAGATACAGGACCTGCATCGGCGAGGGCGTGAACAGGCCTTCCTGCGGCGGCATGAAGGGCGCCGTCACCGCACGGGCCAGGATGATGGTGCTGGTGAGCAGCAGCACCACGCCGGTGAAGCGGGTCGCGAAGCTCTGCACCGGTTGGTTCCAGATGAGATGGGCGTGCCACATGCCAACGCCGCCCAGTAGCAGGCCCATGAACAGCACCCGATAACCGTACGGCCCGCTGAAGAACTGCATGAAGCCCAAGATGACAAGGGCCACCAGCCCCAGCAGCCCCCAGGCGCGCGCCGACAGCGGCCGCTCGAAGAAACGGCAGCTGCCCGCCACGAACAGCACGGCGCCGGCGAACATCAGCGCATTGGCCAGACCGAGGGACAGCAGGTCGGGCAGCTTGCCGCGCAGCGTGAACAGCAGGGCGGACGCGAACCCCACCAGCGGCGCGGCGGCCCAGTAGCCCAAGCCATGGATGGACGGCGGATAGCTGCGGCGCTGGAAGAACATGACCAGCGCCATCAGGCAGCCCATCACCCCGGTGACGCCGCTGATGGTGCGCAGCTCCAGCATGTCCAGCAAGGTCGGGCCTCCCTTCCGCCGAACCGGGAGTCTAGGCCGGCGCGCTGGGACCGGTGGCGGGCCGGCGGGGGTGAATAGCCACGGCCGAGGGCGCTTGGGCAGGCACACTGGCGCCATGCCCCTCCTGCCGCGCCGCTGGCGCCTGCCCTATTTCTCCGTGCTGGCCATCATCGGCCTGCTGCTCAGC
The DNA here is from genome assembly GCF_058787015.1 of Roseateles sp. FW305-36. Taxonomy (NCBI): domain Bacteria; kingdom Pseudomonadati; phylum Pseudomonadota; class Betaproteobacteria; order Burkholderiales; family Sphaerotilaceae; genus Roseateles; species Roseateles sp. FW305-36. The sequence continues at coordinate 59,545 of NZ_JBYSZK010000016.1, read as the reverse complement.
GTGTCGGCCCTGCAGACCTACCGCCTGTCCGGTGGCAGCCACCCCTGGGAGCCCTTTCTGTGGGAGTTCAGCTCCGTCGGCGTCATCGGCACCCTGGCCCTGGGAGTGCACGCCTTGATGGGGCGCTTGCGTGGGCGGCCCTGGCCGCAGCAGCTGACGGCGCACGCGGTGGCGATGCCGCTGTTCAGCCTGGTGCATGTCGCCGGCATGTTCGGCCTGCGCTTTGCGGTCTACGCGCTGGCCGGGGTGGACTACCACCCGGACGATCTGCGCACCGTGCTGGTCTACGAAGGCGGCAAGGATGCGGTCAGCTACCTGAGCTTCTGCCTGATCTCGCGCGGTGTCTGGATGGCCCAGGCCGCCGCCGTACGGACCCAGGAACTGGACCGCGCCCGCCGCGAGCTCGCCGAGGTGCGCCTGGCCCGCCTGGCCGACCAGGTCCAGCCCCACTTCCTGTTCAACACGCTGAACCTGATCTCCTCGGTCATGTACGAGGACGTGGCGCGCGCCGACAAGCTGCTTTGTCAGCTCGCCGACCTGCTGCGCCAGACCCTGGCCGCCCAGCAGCGCGCCGAACACACGGTGCGGGAAGAGCTCGCCCTGGTGCAGCCCTTTCTCGAGCTGATGCAGGCACGCTTCGGCCCTGAGCGGCTGGTCGTGCAAATCGAAGCCGACGCGGCCGCCGAGGCCTGCCGCCTGCCGGCGCTGCTGCTGCTGGCGCCGGTGGAGAACGCGGTCAAGCATGACGTGGCGAGGCATCGCGGCCGCGTGACGGTCAGCGTCATCGCCAAGCGCGTTGGCGAGCGCCTGCAGCTGAGAGTCAGCAATCATGGCGACACGCCGGTGCCCGAGTCGCCGCCCGACCCCGATGGCGGCCTGGGGCTGCGCAATCTGCGCGAACGCCTGCAGGGTCGCTACGGCGACGCAGCCCGTGTCGACTTCGGGCCCGATGGCGCCGGCATGACGCTGGAGGTGCAGCTGCCATGCGCGTGCTGATCGTCGACGACGAGCCCGCCGCACGCGCCAAGCTGCGCCGGCTGCTGTCGGCCGAGGTCGATGTCGCCGAGTTGCTCGAGGCACCCGATTCGCCTGCGGCCCTGGCGCTGGTGAAAAACCTGGCCGCGCCGCCCGATCTCGCCCTGCTCGACATCGAGATGCCGGGTGGCAGCGGCGTGCAGCTGGCCGCGGCCCTGCGCGAGGCCGGCGTGCGTTGCATCGTCTTCTCCACGGCGCACGCCGAACACGCGCTGCAGGCCTTCGAACTGGCGGCCCTGGACTATCTGCTCAAGCCCTACACGGCCGAGCGCCTCGCGGCCGCGCTGCAACGAGTGCGCGAGAAGCTGGCGCAGCCATCGGCGCCGGTGGGTGAATGCTGGGTGGAGGGCGAGCGCATCGCGCTGGCCGAGGTGCACTGGATCTCGGCCGCCGACAACTACATCGAGCTGCACCTGCCGCCGCGCAGCCTGCTGGAGCGCGCGACCCTGGCCGACGCGCTGGAGCGCCCCGGCTGGGCGGCGCGCTTCCTGCGCGTGCACCGCAGCCATGCGGTCAACATGACCCATGTGAGGCGCATCGAGCGCCTGGGCAGCGGTGAGGCGGTGCTGACGCTGAACGGTGGCGAGACGCTGCGCGTGTCGCGTGGCTATCGCGCCGTGCTGGATTCATTCGCCCCTTAGCGGCCACCACTCGCCCCAGCCCGCTCGCGGCGCGAGGCGCCGGCCGCGAAGCTGGCGTCCATGAACACCACCGCCACCTCCCGCCTGCCCTTTCTTGACGGCCTGCGCGTTGCCGCCTTTGCGCTGCTGATCCCGTATCACGTCGGCATGTACTACGTGACCTGGGACTGGCATGTGAAGAGCGCGGCGGCCAGCGAGGCCCTCGAGCCCTTCATGCAGCTCAGCTCGCCGTGGCGGCTGGGCCTGCTCTTCCTGATCGCCGGTGCGGCCTGCCAGAGCCTGTTCGCCAAGCGCGGCGTCCTGGGCACGCTGAAGGACCGATCGCTGCGCCTGCTGCTGCCGCTGATCTTCGGCATGGCCGTCATCGTCACGCCCCAGGCCTATTTCGAGGTGCTGACCAAGGTGCCGGCCCAACTGCCGGGCGACGGGGGCTATCTGGATTTCTGGAGCGCCTATCTGCACAGCGGCAAATACTGCCGCGGCGACGACTGCATGGTCGTGCCGACCTGGAACCATCTGTGGTTCCTGCCCTATCTGTGGCTTTACGCCGTGCTGGGTGCCGGCATCGCCGGGGCTCTGCGCTGGAAGCCGCGCGCGCTGAACCTGCCCGCCTGGGCCTGGTTGCTGCTGCCGGCCCTGCCGCTGGCGCTGATGCGTGTCTTCATCAAGCCGCTCTTCCCCATCGAGCACGACTTCGTGCACGACCTCTACAACCATCTGCAATACGGCTGGCTGTTCGCCATCGGCTGGGCCAGCCGCACCTCGCTCGCGCAGGGCTTCTGGACGGCTGCGTTGCGCCTGCGCTGGGTGGCCCTCGGCGTCTCGCTGGCCGGTTGGGCCCTGCTGCTGGTCTTCAACAGCCACTACGACGCGTGGAAGGACATCGACGGCCTGTTCGCCGCGGCGCGCACCTTGCGCGGCTCCCTGACCTGGTTCGCCATCGTCGCCGCCTGCGGTTGGGCCCAGCGCGCTTTCACCCACGAGTCGGCCTGGCTGCGCGAGGCGAGCAAGGCGGTGTTCTGCCTCTACATCCTGCACCAGAGCGTCATCGTGCTGCTGACCCAGGCGCTGAAGCCGCTGGGCCTGCCCTGGGGCCTGGAGGCGATGCTGCTGATAGCTCTGACCTTCGCGGTCTGCGTGCCGGCCTACCTGCTCGCTCGCCGCGTGCCGGGCCTGGCCCTGCTGCTGGGCATTCAGCGCCGCAAGCCGTCGACGATGGGGCAGTTGACGACGATGCCCGTCACGTCCAGTTCGACGTCGCCCGCGTCGGCCGCGGCCAGCACGGCTTCTTCGGAACGCAGCTCGCGCGAGGGCCGGCCGGGTTTCCAGTGAACCAGCACCAGTCGCCACAAGGGGCTGTAGTTCGCGTCGGGCGGACCCGAAGCGAAGATGCTGATCTGGGCCTCGTCGCTGAACTTGTAGACGCGCTCGGTCAGCGAGGCGCTGCCCATGCCCACGGCACCGGCCAGTCGGGGCACATGGTTGACGCCAGCCTGCTTGGCCATCGCGGCGTCGGAGATGTCCGTCGTCACGTACTCGACGCGGTGGCCGTCCACCCAGGCTTGGAGTCGGGGCAGGGTGACGCCGGGCGCGGCGCAGGCGGCCAGCAAGGTCAATGCGAGTGAGGCCAGGGGCAGCTTGACGTTCATCTCTGGCAGTCGATGCGGCGGTGCGTGACCTTACTGCGCCGCCTGCAGCGGCGTGAACAGCGGGTTGGCCATGCGTACCGGAATGACGTCCAGCCGCGCCTTCAGCACCGTGTAGTCCTCGCCGCCGAGGGCGCCGCTGAACCAGCCCACCATGCCAGGGCCCTTGTAGAGGCGGAACTCGAAGCCGAGTTCGGGCGACAGGTCGCCGGGCCGCGGCTTGGCGCGGTAGGCAAGGCCACGCACCTCGGGCGTGGGACCGTCCAGCAACTGGGCCATGGCCAGCACGATGGTGTTGTCGGCCAGGATGTCGAGGAAGTAGTTGTCGTGGCGCAGATAGGGCTTGTAGTCACTGGCGGCGGGGTCGATCTTGGGCTCGCGCAGCTTGTGGGCAGCGGGTGTGGTCACGCCGGACTTCAGGCTGTGGCGATCACCGCGGTCCAGATAGCTGAGCACGGCGCCGCGCAGGTTGAAGGCCGGCAGCTTGCTGTCGGACGTGGCCTCGCTCAGGTCCACCAGCAGCGCGCCGCGGGCGCCGACGATCTCGACCTCGCTGCCCTTGATGATGGCGGCGGTGTTCTCCTCGACGCCCAGGCCCAGCGTGAAGCCGAGGGCGCGCATGGCCGGGAGCAGGCGGCCGATGCGGCCCCGCTTCAGGAAATGCTGGTCGACGAAGAGGCCCGCGTCGACGAAGCCCAGGCCGCGGTCGTACTCGCGCTTGTCGCGCCACTGGCCCTTCAGGATCTGCATGTTGTCCGGCGCGTCGCGGAACATCATGCGGCTCATGATGGCCGCGCCGGCGCTGCTGCCGGCCACCACGCCGCCGCCGTCGTAGACCTGGCGGATGGCCTTCAGCATGGCCGTCGGTTCGCCGCCGGGCTGCAGGGTGTCGACGATGTATTCCTGGGCGCCGCCCGAGAAGAACACCGCCTTGGCCGCGGCGACCTTGGCGATCAGCGCCGGATCGTTGAGGTTGGCCTGCAGGTCCACGTCCTTCTGGCGCGGTGCGACCGGAATGGCCTCGGCGCTGGCGCCATGGCGGTTCAACGCGGCGACGATGAGGCCGGCACTGCGCTCGGGGTTGGCCGCGGCGGTCGCGAATACGGCGATGCGGGCGCCCGCGCCGCCGGCCTCCTCGACGACCCGTTCCCAGACGGCGTCGTTGTCGTTCTTCAACGCGCCGCCGATGACGATGGCGGTGCCGGCCTGGGCCGTGGCAGCAAGCAGCAGGGTCGCCGCGGCGGCGATTCGGAGCAGCACGTATTTCATGGCGATCATGCGGCCATCTTGTCAGCCCGCACGGCAGGCAGCCAGCGGGTTAGGCCTCAAGTTGCGGGGTGATAAGGTGACTGCATGACGATCCGCTCCTCCCTTCTCGCGCTGGCCTGGCTCGGCGGCCAGGCGCAGGCCCAGATCGCGCCGCCGCCCGCCGAAGCTGCCTACGCCGCGGTGCGGCCCATGATTGCCGAGCAGCAGCGCCTGGTCGCGCCGAACGCCATCGAGGTCAGCGAGGCCGTCGAGCTGGGCGGGCTCAAGCAATGGATCACCATCCGCGGCGCCGACAAGGCCAACCCGGTGCTGATCTATGTTCACGGCGGCCCTGGCGCGGCCGAGATGGGGCGCAGCTGGCCTTATCAACGCGGCTGGGAGGACTTCTTCACCGTCGTGCAGTGGGACCAGCGCGGCACGGCCAAGACCCTGCGCAGCGGCGGCGAAGCGGCCAACAAGGCCGAGCTGACGCGCGAGCGCATGGCCAGGGACCTGGTCGAGCTGATGGCCGTGGTGCGGCAGCGCCTGGGTGTCGAGCGCGTGGTGCTGCTCGGCCATTCCTGGGGCAATGTCATCGGCCTGGATGCCGCCATGGCCAGGCCCGAGTGGGTCAGCGCCTATGTTGGCGTCGGGCCGCTGATGAATCTGCAGGCCAACGAGCGCGCGCAATACGAAGGCCTGCTGGCCGAGGCGCGTCGGCGCAAGGATGCGATGGCCCTGGCCGAGCTCGAGGCCATCGCGCCCTATCCGGGCGAGGGCGACATCCCCTTCGCCAAGGTCAATGTCGCGCGCAAATGGGTGCAGGCCTGGGGCGGCCTCGCGGCCTACCGCGACAACGCCGACTTCTATTTCCGTGCCGCGCGACTGTCGCCCTATTACGAGTACGAGGACCGCCTGGCCATCGACGCCGGCGGCCAGCTGTCGGTGCCGGCCCTGCTGCCCGACATGAGGCGAGCCGACCACACGCGCATCCGCGAGACGCGCTTCCCGGTGCTGATGTTCCTGGGCCGCCACGACCTGACGACGCCGGCCTCGGTCATCGAGCCCTGGCTGGCGCAGCTGAAGGCGCCGGACAAGAAGCTGGTCTGGTTCGAGCATTCGGCCCATCTGGCGCCGCATGAGGAGCCGGGCAAGTTCCTGGTGGCCCTCGTCGAGCAGGTCAGGCCGCTGGCGGCGCGCTAGGTCCAGTACATCGGATAGCTGCGTTTGCAGGCACGGTGGTAGAGCACCGCGACGACCACCATGGTCAGCGCGCCGAACAGCGTCGGGAAGAGCAGGAAGCTCCAGTTCGGCGCGGCCAGGAAGACGATGATGGGATTGGAGCCCGCGGGCGGATGCAGGGTGCGCGTCAGCATCATCAGCACCACGCAGACCGCCGCGGCCAGGGCCAGCGACCACCAGCTCGGCCCGCACAGTGACAGGGCGGCGAGACCCACGGCGGTGCAGATGACATGGCCGCCGACCAGGCTGCGAGGCTGGGAGAAGTCGAGCTCGGGGAAGGTGAACACCATGGTGGCGCTGGAGCCGAAGGACCCGAGCAGCAACAGCCAGTGCAGGTTATAGGACGCGAAGGCCAGCACGCCGATGACGGCGAAGACACCGGCGCAGGCCAGGGCGCCTTGCCGGAGGCTGTAGCTGGGGGCACGGCTGCGTCGACGCGCGGCAGGCGCAGGCTCGGGGCGTACCACGACGCCCGGGGCGAGTTCGCTCATGGAAGTCCTCGGCAGGTCTCGAAGATCTAGCAAAGATCGCGCCGACGCGAGTCAAAAAAACAGGGGCCGGCGTTTGGCCTGGCCCCCGGCAAACGCCGCCGACACCTCAAGACGGCGGCGTGGAGATGACGATCAGGCCGGGCTGTTGGCGGTGCGGCCGGGGATGGCTTCGAGCTCGCCCGACTCGCGCGCCTTGCGGCCGTAGAAGACCTCGAACAGCGGCGTGGCCATCATGGTCGTCACGACCGCCATCAGCACCAGCATCGAGAACAGGGCCGGGCCGATGATGCCCTTCTGCAGGCCGATGTTGATGATGATGAGCTCCATCAGGCCGCGCGAGTTCATCAGCGCACCGATGCCCAGTGCGGTGCGGTTGTCTTCACCGGCCATGCGGGCCGCCAGATAGCAGGCACCGAACTTGGCCAGCACCGAAGCCACCAGCACGCCGCCGGCGATCAGCAGCAGCTCTACTGAATTGATCATGTCCAGCCGCGTGTTCAGGCCCGAGTAGGTGAAGAACATCGGCAGCAGCAGGATGACCGTGATCGGCTCCAGCTTCTTTTTCAGCTCGGCTGCGAAAAGCCCGCGCGGCATGACGGCGCCGAGGATGAAGCCGCCGAAGATGGCGTGGATGCCGACGGCGTCCATGACGAAGGCCGACACGCAGAAAGCAATCAGCGTGATGCCCAGCACCGTGTGGCTCATCTGGCCGTCGCGCTCCACCCTGCGGCCCAGCGGCGCCAGCAGCTTGCGACCGAACCCCATGATGAAGGCCGCCCACAGCACGCCGCCGCCGATGGCCAGCACGGCCACTCCCGGACCGGCGCCGAAGGCCGCCAGCACCAGGGCCAGCACGCACCAGGAGGCCGCGTCATCGAAGGCGCCGGCCGTCAGCGTCAACGTGCCGAGGGACGTGTTGGCCAGGCCCTGCTCGTTGATGATGCGAGCCAGCATGGGGAAGGCCGTCAGCGCGATGCAGGCACCCATGAACAGCGTCGCATTGGCTGTCGAGATGCCTTCGGCGAACAGGCCGGGCACCGTCAGCAGCAGCGGCGTGATCAGGAAGGCGATGAAGAAGGGCGCCGCGATGCCGGAGATCGACACGCCGATGGCGCTTCTGGCCTTGGTGGCGAAATGGTCCAGGCGCAGCGTCGTGCCCACCAGGAACATATACAGACCGACGCCGAGTTGGGCGCCGGAATACAGCACGCTGCGCATCTCCTTGGGGAAGACGGCGGCCTGCAGCTGCGGGAAGAACAGGCCCAGCAGCGACGGGCCGAGGATGACGCCCGCAATCATTTCGCCGACGACCTGGGGCTGGCCCAGGAACTTGCGGCCCGCCCAGCCGACGACGCGGCAGGCCGCCATGATGAGCCCGAGCTGCAGGAAGAAGTGGACGCTGAAGTCGCCTGGCGCGTAGGTCTGCGCGACTGCGGGGGCTGCAGGGCCATGCTTGGCGAACACGTCGCCCAGGATGGCAAGAAGGTCGAATTCCATGGGTCTCCTCGTCGGCGGCTGGGGCCGCCATCCCGCTTTGGCGGTGGTTTTGTACAGCGTTGTCATCGCTTTCTTCTGAAAGCGCCGCCAACTGCGAGAGCACTTTGCCAGTCGAGCTTCTGATGTCCATTGGGACGAGCAGTGGCGAGCCTAGGTACCTACTTCCCAATTGCGCATTTGAAGGTACGTAGGTACATTCGTCGCCACGATGAAGCTCCTCACCAGCCGCGAGTTCAACCGCGACGTCAGCCTGGCCAAGCGCGCCGCGGCGACGGAGCCGGTCGTGATCACCGACCGCGGTCAGCCTACCCATGTGCTGATGAGCATTGCCGAGTACCGCCGCCTGACCGGCGAAGGCGAGAGCATCCTGGAGTTGTTGGCCATGCCCGAGGCCGTCGCCATCGACGCGGCCGATGCGGCGGCCGATGGCGCCTGGGATCACAGGGAAAACCTCTGATGTTCCTGCTCGATACCGGCATCGTGCTCGAACTGCGCAAGGCCAAGGCCAGCGAGTCCGATGCCGGCCTGGCCGCCTGGGCCGCCGGCCTGCCGCGGCAAAAGCTCTTCATCTCGGCGCTGAACCTGCTGGAGATCGAGAACGCCGCTGCCCGCCTGGGTCGCAAGGACCGTGCCGCTGGCCTGGCCGTACGTGACTGGATCGACAACCGCGTCATGCCGGCCTTCGAGGGCCGCGTGCTGCCGGTGGACGCGGCCGTTGTGCGCCGCCGCGCCCAACTGCCCTATGCCAACACCCGCGACGGCCTGCTGGCCGCGACGGCGCTGGAACATGGCCTGACCTTCGTGACCCACCGCGTCTCGGCCTTCCGCGTCGGCCGCGTCAAGTTGCTCAACCCCTCGGGCTATGTGGCCCAGCCCAGCGACGAGGACGAGGACTGGAGCCATGGCGCGCAGACCGGCCATCAGTGGCTGAAGAATTTGTATACAAGAGCATGACGAGTCCCAAGCGACGCATCCTCATCGTCGGCGGCGGCACCGCCGGCTGGCTGACCGCCGCCTACCTGGCCAAGGCCCTGCGCCTTTCCGAGAGGCCGCATCTGGAAGTGACCGTGCTGGAGTCGCCCGACATCGGCACCGTCGGCGTCGGCGAAGGCACCTTCCCCACCATCCGCAGCACCCTGCAATTCCTCGGCATCGACGAAGGCCGTTTCATCCGCGAAACCGCGGCGACGCTGAAGCAGGGCATCCGCTTCGTCGATTGGGCGCGCACGCCCGTCGACGGCCAGCACCAGCAGTTCTTCCATCCCTTCGAGGCGCCCTTCTACGCCGAGGACCTCAACCTCGTGCCCTACTGGCTGCTGCAGGACGAGGCCACCCGCCCGCCCTTCGCCCAGGCCATGACGCTGCAATGCCGCGTCGCCGAGGCCAACCGCGCGCCCAAGCGCAGCGGCGAGGCGCCCTATGCCGCGCCGCTGAACTACGCCTATCACTTCGATGCGACGAAGCTGGCCAAGCTGCTGGCCGACCGTGCTCGCGAACTCGGTGTGCGCCATGTGCAGGGCACGGTCACCGACGTGTCGCTGACCGGCGCCGGGGCGATTGCCCATCTCGACACGGCCCAGCACGGGCGCTTCGAGGCCGAGCTGTACGTCGACTGCACGGGCTTTCGCGCCGAGCTCATCGGCCGCGCACTCGGCAGCCCCTTCAAATCGGCGCGCGAGCATCTCTTCGTCGACCGCGCCCTGGCCTGCAAGATCCCGCTGGAGGCGGACGCCGTGATGGAGAGCGCCACCATCGCCACCGCCCACGAGGCCGGCTGGCTGTGGGAGATCGGCCTCAACGGCGCGCGCGGCATCGGCTGCGTCTACTCCAGCAGCCACCTCAGCGAAGACCGCGCCGCCGACATCCTGCGCCGCTACTGCGGCCCGGGGCATGAAGACCTTGCGATGCGCAGCATCCCCTTCGCGCCGGGCTACCGCGAGCAGCAGTGGGTGCAGAACTGCGTCGCCGTCGGCCTGTCCGCCGGCTTCCTGGAGCCGCTGGAAGCGACCGGCCTCGTCCTCATCGAGGCGGCCGTCGGCATGATTGCCGAGATGCTGCCGCACGGCGGCCCCATCGCCGCGCCGGCGCGACGCTTCAACGAGCTGATGACGACCCGCTTCGAGAACATCATCAACTTCCTGAAGCTGCACTACTGCCTGAGCCAGCGCCAGGAGCCCTTCTGGCGCGACAACGCCCAGCCCGCCACCATCCCCGAGCGCCTGGCCGGACTGCTCGAGGAATGGAAGCTGCGCCCGCCGGGCCGCTTCGACTTCCTGCTCGACACCGAGACCTTCGCCTTCTTCAACTACCAGTACATCCTCTACGGCATGGGCTACGCGACCGACCTCAGCGCCGGTCGCGCCGACTTCACCCAGGCCGAGGACGCGGCCAAGCTCTTCGCCAAGATCCAGCGCTTCGCCGAGCGTGCGGTGGCCGACCTGCCCGGCCACCGGGCGCTGATTCAGCAGATCAACGCGGGCAGATGACACCCGTCGCTGCCGAGGCGACTCGCCGCATCCTTGGTGCCGCGCTGGCCGGCGCCGCCGTCGGCGTGCTGGGCGGCCTGATCGGTCTCGGTGGCGCGGAATTCCGCCTGCCCATCCTCATCGGCCTGTTCGGCTTCCTGGCCCTGTACGCGGTGATCCTGAACAAGGCCATGAGCCTCGTCGTCGTCACGAGTGCGCTGTTCTTCCGCATGGGCACGGTGCCGGCGCAGCAGTTGCTCGACAGCTGGGCGATCATCGCCAACCTGTTGGCCGGCAGCCTCGTTGGTGCCTGGCTGGGCGCCGGGTGGGCGACGCGGCTGAGCAACCGCAGGCTCTATCAGGTCATCAGCCTGATGCTGATTGCCATCGCGGCGGTGCTGGTGTTCGCCCACGAGGTCCATGGCCGTGGAGCCCTGCTGCACGGGCCGGCCCAGGTCTTGGCTGGCGTGGCGGCGGGCTTCCTGATCGGCGTTGTGGCCGCGGTCATGGGCGTGGCGGGCGGCGAGCTGCTGATTCCGACGCTGATCCTGCTGTTCGGCGCCGACCGCCGGCAGCCTGTCGGTGGCGATCAGCTTGCCGACGATGGTGGTCGGCTTCGTGCGCTACAGCCGGGACGCCGCCTTCGAGGTCCTGCGTTGCAACGCGCGTCTCGTCGGGGCGATGGCGGCCGGGTCCATCCTTGGCGCGGCACTGGGCGGCCGGATGCTCGGCATCGTGCCGAACAGCGTCCTGCTTCCTGCCTTGGCGGCTATCCTGGTCATCTCGGCCGTCAAGGTCTGGCGCCACAAGTGAGCTTCGCTCCGGTCGCGGGCGAGGTGCTTGGAGGGGCCAACGCGAGTCGATCAGCTTATGCGGGCGAGTGCGGTCCCCACATGATGACTGCCATGCCCAGCAGGCAAAGGGCCACACCGAGCCAGTCCATCGGCGTCGGTGCCACCTTGTCGACGACCCACAGCCACAGCAGCGCCACGCTGATGTAGACGCCGCCATAGGCGGCATACACCCGGCCTGCCGCCGTCGGGTGCAGGGTCAGTAGCCAGGCGAAGAGTGCCAGGCTCGCGGCCGCTGGCGGCAGCAACCAGACAGAGCGGCCCTGCTTCAGCCACAGCCAGGGCAGGTAGCAACCGACGATCTCCGCCAGCGCGGTGATGGCGAACAGGCCGCAGGTCTTGAGCAGGTCCATGCGGGCATTGTGGCAACGACCGATGCGCGCAAAACCCTTGCTCCTCAAGTGGCTTGAGGTCCTACCTTGTCGACCTCATCATTGCGAGGAGAGTCCTCATGAAGTCTTGGGAACTGGCGTTGGGCCTGGGCGCCGCTTGCGCCGCCTGCTGCGCCATCCCTCTGCTCGGTGTCGCTGCGCTCGCCAGCACGGCCGCTGCTTTGTGGGCCTGCGTCGACGAGCTGCTGCCGGTGGCGCTGCTGCTGGTGGTGCTGCCGGCCCTTTGGCTGTGGCAGCGTCGGCGGGCAGCGCGCCGCACGGCCTGCGCATGCGCCACGGCTTGCGCCGCGGGAGCTGAGCATGGCCGCCGCTGAAATCGCCTGCACGCTGGGCGTCGCCGACATCGGGTCGCGCCTGGCCCGCATCCAGCAGCTCACGCGTGCGCGGCTGCGAACCCACCGACTGCAGGGTTCGACGCTGCGCCTGAGCTACGGTGTCGAGGCCGCCCCCGAGCTGGCCGACCTCGTCGAGCTGGTCATCGTCGGCCCACCGCAGCAAGGTGGCGACGCGCAATGGCTGTTCTCGCAGTTCCTGCCGGCCTGCGAGCCGGCCATCTGCGGCTGCAGCGCAGGCTAAGCTCGCTGGCATGACTTCGCCTGCCTTCTCCATCGGCGTGCTGGCCGAGCGGACCGGAAGCTCCGTGCCCACCATCCGTTACTACGAGTCCATCGGCCTTTTGCCCAACGGGCCGCGCACCGAGGCCGGCAGGCGTGTCTACGACGAAGCTGCCGTGCGCCGCCTGGGTTTCATCCGCCGCTGCCGCGACTTCGGCTTCGCCATCGAGCAGGTGCGCGAGCTCGTGGGCCTGATGGACGAGCCGGAGCGCCCCTGCGTCGAAGCCCGCGAGGTGGCGGCACGCCACCTGGAGCAGATCCGAACCCGGCTGACTGAGCTGCAGGCATTGGAGCGTGCGATGGCGGCTTTCGTGGGCAGCTGCGACGCCGCCTGTGCGGGCGGCGCGGCGCTGGATTGCAGCATCCTGGAAGACCTGGCTGCGCCGCCCGACGGAGCCAGGCGACTGCCGAAGCCTGGCTGCTGCAACATGGGCTGAACCTGCATGGGGTGGTCTCAGGGCCGAGCCACGAAGGCGCTCGGCTCCCTCGGCGGTCCGTCCGTCTCGTGCAGCGTTCTTTGCCACCAACCCACGTCCCGCCACGCGCCGTGCTTGAAGCCCACCTTGCGGTAGACGCCGATACGCTGGAAGCCGACAGCCTCGTGCAGGCCCACGCTGCCCGCGTTGGGCAGGGCGATGCCCGCGAAGGCCTGGAAATAGCCCAGCTCGGCCAGCAGCGGCAGCAGGCGACCGTACAGCGCGCGGCCGACGCCCTGGCCGCGCATGTCTTCGCGCACATAGACCGTCGTGTCCACCGACCACTGGTAGGCCGCCCTCTCCTTGTGCTTGCTGGCATAGGCATAGCCGCAGACCGTGCCGGCATCGTCCTCGGCGACCAGCCAGGGCAGGCTGCCCAGCGTCTTCGCTATGCGTGTGCGCATCTCGGATTCGCCCGGCGGCTCGGTCTCGAACGAGATCGTCGTGGCCTGGACGATCGGGTCGTAGATGGCGGCGACGGCGGCAGCGTCGCCGAGGGTGGCGGTGCGGATCTTCAAGCGGAGGTCTCCGGTGGATGGATGGGGACACGAATGAACAGCAGCGCAACCAGCGCACTGAGCGCCAGCGCGGCCGAAAACCACAACGCGGCGGTGCCCAGGCGTGCCAGCAGCAATCCGAACAGCCAGGGTGACAGCGCCTGCGCCAGCCGCGCGGGCATCACCAGCAAGCCCTGCCGGAGTCCGTAGCCCGACGGGCCGAACAGGGCCAACGGCAAGGTGCCCTTGGCAATGGTCAGGATGCCGTTGCCGGCGCCATGCAGCAGCGCGAAGGCGGCTGCCACCGGCGCGCCCATCACTGCCAGCAGCGCTGCGCCGAGTGGGTGCATCAGCGCTGCGGCACGCGCCGAGTGCAGGGGATGCAGCCGACGCAGGAAACCGAACTCCAGCAGCCGCCCCGCCACCTGGGCAGGCCCCACGAGCGCACCGATGGCGATGACGGCGCCGGGCGCGGCCCCCACGGCATCCAGCAGTCGCGGCAGGTGAGCCGCCATGGCTGTGCTGACGAACCAGGTCACGGCGAAGACCCACGCCAGCAGCGCGGCGGTCCGCAACGGTGGCTCCGAGGCAGTTGCTGCAGTCGGCGCATCGCCCATCGCCGGAGGCGACGCCAGCTCGGCGCGTGGCAGCAAGGCGTTCAGTGGCAAGCCCGCGATGACGTGCAAGGCGGCCCAGGCCCAGCAGGCGCCGCGCCAGCCGAAGGCGTGTTCCAGCGCCGCCGTCAGTGGCCAGCCGACCGTGCTCGCAAAGCCGGCGATCAACGTGATGCCGGTGATGGTGCCGCGCGCCTCCTGGCCGTACAGGCGCACCAGCGAAGCGAAGGCCGCCTCGTACAGGCCGCTGCCCATCGCAACGCCCATCACCAGCCAGGCCGCGAACAGGCCGACCGGCCCGCTGGCCAGCGCCATGGCGGCCAGCCCGAGCGCAAACAGCGCGCTCGTTGCCATCAGCACGTGTCGGCCGCCCCAGCGGTCGATGCGCCGGCCCGAATGCGGCCCGACCAAGGCCGACACGACCAGCGCCACCGAGAAGGCCGCGAACACCGTTGGCTCGTTCACGCCCAGCTCGGCGGCCATCGGTCGTGCCAGCAGGGCCGGCAGGTAGTAGGACGAGGCCCAGGCCAGGGTCTGGGCGCTGCCCAGCGTGGCGACGACGCGCGTGCGGCTGGCCGGCATCGTCAGCCGCAGCAGCGGGCGGCGCGCGGTTCGGCTTGCGGTACTGGCTTCGACCCGCAGCCGTGCCCGGGTGTGGCCACTGCCACCGCTTCGGGTGCGGGGCCGCAGCAGCCGGTGGCTGCGCCATCGGTTGGCGGGCTGACTGAGCAAACGCCGGTCTCCGGCAACGCCAGCTCGACGCGATCCGCCGCTGCCAGGTCACCGGCGATCGCCGCAACCACCGAGCGCGCCTGCTCGAAGCCCGTCGCCATCAGGAAGGTGGGCGCACGGCCATAGCTCTTCACGCCGACGGTGTAGAAGCCGGGTTCGGGATGGGCCAGCTCGCGGTGGCCATGCGGGCGCACCGTGCCGCAGCTGTGCAGATTGGGGTCGATCAGCGGTCCCAGGGCCTCCGTCGATTCCAGCCAGGGATCCAGCCTCAGGCGCAGCTCGCTGGTGATGGAGAGGTCGGGCCGCTGGCCGGTCGCGCAGATGATCTCGTCGATGCCGTCCACGACGACAGGCTGCTGCTTCGCGTCCAGGCCGGTGAGGCGCAGTTGGCCGCCGACGCGCTCGATGCGCGTCACGCGCAGGCCGGCGAAGAACTCCAGCGCGCCGCCATCGCGCAGCCGGCGCAGCGAAGCGCCCAGCGCACCACGGGCCGGCAGTGCGTCCGCGTCGCCGCCGCCGAAAACGCGCTGCAGGGCCGGTGAACGGACGGCCCACGCCAGGCGCGTGCCCGGCGACTGCTTCGCCAGTTCGGCCAGAGCCAGCAGCGCATTCGCCGCGGAGTGGCCCGCACCCACAACCAGTGTGCGCTTGCCTTCGTAGCGGCTGCGCTGCGGGCCTGCCACGTCGGGGATGCCGTAGAAGATCCGGTCGCGCGACTCGGCCTCGCCGATGGCCTGCAGGCCGTTGGCACCGACGGGGTTGGGCTGCTTCCAGGTGCCGGTGGCGTCGATGACGGCGCGCGCGCGCAACTCGTGCACCTCGCCTTGTTGCTCGTAGCGCACCAGGAAGGCCGCTTGGTCGCGCCCGGCGCTCTTGACCTTGTCGAAGCCCTCGCGCGTCACCGCCAGCACGCGGGCGCCGAGCCTGATCGAGGGGGCAATCTGCGGCAGGGCGGCAAAGGGCTTGAGCACGCGGTCCACCACCTCGCCGGCACGCGGCAGGTCGGCCGTGGGCGGTGCCGTCCAGCCGGTGGGCGCCAGCAGCCTGGCCATGGCCTGGTCTACGTCGAACTGCCAGGGCGAGAAGAGCTGCACATGGCCGTAGTCGCGCAGGTTGGCACCGACCTCCGCGCCCACCTCCAGCGCGACGAAGGGCAGGCCACGTTCCACCAGCTGAGCCACGGCCGCCAGGCCCACGGGGCCGGCGCCCAGCACCGCCACGGGCAATGCGGCCCCTGCGACCGGTGCCTCGCGCAGCGTCAGCGCCATCAGCGCCGCACAGGCCGGGCAGGCGCCCTGGAACTCGGCCGAGGCCTTCAGAGCCTGGGGCGCGTCCTCGATCTTCATGCGCTTGAAGCCGTACTGCGCGAAGTACTCGGGCGCGGTGACGGTCAGCAGATAGAGAGCGGCGATGTTGCGCGAGCGGGCCTCGTGCAGCAGGCGCTCGACGAGCAGCCGGCCTATGCCCTGCTTCTGCAGGCCCGGCGCGATGGCGACGGAGCGCAGCAGCGCGACGGTCCCGTAGACCTCGGCACCGGCGCAGCCGACGACCTCGCCGTCGCTGGTCGCGAGCAGACAGGTGGCGAGGTGCTCGCGGGCGCCCTCGGTGGGCAGCTTGTTGGCCTGCAGCAGGGCCTCGATGGCGGGCCAGTCGGATGCGCCGGCCTGGCGCAGCGTGATGGGGTGGTTCAGCAACATGGTTTGGAGTCCTGGGTGGGCTCCTGGGCAGGCTCGGGCGGCAGGCAGCACATGGCGGCCGGGTCTTCGCGCAGGGCCTTCAGGAGCGTCAGCAAAGAGGTCTCGACGGCATCGCGTTCGCGCGGGCTCAGGGCGGCGAGCAGCGCGTCGGCGTGGTTGTCGAGGGTGCGGTTCAGCTCACGGACGGTGCGCTCGCCGTCGGCGGTGAGCGTGACGAGCCAGCTCCTTGCGTCTTGCGGGTTCGGCTCCTTGGTCACCCAGCCACGGGCTGCCATGGCCTCCACGGCACGCGACACCCAGCTCTTCTCCAGGCTCACCCGCGTGCCCAGCTCCGACAGCGGCAGCGGCCCGGAGCGCCCCAGCTCGGTCAGCAGATGGCACTGGGTGTTGGTGGTGCTGCAGCAGTCGGCCACGACGCGCTGGGCGCGGGTGTACATGCGGGCAACTTCGCGCAACAGGCTGCCGGCGGTGGATTCGGGCATTTGGATGTGAATAGCAACTATCTCGACGCATGATCCTGGCGGCAGCTCTGGTTGTCAATAGCAACTATCTGGGTCAAAAAGACGGGGCCACGGCCCCGTGCCGTTCGCGCCGGGCTCAGGCGGCGCGGGGCCTCTGGGCTTGCGAGAGCAACCGGTCGACCAGGACGGCCAGGGCCGCACCCATCAGTTCGGCCATGACGAAGCCCGGGGCGCTGGCCGGTGCAATGCCGGCAAAGCTGTCGCTGAACATGCGGCCGAAGACGGCAGCCGGGTTGGCGAAGGAGGTGGACGCGGTGAACCAGTAGGCCGCGCCGATGTAGGCCGCGACCATCGCTGAAGCCCGACCTGCGGGTGCACGCAGGATGACCAGCAGCAGACCGAAGGTGGCTACGCCTTCGGCGATCCACTGACCGGTGCCGCTGCGCACCTTGGTCGAGAACTGCAGGATGTTCAGGTCGAACATCGCGTGCGCGAGCCAGGCACCCAGCATGGCGCCGGTGAGCTGGACGGCGACGTAGGGCAACAAGGCCGCCACCGACAATTCGCCGCGCCACGCCATGACGGCGCTGACCGCCGGGTTGAAGTGGGCACCGCTGGTGGGACCGAAGACCTCGATGAGGATGTAGAGCCCGCCCACGGTAGCGAGCGTGTTGGCGAGCAGAGCGATGGCGACATTGCCACCGGAAAGTCGCTCGGCCATGACGCCGGAGCCGATGACCACGGCCAGCAGCAGGGCCGTGCCGAGCAACTCGGCGAGGAGTTTGCGAGGGAGATTCATCGCGTCAGTTCTTGGCAATGTCGGCCAGCGCCTGCTGCAGCTCGGTCTTGTTCATCGTGGTCAAGGGCAGTTGCAGCAACTGCAGCATGCGGTAGCCGATGGCCTGGCGTGTCAGCTCGAAGGCGCGGCGCTTGCCCTCGTCGCCGCCCTCGGCATGGGACGGGTCCGGATAGCCCCAGTGCACCTTGACGGGCTGGCCGTTGCCGCCGAAGAACACCGGGCATTGCTCGGCCGCCGCGCTGTCGCAGACGGTGATGACGATGGACAGGGGCGGTGCGTCCGGCGTTGTGAACGCGTCCCAGCTCTTGCTGCGGTAGCCGGCGGTGTCGACGCCAGCGTTCTGCAGCGCTTCGACCGCGAAGGGGTTGATGCGGCCACTCGGGGCGCTGCCGGCGCTGTGGGCCCGCACATCCTTGCCGAGCTTGACGGCCCAGTGGTTGAGCATGCCCTCGCTGAGGACGCTGCGGGCGGAGTTGTGGGTGCAGAGGATGAGGACGTGGGTGGTCATAGGGGGCTCAGCCGCAACAGGACGTGGTGGTGGCGCCGGGAACGGCGCAGGCCTCGCCCTGGCAGCAGTTCTCGGTCAGATAGCCCAGCAGGCCATTCATCTGCTCGTAGTGGGCGCGATAGATCAGGTTGCGGCTGGCGCGCTCCTGGGTGACGAGGCCGGCGTTGACCAGTTCCTTCAGGTGGAAGGACAGGGTGGCCGGCGCGACGCCCAGGCCCTCCTGGATGGCCCCGGGCGTCAGGCCGGCGTCGCCGACGACGACCAGGGCGCGAAACACCTGCAGGCGCAGCGGCTGAGCGAGGGCGGCCAGGGCCTTGACGACGGTTTGTTCATCCATCATTCCATTATTATCGAACAATGGATTGGAGCGCAAGCGGCGCCCTGGCGGCGCGACTCAGCGCGCGGCAGCGTCGAATTGCCGGGCTACGAAGCGCCACACCATGCGCGAGGCGTCCGGCCCGTTGGCGTCGCTGAAGCGCTGCCGCGCCGCGCCGCCGCTCCAGGCGTGGCCGAGGTGGTCCACCTCCACCAGCGTGGCCACGACGTCGCGTGCCCGCTTGAACTGCGTGACTCGCATCGGGTAGCGCTTGCCGCGGCGCTGCTCCTGCGCCGGCTCGGCATGGGCGCCCGCCGCCTCCGACCACATCAGCGCGGCCGAGCCGGCATTGCGTGCCGACACGACGCGATCGGCATCGCCGTGGATGACCATCAGCGGCGGCCAGTCGCACGACGTGGCCGTTGGCAACGGATCGCGTCGACCCTGCATGGCGCCGATGGCCGTCACGGACGACTTCGCCGTTCCCGGCGGCACGCCCGAATGCATGACCAGAGCCTTGAAGCGCTGCGGGTAGCGCGTGGCCAGCAGGGCCGCCATGCTGGCGCCTGCCGACAGCCCGGCCACGGCGATGCGCTCACGGTCGGCCTGGAACAGCACGCAGGCCTGGTCGACGGCCTTCATGATCCAGGCCGCCTCGCCGAATGCGCGGCCCGACTGGGTCTCGAACCAGTTCCAGCAGCCCTGGGCATTGCACAGCCGCGGCTGCTCGGGATAGAGCACCAGGAAGCGCTCGCGCGTGGCGACCGCGTTCATGCGCGTGCTGTCGGCAAAGCTCCTGGCGTCCTGATGGCAGCCGTGCAGCATGACCAGCATCGGCAGGCGCTCGCCGAAGCGCACGCCGGCCGGGCGGAACAGGTAGTAGCGGCGCGGGCCGTCCGGCGCCATCACCATGCCCATCAACCAGCTGCCACCCCCGCAGGGCGGGCGATGGCGCTCGCGCAGCGGTCGCGTCGCGCTGCGGATCAGGGCGGCGTTGCGGTTCAGCAGCGCAGCCCAGGAAGGCTGCTTCATGTCATTCCGCCTGAGGCAGTGCTTCCGGATCGGGGTGCTCTCTCAGCAGCGCATTGAGCTGGTCGATCTGGATCGCCCAGTCACCGTCGTCGGCATGCCATTCCTCGCGCAGGAAGGCGACCTGGCTGGCGTTCCAGAACGGCGCCTCCGACAGGTTCAGCGTCTGCGGCAGCGGCCGGTGGCGGCGGATGAAATGCGCGATCTCGGCGGGCGAGTCGGGCAGGCCCAGCTGGCAGAACAGAGACTCCAGCGGGTGGTGGGTGGTGGTGTCCATGGCGTGTCCTTTCACGTCGTCTGCCCTGACCTTATGCGGGCGCCGTGCGGGGCGGTGTCAGCCGACGCCTCATCGCGTGGCCCTGTCAGCCGAGGCCCACAGCCCCCGCTGCCGCCGGCTGACAGACCGACGGGCGGTCGGCGCCTAGGGTCTGGGGAGTTCGATTGAATGGAGGTCACCATGACCTGGAACGATGCCCTCGCCCGCGTCGGAGCCGCCTGGCCCGACGTCGGGTGGACCGAAGTGCTGCCCGCCGTGCTGGCGGGCCTGTTGACCATCATCGTCATCAAGGGCGGTCTGCGCCTGCTGGTGCAGCGCCTGCGCGCGTTGTCGGCGCGCACGAGCACGACCCTGGACGACGGCCTCGTCAGCGTGCTGGAGCGCACCAACGGCGCGCTGATCTGGATCGTCGGCCTGTTGGTGGGCCTGAACATGCTGCCGCTGGACGACCGCTGGCATGACCGCGTGTCCCAGCTGTGGTTCGCCGTCGTCGTGCTGCAGATGGGCCTGTGGGCCCAGCAGGCCGTGGCGCAGGTGCTGGCCGCCCAGCAGCAGCGTCACGGCGGCGGCTCCACGTTGTCGGCCTCGGCCACGCTGCTGAGCTGGGGTCTGAAGGGCGCGCTTTGGGTCATGGTGGTGCTGGCCGTGCTGTCCAACCTGGGCGTCAACATCACGGCCTTTGTTGCGTCTCTGGGCATCGGCGGCATCGCGCTGGCCCTGGCCGTGCAGAACATCCTCGGCGACCTGTTCGCGTCGCTGGCCATCGCGGTGGACAAACCCTTCGAGGTCGGCGACTCCATCACCGTCGGCGACGTGACGGGCACCGTCGAGCGCGTGGGCCTGAAGACGACGCGCATCCGCAGCCTGGGCGGCGAGCAGATCGTCATGTCCAACGCCGAGCTGCTCAAGCGCACGGTGGCCAACTTCAAGCGTCTGCAGACGCGCCGCGTGCTGTTCGCCTTCGGCATCACCAGCGACGCGACGGCCGACGAGGTGGCCTCGGTGCCACCACTGCTGCCGAACTCATCGAGGCGGACCCGCAGCTCGAGTACGTACGCGCCCACTTCAAGGGCTTCGGCGAGAACTCGTTGAACTTCGAGGTCGTCTACCGCGTCAAGGACGCCAACTACGACGTCTACATGGACCGCCAGCAGGCCCTGAACCTGGCGCTGATGCGCGCCTTCCATGAACGCGGCCTGCACTTCGCGACACCGGCGGCGCCGACGGTCAACGTCATGGGCGCGCCCAATCCACCGGCCGGCAAGACCGTGCCCGCCCCGCGCGGGCCACAGGTGATCGCCGACGGCGTCACGCCGCAGCCGGCGGGCGGCTGATCCATGCCCCACGGCGGCGGCTCCGAACTGCTGGTGGCCGCCGTCGCCCTGCTGGTGCTCGTCGCCGTTGCCGGTGCGCTCTACACCCACCGCTTCGGCCTGAGCCATCTGCTCGTCTTCATGGCGGTCGGCATGCTGGCCGGCGTGGACGGGCCGCTGGGCGTGCCCTTCGACGATCACAAGATGGCCGTCGCGGTCGGCAACCTCGCGCTGGCTCTCATCCTCTTCGACGGCGGCCTGCGCACGCGCTGGGACGAGGTGAAGCGCGGCATGCTGCCCGCCGGCCTGCTGGCCACACTGGGCGTGGTGATCACCGCGGTCGTCGTCGCCGGCATCGCCCACCAGGTGCTGGGCATGCCGTGGGTGGAAGGGCTGTTGCTCGGTGCAGCCGTGTCGTCGACCGATGCGGCCGCCGTATTCGCGCAGTTCAGCGCCAGCCGGCTGAAGCTGGAACCGCGCCTGGCGTCCACCATCGAGGTCGAGTCGGCCATGAACGACCCCATGGCCATGGTGCTGACCCTGGGCCTGATCGCCTGGCTGGCGCCCTGGTCCCAGGCCGGCGAGATGCATGTGTCCAGCCTCAGGGATCTGCTGCCCATGCTGGGCGAGCAGCTCGGCCTGGGGCTGCTGGTTGGCGTGGGCGGCGGCCTGCTGGGCGCCTGGTGGGTGAGCCGGCTGCCCATCGCCGACGACCACGACGGCCTGTCGGCCCTGCTGATGGCGGCCTTCGGCGTGCTGATCTTCTCCGCGACCAATCGCGGTGGCGGCTCGGGCTTCCTGGCCGTCTATCTGGCCGGCCTGCTGATGCGCCATCGCGCGGGCCGCGTCGCCGAGCTCAGCCTGCCGGGCCTGAACGGCTACACCTGGCTGGCCCAGGCGGTGCTGTTCCTGCTGCTGGGTCTGCTGGTCACGCCGCACGAGGTCTGGCGCATCGCCGGGCCGGCCCTGCTGATCGCCGCGGGGCTGATGCTGCTGGCGCGGCCACTGGCCGTCATGCTGTGCCTGGCGCCGTTGGGCTTTGGCTGGCGCTCGCAATGCTTCGTGGCCTGGTCAGGCCTGCGCGGCGCCGTGCCCATCGTGCTGGCGACCTACCCGGTGCTGGCCGGGTTGAAGGACGGCTGGCGCTTCTTCGACGTGGCCTTCGTCGTCGTGCTGCTGTCGCTGCTGATCCAGGGGCCGACGCTGGCGCCGCTGGCGCGTCGCCTCGGCCTCGACCAGGGCGAGCGCTAGGTCACGGGCGCCAGCAGATTGGCGTCGCGGGCCAGCTTCCAGTGGCCGTCTTCCTTGCGCAGCACGGTCAGCGTATGGCCTTCACGGCGCGTGGGCAGCGATCCGTCCTGCGGCGTGATCGTGACACTGAGGCGGCTGCGCATATAGGCCCAGTCGCCCATGACCTGCACTTCCAGCACCTCGCTGTGGCCTTCAAACTTCGGCGCCTTGCCACGCGACTGGGCCTCGGCGGCCTTGGAGAAATCCGTTTTGGTCATGGGCGCTCGGCCCGGCGTCAGGAAGACGGCGTCTTCGGTCATCAGGCCCAGCACCGTCTGCACGTCGCCGTCGCTCGTGGCATTCATCCAGGTTGCGACGAGATCGCGGATGGCTTGTTCATCGCTCATAACCCCACCTTAGCGCGTCAGGACGCGTCGGCTGTTTCAGGTTGTGCCGGCCAGCGAATCGGCCTGCGTGACCAGGCTGCCCGGGGCGACGCTGCGCGTCAGCCAAACATTGCCGCCGATGACGGCGCCGCGGCCGATGGTGACGCGGCCCAGCACGGTGGCGCCGGCGTAGATGACAGCCTCGTCCTCGACTATTGGATGGCGCGGTTGGCCCTTGACGAGGTTGCCGTCGCCGTCGGTGGGGAAGCTCTTGGCGCCCAGGGTGACGTTCTGGTAGATGCGCACCCGCTCACCGAGGATGGCCGTCTCGCCGATGACAACGCCGGTGCCGTGGTCGATGAAGCAGCCGCTGCCTATGGTGGCGCCGGGGTGGATGTCGATGCCGGTGTCGGCATGGGCCAGCTCGGCGACGACGCGTGAGATCAGCGGCAGGCCGAGCTTGTAGAGCTCGTGGGCGATGCGATGGCTGATGAGCGCCCGCACGCCGGGGTAGCAGAGCAGCACCTCGTCGACGCTGCGCGCGGCCGGGTCGCCCTGGTAGGCGGCGAGCACGTCGCTGTCCAGCAGCACGCGCACGGCGGGCAGGGTGCGCAGGAAGCGGCTGGCCAGTTCGGCGCCGGCTTCCAGCGTGGGCGGGTCTTCGCCGCGCTGGCGGGCCTCGTGGCGCAGCTCCAGCGCGGCCTGTTGGCGCAGCGTCGCCATGGCGGTGCCGATGGTGTGACCGACGTAGAAGTCCTCGTTCTCGGGCTGCAGCGTCGGTGGGCCCAGGCGCATCGGGAACAGGGCGCCCGACAGGCACTGCACCATGCCCGCCAGCAGCTCACGCGACGGCAGCTCGCGGCCGTCGCCGCCGCGGCGGTGGGTGTCGCGCCACTGGCGCCGCGCGCCACGCAGGGCGTCGACGACGGACTGCAGTTCATCGCCGGGCGCGGGCGTCGACGTGGGAGCGGGAGCTGGGGTCATGGCGGGCGCCGCGCAGGCGTTGAGCAAGGGCGGTCAGTATAGAAATCCCGCTTCTCCCTGCGATAGCCAGGGCCGCCGTCACGGCCAGCATGGCCGCCATGTGCACGGCCACGGCTGCCAGCGCCATCCACAGCGAACCCGAGGCCGTGATCTCGCGCGCCGGCGAGGCGCTCAGGCACAGTGGCACCAGAGCCGGCACCAGCATCATGCCGCTGCCGTGGGCACTGGCCAGCAGACAGGACCACAGCGCAAGGCCGGCCTCCCTGCGCTTCATCAACAGGGCCGCAAGCAGCAAGCCGCCGCAAGCCCATTGCAATGGCGTCGCGCTGGTCGATACGCCGAGTGCGACCAGGGCCGCCACACCGCCGACGGCGGCCGCATGCCCGAGGGCGATGGGCAGCAGGGCACGGCGCGCGTCCTTGGAGCAGGCGGCCAATCCCCAGCCGGTGGCGGGGTTGAGTCCGTGCAGGGCGCCGGCACCTGCCAGCACGAGCCAAGGCCAGACGCCGCTCATGATGCTCAGACCTTGGCGCCACCGCAGCAGGCTGCGGGCGCGGGTGCAGACGATTCGTAGCGGTCGTGGTGACGCACCCACTCCATCGTGTAACTCAGGCCCGCCTCGTCGCGGCCCTTGGGCGTCAGGTCGATGAGGTTGTAGGTCCCCATCATCACTTCCACGCCGCGGCCGAAGGTCGAGTAGGTATGGAAGACCTGGCCGGCCTCGTCCTTGCAGAAGATGCTGATGCCGGGCGCCTCTTCCTGCGGGAAGGGCGTCATGTGGAAGTTGTAGAAGACCTCGCCGTCGACGCGGTCCGCCGGTGTGAAGCTGACGTGGAAGTCGCGGTTGAAGTCGTTGCCGTTCGACGAGGCCCAGGCGAACTGCCAGCCCATGCGGCGCTTGAAGGCCTCGAGCTGGGCCAGCGGTGCGCTTGAGATGGCCAGCAGCGTGATGTCGCGCTGGGCCAGGTGGGGCGCCATGCCGTCGAGGTGGTCGGCCATGAAGGAGCAGCTCTTGCAGCCCTGCTCCCAGCCGGGCCCGAACATGAAGTGCTGCACCAGCAACTGGCGCCGGCCCTGGAAGAGCTCGCTCAGCTTGCGTGGGCCTTGGGGCGTGTCGAAGACATAGGCCGCGTCGTCCAGCTTGACCCAGGGCAGGGCGCGGCGTTCGGCGGCGATGCGGTCCTGCTGCTGGGTCAGCGCCTTCTCGCGGGCCAGCAGGGCCTTGCGCTCGGCGATCCAGCGGTCGCGGGTGACGATGGGATGGGGTGTCGGTGCGTTCATCGAAAGACTCCGTGGGGGTGGAAAGGCAATGCAGCGGCTCCACCCGGGTCCGGGTGGGTGTCTGCTCAGGGGGAAATCAGGCCGCGGCCTGGCGCTTGGGGCGGCGAACCGCGCGGACCTTGCCGGTGCCGCCGCCGCCGGCGTAGAACAGGTCGGCGCCGTCGGACTCGAGGCCGCTGACGTTGGTGCCGGCCGGCATCAGCAGGCTTTCGAGCACCGTGCCGTCGTCGGGGTCGATGCGGCGGATCTCGCTCGCGTCGTTCTCCCAGGTGCCGTGCCAGAGCTCGCCGTCGACCCAGGTCACACCGGTGACGAAGCGATTCGATTCGATGGTGCGGCGGATGGCACCGGTGGCCGGGTCGATCTGGTAGATCTTGCGTTCGCGGTGGTGCCCCACCCACAGGCTGCCCTCGGCCCAGGCCAGGCCCGAGTCGCCACCCTGGCCGGGCGCGGGGATGGAAGCGACGACGGCGCCCGTGCCCGGGTCGATCTTGTCGATGCGGGCCTCGGCGATCTGGAACAGATAGCGGCCGTCGAAGGCCGTGCCGGCATCGGCCGGGCGGGCGATGCGTTTCTGCGGTTCTCCGCTGACGGGGTCGAAGGCCACCAGGGCGGGGCCGGTCGCGGCCCAGACGCAGTGGCCGTCATAGGTCACGCCGCCGACCTTGTCGACGCCCTCGAAGGGGCCGTATTCACGGACGATTGCTGCGGTCTGGGTCTCGGTGCTCATGTGTTGCTCCTTGCGATGGGCGTACCTTAGCCAAGCGGCAGCGCGGCGGGGAGTAACAAGATCGTCGTGAATCCGGTCAGCGGCGGCGCCAGCCAGCGCCGCGCCCGCGTCTGGCCGACGGCGCGCACCCGGCCTGCTGTCTCCAGTTCGGCCAGTTCGCGCTGCACATTGCGCTGGCTTTCGCCCAGCGCCAGGGCCAGGGCCGAGGTGGACCAGGCCGCGCCGTCCGACAGCAGGGCCAGCAGCTCGCTGGCTTCGCCTGTCATGGGCGGTGCGAGTACGGCCACGTCGGGCGCCCGCAGCATAAAGCCGCGCGCGGTGGCTTCGATGGCGGCGACCGGTTTGACGAGGGCGCGCAGCCGGCCGATCTCGACGCGCAGCCGGGCGCGATGGGTTTCGTCGACCTCGCGAATGCGGAAGGCCCGGGCGATCAGCGCATCGCGCTCGGCTTCGCCCGGCCAGGCCTCGGCCAGGGCGCGCAGCAGCGTGAACAGGATGGGGCGCCGGGCCAGGTCCAGCGTCAGCGCGGCGGCGCGCAGGCGGTGGCGGCAGGCATCGACGACGACGGCGCCCGAGTCCATCAGCGCCGCCACTTCGTGCAGGCGCAGCGGCCGCCATTCGCCGTCGAGCAGCCGGCGTGCGGCCGCGTGATCGAGGGTGGCAGCCGCGTCTTCGACTTCGGCCTGCAGGGCCGGCACGCCGCTGCGTGAGGCGGCTTCGCGTCCGCGTGCGAGGGCGGTATGCACGTCTGCAAGCCGCAATGAACGCAGAGCCAGCTCGGCCGTGGCCAAAGCCGCGACGGCGGCGGGCAGCGGCGGCATGGCGTGACCGTCGAGCGGTGCGAGCAACGAAGCCGCGTCATCGAGACGGCCCAGCAGCAACTGCTGGCGCACTGCGATCAAACGGGCCTGCAGCGCATTGCCGCGATCCCCACCGGCATCAAGCGTGGCCATGGCCGCTTCCAGCGCCCGTGGCGGGCCGCTGAAGTCGCGCAGGGCCAGGGCCACTTCGGCCTCGGCGACCACGCAGCGCGCACGCGCCAGCGCTTCACGCGTGCCGAAGCCCGAGGCGGCCCGCTTCAGCAGCTCACGCGCCCGACCATGCTCGCCCAACTGGGCCAAGGCAATGCCGCGCAGGGCCAGGGCCGGCGGGTCCTCGCGCAGGGCGACGCGCTTGAGGGCCGTCAGCGCATCTCCGACGGCCAGGGCGCGGGCAGCGGCGGAGATCAGCGAGTCCACGGCCTACTTCGCGGCCTTCGGCGCCAGCAACAACAGGTCGCCGTTGCGGTCCTCGGTGATCCAGAGGCGGCCCTGCTCGTCCTGGTCGACCTCGGTGGGTGCGCCCATGGGGTGCTTGCCGTTCAGCGCGTTCCAGCCGTCGATCAGCGGCAGCGCCTCGCCGACGGGTTGGTGCTTGTCATCGAAACGCCAGGCTATCAGGCGGTGGCCGGTCGGCTGGTAGCCATGCCAGGCCATCACCAGGCTGCCCTGCCATTTCGCCGGTCCGGCGTTCTTGTAGAACAGCATGCCCAGCGGCGCCGCATGGGCAGGGATCAGCTTCACCGGCGCGACGAAGTCCCTGCAGCTGCTGACGCCATAGCTGCGGTCCAGCACATCGTTGCCGGTGCAATGCGGCCAGCCATAGTGCTTGCCGGCTTCCACACGGTTCAGCTCGTCGGGCGGCGAGGCCTTGTCGTACTGGTCGCCGGCCAAGGTGTCGCGGCTGTTCTCGGCCTGCCAGAGTTCGCCGCTGTCCGGATGAATCGCCAGGCCGACGGAATTGCGCAGGCCCCAGGCGAAGGGCTGGCGCTCCCAGGACGGCGCGACGCCATGCCCGCGCGTGAACTTCCAGACCCCTGCCCAGGGCGCCTTGCCGCCGGTCTGGGGGCAGCCCTTGTCGCTGCCGCCCTCGACGCCGTCGAAGGCCTCGCAGTGGTCGCTGGGCGAGCCGACGTTGACGTAGAACTCGCCGGCCGCGTCGATGGCAAAGGACTTCAGCGGGTGCCGGCCCTGGGCGGGCAGGTCGGTGATGAAGGGCCTCAGCTTCGCGGGATTTAGCTCGACCAGGCTGATCCTGCTGGTCTCGGCCAGCACCACGCGGCCCTGGGCGTCCTTGCGCAGGCCATGCGGGCGGTCCAGGCCCTTGAGCAGCACCGTGACCTTGAAGGGCTTGCCGGGCTCGCGCGTCAGTTCCAGCAGGCGGCCGCGGCCAGGGTTCCAGTTGCCCATGTCGGCGACGAGCAGGTGGTTGGGCCCCAGGGCCAGCACGCCGCGCGGCCGGCCCAGGTTGGAGGCCGCCAGCGCCAGGCAGAACTCGGGCGCCACCTGCAGCGAGGTGATGGCGGGCAGGCCGTCGCACTGGCCCTGGGTGCGGTAGGCGGGCGGCTCGGCCAGGGCCGGTGCGGCAAGCACCGCCGCAGCGACGCAGAAGACGTGGCGAATCGAAGTCATGCGGCCATTGTGTCGGTGCTCGCGCTGATACAGCGTGCCGCACGGCGTCGCCCGCTGTAGCTTCACGCTTCAGCCCTTGGCCGCTGCAATGGCGGCATGAACGAGTTGCTGCCCTTTGCCACCTACTGCCTGCTGATGTCAGGCACGCCCGGCCCCAACAACATGATGCTGGTGGCCAATGGCGCCCACTACGGCTACCGGCGCACGCTGCCGGCCATCCTGGGCACCAACACCGGCGTGGCGGTGCTGACCTTCGCGACCTGCATGGGCCTGGGCGCGGTCTTCACCGCCTGGCCGCTGCTGCACGAGGCGCTGAAGCTGGCTGGCACCCTCTACATGCTGGTGCTGGCCTGGAAGCTGGCCGTCGCGCCCGCCGCCGACGGGCGGCCGCCCGAGCGGGTGGGCTTTGCGCAGGCGGCGCTGTTCCAGGCGGTGAATCCCAAGAGCTGGATCCGCGCGGTGACGGTGGCCTCGGTCTTCATGCCGGCGCAGTGGAACCTCGCCAGCGGCGCCCTGTTCGTCAGCCTGGCCGGCGCCCTGATCGGCTTTCCCTGCGTGTCGATGTGGGCGCTGTTCGGCGTCGGCATCTCGCGCTTCCTGTCCAGCCCCGGCCGGCGCCGTGCTTTCAATGCCATCATGGCCGCCTCCCTGGTTGTGCTGGCTGTCATGTTGATGCGCTGATGTTTTCCCTGGACCGCGACTCCCCCACGCCGCTGGCCGACCAGATCGAGCAGCGCCTGCACTCGCTGATCGCGAGCCATCAGCTGCCACCCGGTGCGCGGCTGAACTCCATCCGCCAGCTGGCCTCGCGCCTGGGCGTCAGCCCCAACACCGTCGTCGTCGCCTACGACCGCCTCGTCGCCGCCGGCCTCATCGACTCGCGCGGCACGGCCGGCTTCTTTGTCGCCGAGGGCCCGCTTGACGCCATGCCCGACGCGGCGCGCGTCGAGGCCGGCGAGGAACAGGAGGCGGTCTGGCTGGCCCAGCAGGCCAACGACCAGCGCTCCGGCGTGCTGCTGGCCAGCAGCGGTGCACTGCCGGCCACCTGGCTCGAAGAAGCCATTCCCGCCGCCGCCGTGCAGCGCGGCCTGGCGCGGGCCCATGCCGGTATGGCCTCGCGCTGCCCGCCCCAGGGCCTGCCCGAGCTGCGCGAGCGCATCGCGCTGCTGCTGCGCGGCCAGGGTATTGCGGTCGACGCCGGCCGCATCCTGACGACCTATGGCGGCACCCAGGCCATCGACCTGATCTGCCGCGCCCTGTTGCGGCCGGGCGATTCGGTGGCCGTCGAGACGCCGGGCTATTTCCTGCTCTTCGACCGGCTGCGCCAGGCCGGCGTCAACATCCTGCCCATCCCGCGCCGGCCCGACGGCATCGACCTCGAAGCCCTGGACGCCGCCTGCACCCGCCACCGGCCGCGCCTGCTCTTCATCCAGAGCGTGCTGCACAACCCCACCGGCTGGGGCAGCACGGCGGCCAATCTGCACCGCGTGCTGATGCTGGCCCAGCGTCACGACTTCCTGATCGCCGAGGACGACGTGCAGGGCCATTTCCATCCCGGCGCACCGACGCGCCTGGCCCAGCTGTCGGGCCTGGAGCGCGTCATCTACTACTCGAGCTTCTGCAAGGCCATGAGCCCGGCCCTGCGCCTGGGCTATGTGGCCGCCGAGCCGGCCCTGCTGCGCGGGCTGATGCGCGAGAAGATCGTCTCGGTGCTGACGACCGCGGCGCTCAACGAATTCGTGCTGCTGGAGGTGCTGGCCGCCGGGCGCTGGCGCAAGCATCTGGACCGCCTGCAGCAGCGCCTGGCCGTTGCCCGCAGCCAGGCGACCCAGCAATTGCGCCAGGCCGGCGTGCTGCTGGACCACCCGGGCGAGGGCGGCCTCTTCCTGTGGGGCGCGCTGCCGGCGGGCGTCGACGTGGACGGCGTCGTCAAGGAGGCCTTCCGCAACGGCATCCTGCTGGTGCGCGGCGCCACCTTCGCGGCAGATGGCGCACGCGACGCGCACATCCGCTTCAACGTGGCCTTCTGCCAGCAGCCGCGGCTGTCGCA
Organism: Roseateles sp. FW305-36; assembly: GCF_058787015.1. NCBI lineage: Bacteria > Pseudomonadati > Pseudomonadota > Betaproteobacteria > Burkholderiales > Sphaerotilaceae > Roseateles > Roseateles sp. FW305-36. The sequence continues at coordinate 29,593 of NZ_JBYSZK010000016.1, read as the reverse complement.
GTTCCTGCAGGAGCAGCTCAGCGCGGCGACCAGCGCCCAGCGCGTCGTCGAGCGGGCGCGCAACCGCGTCAGCTGACGCTCACGGTGTCGCCCACGCGGATCGCGCCGCCTTCGAGGATGCGCGCCGTCATGCCGCCGTGGCCGCGCATCGCTGCATAGCCGCCGGGGCCGATGACCTCCTCCATGCGCGAGCAGGGCGCGCAGGGGCCGACGATCTCGATCAGCGCCTCGCCGACGCGCACCTTGGCGTTCTTCAGCGTCAGCAGGTTGATTCCGGAGATGACGAGGTTGCGTCTCAGGTCGACCGGATCGAGGGGGCCGCTGCGTGCAAACGTCGCGATCAGCGGCAGGTGCTCGAGTTGTATCAGCGTGACCTGGCGCGTCGACAGCTCGGCCTCGCCGCGCTGGCCGAGGCGGTCGTCGGCCAGGCCGATGCCGGCCAGGGCCGTGGTGTGCGCGACGAGGCGCGCCCGGTCGCGCGGCGCGCCGCGCACGACGATGGCTTCGACGCGGCCCTGGACGTGGGGTGGCGGCGTCATGAGATCGCGGATGGTTTTCATGGATACATCTTGGCCGATCTGGGGGCCGCATAGTTCACGGACGCCCGCGACAGCGCCGTCAAGCCACGGGTCATCTCGGCCGAAGATGCCTTCATCCGAGGAGTGTCTGCCGTGCCGCGTCGTCTGTTTGCTGTTCTCGCCCTGGCCTGCGCCGTGCTGTCGCCGACCGCCTGGGCAAACGATCTGACACCCCTGGAAACGCGCTGGGCGCAGGCCATCGCGCCCGTCGTCGGCCACGCCCGCCAGGCCTTGAGGCTGCCGCTGGATGTCGTCGTCCAACCCCAGGACGCGCCCGGCGTGGCGCCGCTGTCGCTGGGCTTCGTCGACGGACGCTGCAAGCTGGTGCTGTCGATGCGCGCGAATCCCTTGGCCCAGAGCCAGATCGACGCACTCGAGCCCGCGCTGCTCGGCCCCGCCCTGGAGTTGATGGCGGCCCATGAAATCGGCCATTGCCGCCGCTATCTCGATGGCGCCTGGCATGGCATGCCGGCCGGCTTCGTCGCCGCCAAGGCGCCGCAGACGCTGTCACCGGATCTGCAGCAGGCCTGGCTGGAGATGCGTTCCGCCCGCCGTGAGGAGGCCTACGGCGATCTCGTCGGCCTGGCGTGGACTCGCGAGCATCACCCGCAGCTCTATGCCCGTCTGCACGCCTGGCTGGTGGCGGAGCGGTCGGCGGAACTGATGCCTGGCAGCCACCACGACACGCTGGACTGGCTGACTCTGGCCGCCGAGCCGTCGTCCCTGGACGGCCACACCATGTTCGACGCCGCCGGCCGCATCTGGACGCGCGGTCTCAAGGACTGAGCCTCCACAAAAAAAGCCCAGCGACCCGGAGGCCGCTGGGCTGGAACGCCTGGTGTGCACCTCACACCCTGGCAACTGCGATCACGCATGATACTGGTTATTTGTACAGTATCCGACGGGGCGCGCTGCGGGTCAGTACACCTGCGAAACCAGATCGTCGTCGCGGGTCCTGCGCGCCATCGACGGCGGCGCGGGCCAGAGCGCCCGCAGTCCGGCGAGGGCGGCGCCTTCCTGCAGGCCTTCAGCGAGCAGATGGGCCACGCTGGAGATGAACTCGGACCGCGGGACCTGCACAGGGCCGACGCGCTCGGCACGTGATGGGCAGGCCACGTCGATCACCTCGATGCTGGCGCTGACCCAGCGCTTCCTGACCGACATGACGCAGGCGCGCTCGCCGCCCTCCAGCCTGGATGAACCGGACTCCCTTGGCGCATTCGAAGGCAGCAGCGCCGGCCCGACGGCCATGGTCATGACCGAGCTGTGCTCGCGCTTGCGGAAGTGGGGCAGCAGCGTGCCGGTCAGGTGCTGCATGCCCAGGCGCTGCGCCTCGAGCTTTTCGTAGCTGTCGTCGGCCTCCAGCAGCGCATGCAGGCCCGGCAGGTACTTCACGGGGAAGGCGATCGAGATGTTGACGAGCATGTTCAGGTCCGGGAACGTCGCGGCCAGTTGCTCGGAGAAGTCGGCGACGCCGAAGGGGTTGCCGAGGTCCAGGTCGACGACGCGGATGCCTGGGGCCGCGTCGATTGCCGGGTCGCCCAGCACGATGACCTCGTTGCCCAGACGGTGCAGCAGTTCGGCCAGCCCGCGCCCGATGCCGCTGGCGCCGCCCGCGACCAGTATGGTGTTGCCTTGCATCCTCATTGCGACCTCCTTGGGCGAAGGCCCGCATTGAATCGGCAGGCAGCCGATTCGAGCAGTCAAATCCGGTCATGTCATTGCACGATTCGCGCATCGGGCCGGCGCGCAGCCCGATCCCCGGTCGCCCTCCCGGGGTCGATAGCCCAAAACCCTCAAGCTCTTGCACGATTCGCTCAATCCGGCGTGGTTCGTGCAAGCAGGCCTTGAGCCGGCCCGGCGCCGCGGTTACGGTCGCGCCATGAGTTCACTCCAGGCATTGCAGGCCCTGATCCAGCGCCATGCCGCCCCGCCGGCCGACCACCCGGGCGGCGTGTTCGCGGTGGCGGCGCAGGCGCCCACGGAGCTTCAGCATCATGTGCTGGAGCCCACCTTCGTCGTCGTCGCCCAGGGCGCCAAGCGGGCCATGCTGGGCGACGAGGTGTTCGAATACCGCGAGGGCCAGTTCCTCGTGGTGACGGTGGACCTGCCCGTCGCCGGCTGCGTGATCCAGGCCAGCCCCGAGCTGCCCTATCTCGCCGCGGGCATGAAGCTTCAGCCGGCGACCATCTCCGCCCTGCTGCTGGAAATGGATCCTGCCGACATGGCGGCGTCTGAACCCGCGGGCTTTGCGGTCAGCGACGCACCCGAGCCATTGCTGGACACCGTGGTGCGCATGTTGCGGCTGAAGGACTCGCCGCGCGACGCGGCCGTGCTGGGCCCGCTGGTCGAGCGCGAGCTGGTGTGGCGGCTGCTGCACGGCGCCCAGGGCGCCATGGTCAGGCAGATCGGGCTGGCCGACAGCCGGCTGTCGCAGATCGGCCGGGCCATTCGCTTCATCCGCGACCACCATGCCGAGGCCATCTCCATCCCCATGCTGGCCGACATGGTGGCCATGAGCGAGTCGTCCTTCCACCGCCACTTCCGGGGGGCGACGACCATGAGCCCGCTGCAGTACCAGAAGCTGATCCGGCTGCAGGAGGCGCGCTCGCGTATCCTGTCTGACGCCGGCGACGTGGCCGCCATCGGCTACAGCGTGGGCTACGACAGCCCCTCGCAGTTCAGCCGCGAGTACAGCCGCCTGTTCGGCGCTCCGCCGGGGCGCGACAAGATGAGGCTGGGGCTGCGGTCGACGGGGACCTGAGAAGGCACTGGCCGACGCCGCCGGTGGGCGCAGCGCATACTCCGCCGGGGTCGATGGGCATGGGGCGCATGAGCAAGCTCGGAACATGGGTGATGGCGGGGCTGTGGGCCGCGGCCAGCTTGCCGGCAGCGGCGCAGCCGGTTGCGTGCGGGCCTTACCGCGTGGCCCTGTACGAATACGGTTCGCTGGCGTTTCGGCGCGCGGGGCTGAACCCGGTGGGCATCGACGTCGACATCGTCGAGGAAGTCGCCCGCCGCACCGGCTGCAAGTTCGAAACCTTCGTGGATTCCCGGGTGCGCACCTGGCTGGACCTGGCCCAGGGCAGCCTCGACATGACGGTGTCGGCCATCGAGACAGAGGAGCGCAAGGGGTTCGCGCGCTTCGTCATCTACATGAGCGGGCGCAACCGGCTGCTGGTGCGGACCGGCCTGCCGGGCCCGGTCCCGACCTTGGAGGCGTTCGCCGAGAACAGCCAGTGGCGGTTGGCGGTCGTCAAGGGCTTCAAGCACGGCCCGCAATGGGACCAATGGATAGCCGGGCTGCGGCAGCAAGGCCGCGTGGACGAGTACGCCGATGCCAACATGGCGGCGCGGCTCGTCGCGCTGGGCCGGGATGCCGCCCTGCTGTCCGAGCCCATCGTGTGGGAGCGGATTCTTGCGGACAGCAGGCTGCAGGGGCTGGTCGCGGTCATCGACGGCTTCCCGGACGACAACTACGCCGCGGGATTCGCGCTGTCCCGAACCCGGGTGCGCGAGGACGATGCCAGAAAAATCCAAGATGCCATCGCCGCCATGCGCGCGGACGGCAGCCTCTACAGGATCTTCAGCGCCTATCTGTCACGCAGCGAGGCGCTGAGCTCCATGCCCTGATCGCGATGCGGCCGGCCCGAGGCGCCGGGCCGCGAGTCGATACATTGGCGTCCTTCCTGAAAACGCGTTGTCCCGTCCTCAGGGGGCTAAGAACAAAGTTTCGAACTTAGCGCTCTATGGCGGATCGGGTGACTTCGAGAAGAAGTAGCCTGGCAAAGTTTCGATTCGCTGGTGCGCGCAGTCGTTCTGGGCCACTTGAAACGATGTCAAAGTGTTGAACGACCTTGAGCCGTTTCGGACTACCGCCAACGATCACCAATCGTCGGCTTCGAGGCCCTATCAACTCGACCCGAACTCGACCCGAACTCGGCGCGTCGCTCGACGCACAGCGCGGCAATTGCTTCGCTGTCCGCGATCAGTTCTCCTGGCGTATGGGAGGCGCTGCTCTTCCTGGATCTCGACGGCTTCAAGCAGATCAACGACAGGCTGGGGCACAAGATCGGCGACGAGGTCATCGCGCTGTTGCCGGGGATCGCAGGCACAACCGACCCCGGGCTGGTAGCGCAGAAGTTGATGGATTCGCTGACTTCGTTGATGCACGTGGGCGGCGTGCCGATCCGGGTGATCGCCGCGAAGCAGCGTCACGTGCGCAACCGCACGGACGCATCCACCACGGCTTGTCACGATTGCGTCGCGTATCCCGGGAGTCAACATGTTCAACAGCGTCAGTCACGTCACCGCAGCCCAAGTGAAGGCCGCGGACGGGGCCATCGGCCCCGTCGAGGACGTGCTGTTCGACGACCGCAACTGGGTCATTCGCTACCTTGTCGTGGATGCAGGCACCTGGCTGGCCGAGCGCGATGTGCTCATCTCGCCCTATTCCATCAAACAGCCGGTCGGGCATGACGGAGTGATCGACGTCGCGCTGACGCGCCGGCTGATACGCAGCAGCCCACCGCTGGACATCGAACGACCCGTCTCACGCCAGCAGGAGCAGGCGTTCGAGCGCCACTACCACTACCCGGCCTACTGGGACGGCGGCGGCCTGTGGGCGCTGGGCGCCATGCCCTATCCGTCAATCGCGCCGGGGGCTCACGCCGACCAAGAGGCGGGCAGCGCCTACCCAGCAGACATGCAGCTGCGCAGCACCGAGCAGGTGTGCGGCTACGAGGTACAAGCCACCGACCACGGCATCGGCCAGGTCCAGGACTTTGTCTTCGACGACGAGAGCTGGCAGATCCGCTACCTGGTCGTCGACACCCAGAGCTGGTGGCCCGGCGGGCGCAAGGTACTGGTCGCGCTGCCCTGGGTGGATCGCATCGACTGGACCGGGCAGCAGATCCACGTGACGCTGACGCGAGAGCAGGTCAAGTGCAGCCCGGTCTACCAGGATGTCGCCTCCATCCATCGCGACTACGAGATCCTGCTGCATGCGAACTATCAGCGTCCGGGCTACTGGGCTTGAACGGGCGTCGGATGGACGGCGGCCTATCGGTGCGACAACGTACCGACGCCGCGGCGGTAAGCCGCTACCTTGGCTTACGCGCACTGTCCGGTGCCGTTCGTCGCAAAGGAATCCCCATGTCGTCACGCTCGGCCCTCTCACTGTGTGTCTTGGCGCTGCTGCTCTGCGGTTGCCAGCGCGATGAACCGCCGCCACGCACCGTCATCGTCGCGCCTGCGGGCGAACAAGGCGCTCCAGGCCCCGCTGGCGCCACAGGTGAGACCGGCAAGGCAGGCCCCAGCGCCCTCGTCGTCGTGACGCTACCCGCGTCGGCCGCCTCGGAATGAACCGGGCTGAAGGTTCCGCTCAAGGAGAACGTCATGAGTCTTGCCACCATCCTGCTGATCCTGTTGATCTTGATGCTTCTCGGCGCCCTCCCGACCTGGCCGCACAGCCGCAGCTGGGGCTATGTGCCCTCCGGCGGCCTCGGCCTCGTGCTGCTGATCGTCGTCGTACTCTGGCTGATGGGCCGGCTGTAAAGCAGATCCGCCTCAACCCAAGAGTGCACAGCCATGACCGCACGCGAGACCTATGTCGAGAACATGAAGCTCGAACTCGACGAGTTGAATGACCAGCTCAGTTCCTTCGAAACCAAGGTGACGCATACCAGGCGAGAGGCGCGCGAGCGCTACGCCATCGAACTGGCCAAGCTGCGTATCCATTCGCACGCCGCACTCTTGAAATGGGAGGAGTTGCAGGCGGCCAGCGAGGGGTCGTGGCACCAGTGGGTGTCAGACATGGATCACACCCGCGACGCCTTCATCCACGCCTTCCACGACTTCAGGGCTCGGCTCTGACGCTGGCGCAGGCGGGGCGCAGGGTGATGTTGTTGCTGACGCCGACCACGCCCGGCAGATGGCGCACACACTCGGCGGCGTCCTGGCGCTGGTAGTGCCACAGCACCTCGCCCGACAAAGTCAGCCAGCCGGCCGTGGCGCTGGCCCTGACCGCGCCTGGGGGCAGGTCCCGGCTCCAGGTCAGCGCGGACAGGGCCAGGTAGGCGAGTTCCGTGTCGCTGAGTTCGATCATTGGGGATGGGAAGTTCTGTGCGTTGGCGTTCATGCGGGCCTCTGCTGCGAGGGCTACGACTTGAGTCTGTCTGCCGGCATCGCCCAGGTCTGTGCGGCAGCACACCGGGAGCACGACGCGGGGCGTGCGCTGGCGCACAGTCAAGGCGGCAAGGCCGTTCTAAGGTAGATACGGTCCGAGCCAGACATCCTTCGATGCTCGGACCTTGATCCGGAAGCCCACCCATGAAGAAGTCGATGAAGCCCAAGAGCAAACCCGCTGAACCGGCGGGTCACCCGCCCGTGCTTGACATCAAGGCCGATGTGCCCAAGCCATCGACCCACATGCCTGAGCGCCACAAGAACGCCGGCCGAAAGGGGCAGAAGGGTTCGCGATGAAAATTCACGTCAGCCCAAACCCTGCCGACCGTGTCCGGATGCGCACCGACGGACCGCCCGTGCCCATCTACCGCAGCGAGGATGCGTCGCCCCCGCGCGATGAAAGTTTCCTGGCCATGTCACACCGTCGTCTGCCCTGGCTGTTGCTGGTGGCGGCGGGCGCCGTGCTGTTCGGCAGCCTGCTCGGTCATGCCTTGGCGGCGGAGCCCTTCGCGCAGCAGGCCAAGCCCTCGAACGAGGTCCCGCAGGTCAGCCCGATCGAGCGCTGACGCGACGCCGCGGTTTGCCGACGCAACCACGACATGGCCTGACGTCCGCCCTGCTCGCCCTCCCGCCGGCTCGCCCGCCGCAGACCGGCCTGCGCGCTGTCGATGACAGCGCCCTGGGTGCGCAATCGCACAGACACCCGCGGGCCCAGTCCGCATCCTGGGTGACCTAGCCCCCACCACCTTCTGCCGTGACGCCCCAGACCCACTACGCGACCCTGGGCGTGGCCCTGGCCGCCACGCAGGATCAGATCAAGCTGGCCTACCGCAAGCTCGCGCGCCGCTTCCACCCGGACGTCAGCCACGAGCCCACCGCGGAGGCATGCTTCAAGGACGTGGCCGCCGCGCACGAGACTCTGATCGGTCCCGAGCGGCGTCAGCGCCACGACGCCGAGCTGGCCGCGCCACCCCGCAACGGCAATCACCCCGGGCCGCGCAAGGCCGACTGGCAGCCGGGCTTGGTGCCGCCTCACGACCCGTCCATGGAGCGCGCCTTCCGCGAGTTCTTTGCGACGACGACCGAGCCTTGGCGCGGGCGTGGCCAGGACCAGCACGGGGTCATCCTCATCGAACTGGTCGACGCCTACCGTGGCGTCACGCGCCGTCTCAATTTGCAAATACCTTCGTTCGACAGCCACGGCGCGCTCGTGTTCAGCGACCGCCAGCTCGAAGTCCACGTCCCCAAGGGCGTGCTCGACGGCCAGCATCTGAGCCTCAGGGGACTGGGTGAGGACGGCAACGGCGGCGCTCCAGCCGGCGATCTCAACCTGGAAGTGGTCTTCATGCGTCATCCGCCCTTCCGGCTCGACGCCCGGGACGTCTACGTTGACCTGCCTGTCGCGCCCTGGGAAGCCATGCTGGGAGCGACCGTCACGGTGCCCACGCCGACGGGCTCGGCACTGCTGACCATCCCGCCCGGCTCGGCGAGCCGACGGCAGCTGCAGCTCAAGGGTCTTGGCCTGCCCGGCTCGCCGCCGGGCGACCTGTATGCGGTGCTCGACGTGACGCTGCCGCCCGGCGACGGCCTGCCCGCCCAGCAGGCCTGGCGCGCGCTGGCCCATGCATTTCCGGACTACCGGCCACGCGGGTGACCTGCATCGGCGCCGCGCCTGCTGCCTCCAGAGTCGCGTCGAGATCCAGGCAGCCGGGGCGGCCGTTGCGTGGCCCTGCGCACAGACCGCCGCCCGCCTTGCGCCTAAGGTCCATCCCTGGGCTGCGAGATCCTCTCGCACCACTTCAGCGTCACAGAGTGACGCATCAAGGATTACGAATGACCACCAACTACGTCACCCGCGACAGCCTCGGCATGTATGCCAACAGCGGTCCCGGCCCGGCGCTGATGGGCGCCGAGACCCTGCTGGGCAACGACGTCTACAACGAGAAGGGCGAGGACCTCGGCGACATCAAGGAGTTCATGATCGACATGGCCACCGGCCGGATCGCCTACGCAGTGCTGTCCTTCGGCGGCATGCTGGGTCTCGGGGACAAGCTCTTCGCGGTGCCCTGGACGGCCCTGACGCTGGACACCACGGCCAAGCGCTTCACGCTCAACGCGCTGAAGGAATCGCTCAAGGACGCGCCCGGCTTCGACAAGGCCCATTGGCCCACGATGTCAGACCAGGCCTGGGCCGATGGCCTGCACAAGTTCTACCGCCGGCCCGACGCGTCCGAATGATCCGCCCCGTGCGGCCCAGGCCGCGCGGATCCCTTTCAAACGAGTGAAGGAGAAACGCATGAACAAGGACCAGGTCAAGGGCAGCCTCAAGGAGGCCGCCGGCAAGGTGCAGCAGACCACCGGAAAGCTGATCGGCAGCACCGAGCAGCAACTGCACGGCATCAAGAAGCAGGTCGAGGGCCAGACCCAGAAGGCCGTCGGCGACGTCAAGGACGTCGTCAGGCACAGCATCAAGAAGTAGGCCGCCGTCATCTCCCTTGCAGGGTCCCGGTCACCAACCGGGGCCCTGCTTTTATTGAGGCCGATGCTCTGGCGGGCTCAGCGGTCGGCTGGCGTCTTGTCGGCCTTGGCCGGCTCCACCGTGACCAGCTCCCGATAAATGCCGCCATCGGCGACGCTGCCGCTGATCGTGCCGGCTCCCTGCATGCGGGCGGCGCAGGCCTGACGCAGGTCCGGCGGCAGGGCATCGCAGCGCCGGTTCGCGTTGCGCGCGTAGTCGGCGGCACCGTCACCCAGGTCGGCCTTGAGCGCCTGCGCGTGGGCCGCATCGTCCTCCCGCAGGCAGGTCTGCAGGCTCTGGTTGGATTGCCCGTTCAGGCAGACGTCGCGCTCCAGGCGGTGGCGCTCCTGCGCCTGCTTCAGCGCCAGTCTGCCGATGGCACCCGAGGTGACGGGCAGCAGGATGGCCGCCAGGGCCAGCGCCAGTGTCGAGAGGGTCTTGATCATGAAGGGCCTTCCGGTGCGGTGCGGCCAAGGCCTCGCGCTCGCCGCTGGCGACTTGGCGCACCTGCATCTGCTTTTAGCGCCGCATTGCGGCCGCGTCTGTGTGCTGCCGAGCGGTGCCGAGCCTGGCCGGTCGGCGCGCGTCACGCCGTCAGTCCGTCAACGCACAGACGCCGGGCCGGCGCCTGGCCAGACTGGGGCATGTTCCAACAGGAGAACTCCATGAACATCACCCATTCCGCTTCGCTGCGCCGCTGTGCCTTGGGCCTGCTCGTGGGCCTCGCGGCCGCGGCGCCCGCGCTGGCGCAGATCACCTTCTACGAGCAGTCCGACTTCGGCGGCCGCTCCATCACGGCCAACGGCGACATCAGCAACCTGAAGAGCAGCCACTTCAACGACCGCGCCTCGTCGGCCGTGGTGCGCAGCCAGCGCTGGGAGGTCTGCGTCGACCAGCGCTATGGCGGCCGCTGCCGCGTGCTGCGGCCGGGCCAGTACTCGTCGCTGGAAGCCATGGGGCTCGATGACCAGATCTCCTCGGTCCGCAGGGTCGCGGGCAATGCCCGTGACGACGAGCTGAGCTATGCGCCCTACCCCACCGTGGTGGGCGACTACCGCCGCCGCGACCGTGAGCGCCTCTACGAGGCGACCGTCAGCGACGTGCGCGCGGTCTATGGCGAAGCCGGACAGCAGCGATGCTGGGTGGAGCACCAGCAGGTCAACGAAGGCCGCAGCGAGGGCAGCGTGCCGGGTACCGTCGTCGGCGCTGTCATCGGCGGCATCCTGGGCCACCAGGTAGGCGGCGGCACGGGGCGCGTGCTGGCCACGGCCGGCGGCGCGGTGGCCGGTGGCATGGTGGGCAACAACATCGGGCGCAACGGTAACGGCGAATCGGTCGTGACCCGCGACGTGCAGCACTGCGATGACCGGCCCGCGGCACAGGCCCCGGCCTACTGGGACGTGACCTATGACTTCCGCGGCCAACAGCACCACATCCAGCTCGCCAGGCCTCCCGGCCCGACCGTGACGGTCAACGCCCAGGGCGAGCCACGCGCTTGAGCCACTGCCCTCGAAGGATGTGATGACCAACACCACCACCAACGCCACGGCCACCGTGGCCGTGGGGCTTGCCGCCCCGCGCGAGAACCTGCTGGCCACGGCCCACCGGTCGGGCCATTTCAAGCACCTGATGGCCGCCATCAAGGCCGCCGGCCTGGCCGACATCCTCGACGGCGAGGGGCCCTACACCCTGTTCGCCCCCAACGACAAGGCGTTCGACCGGCTCGCCCGCAACGAGCTGGCCGACCTGCTCAAGCCCGAAAGCAAGGCCAGGCTGACCGCCCTCCTGAAGCTGCATGTGGTGCCCGGCCATGTGGCAGTCGCCGCCGCGGGCGAGCAGCCCATGCTTCTGGCAACACTGCAAGGCGAAACGCTGAGCCTGGACGCGGCACAGGGCCGCCTGCGGGTGAACAAGGCCCGGGTTGTCGAGCGCGACATTCAGGCCACCAACGGCGTCATCCACGCGATCGACACCGTGCTGATGCCGCCGACCCCGCCCTGACTTCCGCCCCGGGCCGTTCGACGGTCTTCGATGCAGGCGGCGCCCCGGCGTCGCCTGCCGCATTCAGCGTCCGCCGTCCTCGCCCAGCGCGGACTTCGGCGCGTCCGGTCCGCTCTCAGGCAGCACGGGGCGCTCGGTGCCCACCTTGCCGGGTGGCGGCGATCCCTCGGCCGTGAAGTCAGTTTCCTGCGGCACCCTGGGAGGGAGCGGGGGCGGGGTCATGCCGTCGTGGCGGCGGCTTCCTTCGGGGGGGCTGCGCAACTTCATGGGGTGCTCCTGGGGATGGGGGTCAACGCCATCTGGGTGCAGATGGATCGAACCGGTTCGAACAAGGCAGTCATCAGGACTCGCCAGACAGCGCTGAGTCGTTTCCAGTGCCGCGGGAACGTGCTGCACGCCGTCGAACAGCGCCGGCGTGGGTGGCGCAGCAAGGCCCTTCTGATGCCGCTTGGCGCGGTACATGGCGGCATCCGCGCTGGTCAGCAGCGTGTCGACGCAGGCGCCGTCGTCGGGGCTGATCGCCAGGCCCAGGCTGGCCTGCAGGCTCATGCGATGACCGGCCACCTGCATGGTCGACGCGATGGATGCGCTGAGCTTGCTCGTCAGCGCCTGAAGGTTGGCGGCGCTGCCCGCGTTCTGCAACAGGCAGGCGAACTCGTCGCCCCCGAGGCGGCTCACCACGTCGCCGTTGCGCAGCGCATGACCCATGCGCGCCGCGATGATGCGCAGCACCTCGTCGCCCGCGGCATGGCCGTGCTGGTCGTTGACAAGCTTGAAGCCGTCCAGGTCCAGCATCACCACCGCAACCGGTGCCCCGCAGGCCAAGGCCTGCTGCAGCCGCTCGCGGAAGGCGGCGCGATTGAGCAGGCCCGTCAAGTCGTCGTGTTCGGCACGGTGCCTGTGATGGCGCTCGCGCAGCTGGCCGTCGCGCAGCTGCATTTCCAGCTGCTGGCAGTGCTGCTGCGAAGCAGCCAACTGCACCAGCGCCTGGCGCAGTTGGCGGTGCAGGTCGAGGTCGTGCTGCGGCAGCGCCGCGCCCGCTGGCGCGACGGACTGGGCCTGGGCATGCATCATGGGGTTAGATTGGCAGGTAGTGTGGCCGCAGGCGTCAGTGCGATGCCTAACATAACGTGTCTTCAGCAGGCAATTTCATGCCCAGGCGGTAGCTCGCACGGTCTTGCGCATAGCAGCTGCAGGCGGCCGCCTCAAGGCCGGCGCGGTCGCTGACCGTGATCCAGCCGCGGTGGTAACGGATCAGGCCGGCCTCCTGCAAGCTGCCCGCCGCCACCGTGACGCCAACACGCCGCACGCCCAGCAGATGGGCCAGGCTCTCCTGCGTGACGGCAAAGCCATCGCCATCGGCGCGGTCCTGACCCATCAGCAGCCAGCGCGCAAGCCGCGCCTGTAGCGTGTGGAAGTGCAGACAGGCCGCCGCGGTGGCGGAGTAGCGCAGCTGCACCAGCAGGTAGCGCGTCAGCATCCGGCGAAGGCCGGGGCTGCCGGGCAACTGGCGGCGAAGCGCGGCGGCGGGCAACCCCCAGGCCTGGCCGTCTTCCTGCACCAGCGCGCTGACCGGGCTGGTGGGCAGGCCCAGCAACAGTTGAGCGCCCAGCACGCCCTCGCGGCCCACCATGCCCACCTGCAACGGCGGGTGGGCATCCAGCGGCGTGACTAGTGACATGAACCCTCGCACCGGGAACAGCAGCGCACGCGCAGGTCCGTCCTGGGTGGCCAGTTGCTGGCCGCCGCGCAAGGGCACCTGCACACCCGCGGCCAGCAGGCGCCGCAACTCGGCGGCAGGCAGGTGATCGAGCAGTTGATTGGCGGTCATGCGCCAGTCTGTGCGCGACCGGCCCCGCGCCGCTGTGCGCCAACGCACCCTGCCGGTCAGCGGGCAATGGGCAAGGGCTGGTTGAGCAGGCGGTCGTACTCGAGCTTGACGACGCCGTAGCACTCGCAGCTGCGCCTCTCGAGCCCGGGGCGGTCAATCACGGTGATGTGGCCGCGGGCGTAATCAATCAGCCCGAGCTTTTGCAGCTTCAGCGCCGCTTCGGTGACGCCTTCGCGGCGCACGCCCAGCATGTTGGCGATCAGTTCCTGGGTCATCACCAACTGGTCGCCGGCGATGCGGTCCAGACTCAGCAGCAGCCAGCGGCACAGCTGCTGCTCCAGCAGATGGTGGCGGTTGCAGACCGCCGTCTGCGCCATCTGCGTCAGCAGCGCCTGGGTGTAGCGCAGCAGCAGATGCATGCAGACCCCATAGCGCCCGAACTCGGCCTTGATGGCCGCCGCACGCAATCGGTGGCAGCCGCCGGCGCTCTGCACGACGGCACGGCTGGGTGTGGTCTCGCCGCCCATGAAGAGCGACACGCCGACGACGCCCTCGTAGCCCACCACCGCGATCTCGGCCGAGGCGCCGTCCTCCATCACATAGAGCAGCGAAACGATGGCCGTGGTGGGGAAATACACATGGCTTTGCGGCCGGCCGGACTCGTACAGCACCTGGCCCAGTTGCAGCGGCACGAACTCCAGCTGGGCTGCCAGGCGAGCCCATTCCTCTCCCGGCATGGCGGCCAGCAGGCGGTTGCTGAGCGGGTCAAGGGCATCAGGTGGTGCAGGCATCAAACCTCCCGTGCCATCGCGGCGTCGAAACGGCGACTCTAGCCAGCCCTGGGCGACTTGTGCGTGCGGTATGGAACATAGTCACTCTTTCAGGCGGCATGGGCTCATTGCGTCAGCGCCAGCAGTACGTCCGAATACCAGGCCAGGTTCAGGCCGAGCGAAGCATCGTGCTCGCCGTCGCGCCCGTTGGCGCGCTCGTGCGGGGCCATGCGCGGGGCATGCACGCCCAGCAACTGCCAGGGCAGGCTGGTGTCGCCGTCGGGGTCGTGGCGCACCACCGGCGCGCCGCTGCTGCCGCGGTGCATGGACGCATCGGTCAAGAAGCAGCATTGGCCCTGGAAGCGCACGCCAAAGGCCGAAGCCACAACGGCGCCGCGCGCCACGGGAAGATGGTGCAGGTTGTCGTGAAAGTCCAGCGGAAACCCCACCAGCAGCACGGGCTGGCCCAGGCGCACCGCATGCATCTGCACCTGGATGTGGCGGGGCGTGAAGGCGCAGAACTGCGCGTGCCGCGGCATGGCCATGCCTGGAATCTCCAGTGCGGCCACGTCCACGTCCCCACCGCTGTCACCCGCCTGGCGCCATAGCGGCAGGCCGTTGTCATACAGAGGCAGCGACACGCGGTGCTGCTCGGTCAGATCCGTGCCGGCGGCGTGCAGCGTGAACTCGACGCGCTGCGGCCGGTGGTCGGTGGCGAGATCGAGCAGCACGTGGCGGCTGGTGATGAGGAACAGGCGGGCGCCCCGCTGGAAGAAGAAACCGCTGGCCACCGTCGAGGCCTGGGGCCCGAGGAAGGTGGCCACCTGGGTGCAGCTCAGCAGCAGGGGTTCCACGCCTGCAGGGCGTGGCTGAATGGCATACATGGGCTCACTCCCGCAAAGGGACGATGCTGAGGGTGCCGGGCGAGGCCGACTGTGCGCTAGCGCACGAACCACGGCGAAACCGCATCACCGGCCCTGGACGCGGGGCGCGCGTTCAATCCGGTTGCACAGGGGCGCCGCCGGCCGCAAATACTGCGGGGCAAACCGGGCACGGGCTCCCGTTCCTAGTCTGCGGGACCGGCGGCGACGCCATGCTGAGAGACCGCGGCCGCCGGCGTCGGTGCGCTGGCGCACGCTGCCGGCAGGCCGGCCGCCAGCGCGGCCAGCAGCCGCATCTGCTCGGTCTGCAACGCCAGCAGTTCGGCCCATTGCCGCTCGCGCAACTGGTCCAGCTTGTCGTGCAGCAGCATGATCTCCAGCTCGGCCTTGAGGTTGATCTCGTAGTCATGTCCGGCCGTGAGGCGGTCCTTCTCGGACTGACGGTTCTGCGACATCAGGATGATGGGCGCCTGCACCGCTGCCAGCATGGACAGGAAGAGATTCAACAGGATGAAGGGGTAGGGGTCGAAGGTCTGGCCCCATCGCGCCAGCAGCAGCGCGTTCAGCCCCACCCACACCAGCATCACGGCGGCGAACAGGCCGACAAAGAACCAGGAGCCGCCGAACGCGGTGACCGCATCGGCAGCACGCTGGCCCCGGGTCGGCAGGGCGGCCGTGGCGGCTTCCGGGTGCCGCGTGATCGGCTGGCGCAGGCCGATGTGCCGGGCTACGCGCTGCGTTTGTGCGTCGAGTTCGGCGAACGGCCGGCCCAGCAGGGCGGCGGCCTGCGCGTCGTGGACGTCGTCGAGAGCTTGCATTGCGGACGAGAGTGCGGGTTGTGACGGCGAGTCTGGCCAAGGCTGAGCGTGCGCACCGTCTGCTGGCGCACACAGGGTGAGCGCGCTCGGTGCGCTGTCGAACCGACATGGCGGCGCGCGGCCCTCAGGCTGGGCACCCGTCTCGCACCTTCGGACGCAGGCGCTTCAATCCACAGGAAACACCATGACCACCCGTTTCGCGCACCCACCCCACATCACCCATCGAGCGCCTCAGGTAGCCGCGGCCTGCCTGCTCGTCGCGCTGTGCATCGCCCCCGCCCTGGGCGGCACCAGCCTGAGCAGCGTGGATGAGTTCAACGCCGGCAAGGCGCGCGCCGAGGCCGAACTGCGGGCCGACAAGGTCGCCTGCGACAAGCTCGCCGGCAACGCGCGCGATATCTGCCGCGAACAGGCCCGCGGCAAGGAACTGGTGGCCCAGGCCGAGTTGGACCTGGCCCACACCGGCACCCGCCGGGCTCAGGACCGAGTCACGACCGTCAAGGTGGACACCGCCTACGACCTGGCCCGCACCCGGTGCAACGACAAGGCCGGCAGCGCCAAGAACGTCTGTACCAAGGAGGCCCAGGCCGCACGCGTCAAGGGCCAGACCGACCTGAGGCTGAACCAGCGCGTGACCGAAGCCAGGCGCGACGCCGCGGAGGACCGGCGCGAAGCCGACTACAAGGTGGCCGCGGAGAAGTGCGGCTCGATGACCGTCGACGCGCGCGGCAGTTGCCTGGCAGCTGCCAAGGCAAAGGCCGGCAAGACCTGAGCCGCATCGCAATGCCCATGCGCTGGCTCACCCTCGAACACAGTCCTGGCGCCTACCGGGCCGACTTCTATCTCTACGGCAGCGTGGCCCTGGCTCTCGGTTCCGCCCTGCTGCTGGTCGGCCCGCCGGACCCGCGTCTGGCGGGTTGGGCTGCGGCCGGCGTCTTGGGCTGGACCCTGCTGGAATACCTGCTGCACCGTTTTGTGCTGCACGGGCTGTCGCCGTTCAAGCGCTGGCATGCCGAGCACCACCGTCGCCCGGGGGTGCTGATCGCGGCCCCCACCTTGCTGACGGCTGCACTCTTCGCCGCCTTGCTGCTCCCCTCCGTTTGGTGGCTTGGGGCCTGGGCGGCCGCGGCGCTGGGCTTCGGGCTGCTCGGTGGCTACCTCGCTTACGGGCTGACCCACCACGCCCTTCACCGGCCGCAGGCCACCAGGCCGGCGCACATCGGGCAGCGCTGGCTGCAGCGGCGCCGCAAGTGGCATGGGCTGCACCACCGGCGCATGCCCATGACGCCGGGCAGCCCATCGTCATCGACGAGGGAGGGCTACTACGGCGTCAGCAGTGCGTTCTGGGACCGCGTCTTCGGCACGGACCGCAGGGGGGCTACTTCATCCGCATGTCGTTCGCGACGCCGCTCACGCCCTTGACGTTGCGCGCCACCATCACGGCTGTCTCCATCTCCGGCTTTGAAGAAACGAAGCCGCTGAGCTGTACGCGGCCCTTGAAGGTCTCGACATTGATCTCGGCGGACTTCAGCGTCGGCTCGCCGAGGATGGCGGCCTTGACCTTGGTGGTGATGACGGTGTCGTCCACGTACTCGCCCGTGCCCTCCTGGGTGCGGGTGGCGGCACAGGCGCCGAGCAGCGCAAGCGCCGCGGTAGCGACCAGCAGGCGCGCGGAGGTCTTGAGGTTCGAGGTGTTCATGCAAACTCCTGTTCAGGGAAGAAAATGGCGCGGCACCGGGCCGCGCCCGGGATTCACTTCTGGATCAGATCGCCCGCCTGGCTGGCGAACACGACTTCGACGCGGCGGTTCATCTGCCGGCCGGCCGTGGTGTCGTTGCCGGCCACCGGGCGGTCCTCGCCATAGGCCTGGGTGCTGAGCTGGCCGCCCGACACGCCCAGGTGCACCAGCGCCGCCATCACCGAGTGCGCGCGGCGGTCAGACAGTGACTGGTTGAACGCCGTGCTGCCGGTGCTGTCGGTGTAGCCCTCGATGGATGCGCGCCGTTCGGGGTTGCGCTTCATGAAGGCGGCGAGCTGGTCCATGCTGCGCTGGCCCTCGGGGCGCAGCTGCGAGGCACCGGTGTCGAACAGCAGGTCGCCCAGCGTGACGACGAGGCCGCGCTCGGTCTGGCGCGCGTTCAGCTCGCGCAGCTGGGATTCGAGATCGCTGACCTTGGAGTCGCGCCGCGCGACACGGTCGCGTTCAGCCTGGGTGTTGGCCTCGGACTGGGCCAGCTGCACTGTCTTGACCGCCGAGGCCTGCTCGGCAGCGGTCCTTTGCGCCTGGGCCGTGTCGGCCTCGCGGGTGCGAAGCTCCAGGCGCATGCGGTCGCGCTCGGCGGCGGCACCGGTGACGACGGCCTGGGCGTTGCGGCTGGCAGCCGTGTCCTCGGCGATCGCCACCTGCTGCAGCGCCAGGTAGGACAGGTGGTTCACCTGGGCCACGCTGTCGCCGTTGATCTGGGCCTGGTCGGCCCGACGCAGCGACTCGCGGGCGCGGGCCAGTTCATCGCCTGCCATGGCCACGGTCTCGGGCTGGGCCTGCGCGGCGTTGAGCCGGGTTCGGGCCTGGTCCAGCGCAGCGTTCTGGGCTGGCATGGAGGAGCATGCGGCCAGGAGAGCCAGGCAGGCGGTGGCGACCGTGCCCGCCAGCGCATGCCGATGGGAGGGGGTGCGGGGAAATCGGGTGTACATGAGTTGTCTTTCAGAGTTCGGGGGTGATTCGTTCAGCGGACCGGCTTGCGTTGGATCTCTTCTGCTAGCGCACGGGCCGCGTCCTGCGACTCCTTCGCGGCCTTGCGAGAGCGCATGCTGTCGGCATGCAGTTCGGCGACGCGGGCATCGATCTCGGCTTGCTCGGACAGCGTGCGTGCGCGGTCCGCGTCGCCCGAGGCCACGGCGGCCCGCGCGGCGGCGAGCTTGTCAGTGGCCACGCGCAACTCGGCAGGCGCGTCGCTGGCCGTGGCGGGCGTGTTGGCACGCTGCACGGCGGCCTCGGCCACGGCAAGTTGTGGCGGCGCCTTGGACGGCGTGGCACAAGCGCCGAGCAGCAAGGCCGCGGAAGAAGCCGCTAACACCCAAGCCAGATGGCGGTAGACGACAGGGATGGGAACGGAGGGTGTCGAGTTCATTGGGAGCTCCTCGGGTCAGGCCGCGGGTGGCGGCAACACGCCGGCGGGGCCGGCGACCCAGTGCCCTGTCGGGGCTTGAACCCGTCGCAGCGCGCTGTGCCACCGACTCTGGGGCGCCGCGCCCGCCCTGTCTGTCTGCCAGCACACGCTGCCAATGTCTGCTGGCGCACAGACGCTGCGCCGCAGCAGCCAGCAGCATCAGCCTCCAGCCATCCCAGCGAGCGTCCCATGCTGCACTACGCGTTGATCTTCCTCGTCCTGGCCATGCTGGCCACCTTGTTCAGCTTCGGCGGCCTCGCCGCAGGGGCGGCCAGCCTGGCGCACGTGATGGGCCTGCTCTTCATCGTGCTGGCGGTTGCGGGCCTGATCGTGGGGCTGCTGCGTGGCCGTTGATCCAAGCACAGTTCCCGACGCGTTGCGGGCTCACTGCGTCGACTGCGCCGCTGCGCGTGGCCCTTGGCATGGCGCCGCAGGCGCTCTGCAGGCGCTGCACGCCGTCTTGCAACCACGCCTGATATCCACCCTGCTGGCCTTGCTGCTGCTGTTGGTGGGTGCGCTGTGGCTCGCTTGAAGCGCCGCTGGGGGCCGTGGCCGGCGCGGGACGCCCTGCTCGAGCCTGCACGCGGGCCGCTGAAGCCCCCCATCCGCGCGGCTTTGCTAGGCACCGAAGGCTTCGCCGCGCATGGCGAGGCGCTGGCCCGCGAGCATGGCCTGCCGCACCGGGCCGGCCTACCGCTTGCCTTCTTCCCACGACTGCGCGACAACGTCGCCTCGCTGCGTGAGGCGCAGACTGCCATCGAGCGACAGCGGCGCCTAGGCCGCCCGTTGAGCCCGGCCGGCGAGTGGCTGCAGGACAACATCCGCGACGTCATCGCGCAGACGCGCGTCGTGCGAGACGAGCTGCCGCACCGCTACTACCGCCAGCTGCCCGTGTTGACCGGCCCCGAACTCGCCGGCCTGCCACGCATCTATGCCATTGCCTGGCATTACCTGGCCCACACCGACGGCGCCTTCGACCCCGACCTGTTGGCGAGCTTCCTGCAGGCCTACCAGGGCGTGCACCGCCTCACGCAGGGCGAACTCTGGGCGCTGCCGACGACGCTGCGCGTGGTGCTGGTCGAAAATCTTCGCCGGCTGGCCGAGCGTGTCGCCACCGAGGAGGCCGCCCGCGAGGTCGCGCACACGCTGTGCGACACGCTCGCTGACGAAGGTGCCCACCTGGTGGCGCCGCAGCTCTGGTTCGAGCGCTTGCGTGAGCGGGGCGTGGCCGTTGCGTTCGCGCTGCAGGTCATGCAGCGCCTGCACGCCGACTCGGAGACCGGTACCGCCCAGGGCGCGGCCGGCCGCGAGGCCATCCGTGCGGCGCTGGCCGAGGCACTGCCTGACCCGGCCGCGGCGCTTGAATGCCAGCAGGTCGAGGCCGCCGCCGACGCTCTGAGCGTGGGCCACGCGATCAGCTCGCTGAGCCGGCTGGCGCGTGCCGACTGGAGCGGCCTCATCGACCAGTCCAGCGCGCTGATGCAACGGTTGCTGGCTTGGCCGCCTTTTGCAGCCGAACACCGCGACACCCAGGATGCCAGCCTGCACGAGATCGAGCGCCTGGCGCGGCGCTGCCGCCGCAGCGAGCGCGCCATCGCGGACCGGCTGCTGGCCTTGGCATCGCACGATGTCCCGCCAAACGGTGGCCTGCCGACCGCGTCGCTGGGCTACTGGCTGCTCGGCGCAGGCCGGACCGCGTTGCATGCCAAGCTCGGCCTGCCGCCGCCGCTTGGCCTGCTCTGGCGCCGCCAGGCACTGCCGCTGATGCTCGCAGGCCTGGCCGCGCTCAGCGTCGGCATCACGCTTGCCTTCATGCACGGCGCCTCGGCACCAGGCCTGGCCGGCTGGATCTGGGGCGGGCTGGCGCTGCTGACTCTGCTGCCGGCCAGCGAGGTGGCCACCGCCTTCTTGAACCGCCTCATCAGCGAGTCGCTGCCGCCACGCCGGCTGCCGCGCCTGGCGCTGACCGGGGGCATCCCACCGGAGCATCGCGTGCTGGTGGTGATGCCCGTGCTGCTGGACAGCGCCGCCACTGCGCAGGAACTCGCGCGCCGGCTGGAACGCCACCACCTGGCCAACCGCGAAGCGCACGCGCAGTTCGCGCTGCTGAGCGACTTTGCCGATGCTGCCGAAGCCGACACCCCTGCCGACGCGCCGCTGCTCCAGGAGGCCCTCGCGCAGATCGAAGCGCTCAATGCGCGTCACCCCGCGCCATCAGGCGAGCCGCTGCGCTTCCTGCTTCTGCACCGGCCGCGCCGCTGGAGCGACAGCGAGCGCCACTGGATCGGCTGGGAGCGCAAGCGCGGCAAACTGGAGCAGCTGATGGAGCGGCTCAGCGGTGGGGGGAACGCCTTCTTGGACTTCGGCCCGCGCTCACAGCCAGCTGCCGACACGCCCTACGTCGTCACGCTGGACAGCGACACTGTGCTGCCGCCCGGCGCGCTGCGCGCACTGGTCGCCGTGGCGGCCCACCCTCTGAACCGGCCGCAGCTCGGGCGCACGGTCGGTGGGCTGGCACGTGTGGTCAGCGGCCACGGCATCCTGCAGCCGCGCCTGCAGGCTGCCTGGCCGCAGATGGCGAGCGGCCGCGCCGCCGGACCGGGCAGTTTGTTTCACCGTCTTTTTGCTGGCGTCGCCGCAGGCCACGATGCCTACAACGCAGTCGCCTCCGAGGTCTACCAGGACCTGCTCGACGAAGGCAGCTTTGCCGGTAAGGGCTTGCTCAACGTGGCCGCCGTGCATGCGGTGCTGGCCGGGCGCTTGCCCGAGGGCCAGGTCTTGAGCCACGACCTGCTGGAGGGATGCATTGCCCGCTGCGGCAGCGTCGGCGACGTCGCACTGATCGAGCCGGCACCCCAGCATGCTGACGTGGCCGCCGCACGGCTGCACCGCTGGACGCGCGGCGACTGGCAGCTGCTGCCGCTGCTGTTGCCACGCCATGGGTTGCGCGCGCTGGACCGCTGGAAGCTGATCGACAACCTGCGCCGCAGCCTCGTCGCGCCGGCGACCTTGCTGCTCGTGCTGCTGGCGCTGGCCGGCGCGCCGCTTTCGGCATGGAGTGCATTCGCGCTCGCAGCAGCGGCCTTCGGGGCAGCCCCGCTGCTGGGTGCCGTAGCCGGCCTCGCCCCGAGTCGCGACGACATCGCCCTCGGCCACTTCATCCGCGCGGCCATGGCTGACTTCGCCCGCGCGCTCGCCGGCCTGGCCTGGCACCTGGCGCTGTGGCTGCGTCAGTCGCTGCTGAGCGTGGACGCGATCACGCGGGCGCTGTGGCGCAGCGCGGTCAGCCGCCGCGGCTTGCTGGCATGGATGACGGCTGCCGCCTCCGAAAGCCGGGCCGCCCTGGGCCTGCGGGCCCAGCTCGTGCAGAAGGCGCCGCTGTCGCTGCTCGCACTGGCCCTGGGCGCGGCACTGCTGGCGCTGCACACGCCGGCCCCGCTGCTGGCGGTGGGCCTGAGCCTGCTGTGGGCCGCTACGCCGCTGTGGGTGGCCTGGGCCAGCCGTCCGGCCGTGGCCGTGATGCCGCCGCTCGCGGACGACGATCGCCAATACCTGCTGGGCCTGGCGCGCGAAACCTGGGGTTGGTTCGCGACCCACGTCGGGCCCGCAAGTCACCACCTGCCGCCCGACAACGTGCAGACCTTGCCGCGACTGATGGTGGCGCAGCGCTCCTCGCCCACCAACATCGGTCTGTACCTGCTGTCCGCTGTCAGCGCGCGCGCCTTCGGCTGGATCACTCCCATGGAGTTGCTCGAACGGCTGCACGCCACGCTGGACACGCTCGAGCGCCTGCCGCTGGAACGTGGCCATCTGCTGAACTGGATCGCCACCGACACGCTGCAGCCATTGCTGCCGGCCTACGTCTCCACGGTGGACAGCGGCAACCTCTGCGGCCACCTGCTCGCGGTGGCGAACGCCTGCGAGACGGTCGGCGCCGCCCAGGCGCTGCAGCACCAGCTCAACCGCGTCGCCCGGCGCTGCCGGCGCTTTGCCGAGGCCACCGACTTCACCTTCCTCTACGACCCGCAGCGGCGCCTGCTGCACATCGGCTGGCTGGTGGCCGACCAGAAGCTGGACCCCCACCACTACGACCTGCTGGCCAGCGAGTCGCGGCTGGCGAGCCTGTGGGCCATCGCCAAGGGCGACGTGCCAGCCGCGCACTGGGCCGCACTGGGCCGCAGCTTCCAGGCGGACGGTGCCGAGCTGGGCTTGAAGTCCTGGTCGGGTTCGATGTTCGAGTACCTGATGCCACTGTTGATCCTGGACGAGCCGGCCGACAGCGTGTTGGGCCGGGCCGCGCGCATGGCCGTTCAGGCGCAGCGCCGCCATGCCGACGAGCTGGGCTTGCCCTGGGGCGTCAGCGAGTCCGCCTACGCCGCCACCGACCGCACGCTGGCCTACCAGTACGCGCCGCAGGGCGTGCCTGGGCTGGCGCTGCGCCGCGCGCCGGCCGATGAACGCGTCATCGCGCCCTACGCCACCACTTTGGCCGCCATGCTCGTGCCGCAGGCCGCCGCTCACAACCTGCGGCGGCTACAAGCCTTGAAGATGCGCACCCCCTGGGGCTTCTTCGAGGCGCTGGATTGCACGCCGGCGCGACAGGTCGACGAGCATCAGTGCACCCGCGTGCAGACTCACATGGCGCACCACCAGGGCATGACGCTGGTGGCTCTGGCCCAGGTGTTGCTGGATGGCCTGCCGCAGCGCTGGGGCATGGCCGATACCCGCCTTGCCGCGGTGGCTACGCTGCTGCAGGAGCGCCTGCCGCGCGAGGTGGCTCGCCAGCGCGACACGGCACCCGCCGCGGTGGACCGAGGCGACCCGGCGGCGGACGTGTCGCTGCGCGACGTGCGGCCCGGCGAAGAGGCCCTGGGGCGCACCCAGCTGCTGGGCAATGCAGGCTATCGCCAGGCCGCCGCACTGGCCGCCGGCCGTCCTGCTGAGGCGTCGCGACCGGCCTACAGCGTCTCGCTGCGCGCCAACGGTGCCGGCTGGAGCCGCTACGGCGAGGTCGACCTGGGCCGCTGGCGCGACGACGCGCTGCGCGACGACCACGGGCATTTCGTCTACCTGCGCCGCAGCGAAGGCGGCGGCATCGCGCCGGTATCGCTGACCCAGCACCCGGCTCCCGACCCTGCTGCGCGCTACACCGCCAGCTTCCTGCCCGACCGCGTGTGCTTCGACGCCACCTGGCCCGACCTGCACGCCCGTTGCACGGTCTGGGTCAGTCCCGAGGACGACGTGGAGCTGCGCCGCGTCGAGCTGTGGAACACCTCCGGCCGGCCCATCACGCTGGAGCTGATGTCGGCCTTCGAGGTGAGCCTCTCGCCTGCGCGTGCCGACGAGATGCACCCAGCCTTCGCCAACCTCTTTGTCAGCGTCGACTGGGATGCCGCGGCTCATGCCATGACCTTCGCGCGGCGGCCGCGTCGCGAGGGCGAGCGGGGCCAGCACGCGGTGCATTTCATCGCTCATGCCGAAACGGGTGGCCCGCTCGCGGTGCGCGCACTGGCCGACCGCGCACGCTGGCGCGGTCGCTTGCGCCAGCCCTGGCAGGCACTGGCCGCGTTCGACCCCGGCGCCACGGTCAGCGGCCCGCTGGATACCGGGCTGGACCCGGTGGCCGCGCTGTGCGTGCCGCTGATGCTCCCGCCCCATGGCACCGCACAGCTGACCTGGGCCACCGCTGCAGCCCAGGACGCCGAAACGCTGGCCGCGCTGGTTGACAGTTATCGCCGCCCTGGTGCCGTGGAGCGCGCCTCGCAGCTCAGCGCCACGCTGCATACCTTGCAGCAGCGCGAGCGCCGCCTGCACAGTGAAGACCTGGCCGCCATCCAGGTGCTGACCAGCCTGCTCGTGCTGCTGCACGCCCGCCCCGATGCCGCAACGCCCGGCCAGGCCTGCGACCGCCGGCTGCTGTGGCGCTACGGGCTCTCCGGCGAGCGGCCGCTGGTGGTCGTCACCGCCACGTCCGTGGCCGGCCTCGCGCTGGTGCAGACGCTGGTCCAGGGGCTGCTGTATTGGGCCCATGGCGGCGTCGGCGTGGACCTGGTACTGATCAATGCGGAGCCGAATTCCTACCTGATGCCGCTGAGGCAGGGCCTGCAAAGCCTGCGCGATCACTACGCCCCCGAGCTGCATCACGGGCCGCTGGCCGGGCGTGGCACGCTGCTGCTGCTGCAGTCCGCTGATGTCAGCGCCCTGGAGCGGACCACGCTCGCCCAGCTCGCGCGGCTACGTCTCAACGCCGATGGCCGGCCGCTGGGCCGCCACGTGGCCGACCTGCTGGCCTGGCATGAGGGCGCCCGCACGCTGCGCGAAGCGCGCGAACGCCGCGGCCCGGCTGAGCCCGCTTTCGCTGCCGCAGCGCCCGCGGCGCCGGGCCGCTTCGACCCGCTGGAGGGGGGCTACCGTTTCGTCACATCGCTGGCCCGGCCCACGCCCAGGCCCTGGGTCAATGTGCTGGCCAACCCGTACTTTGGCACGCTGGTGTCCGAGAGCGGCGCCGGCTGGACCTGGGCCGGCAACAGCCGGCTGCACCAGCTCAGCGCCTGGAGCAACGACCCCCTCGTCGACATCGCACGGGAGCGTTTCGCGCTGCAGGATCTGAGAACAGGCGAGGTCTGGAACCTCGCACCGGGACCAGGCGCAGCCGAGGACGACTACCGTATCGAGCACAGCCCCGAGGGCACGACCATCAGCCACCGGCGTGGCGAGCTGACGGTGGAGCTGGCCTGGCGCGTGGATGCAATGCTCGCGGCCAAGCATGTGCAGATCTCGCTGAGCAACACCGGCAGCCGCGGCAGGCGGCTGCGCGTACTGGGAGCCATCGAATGGCTGCTCGGAGCAGTGCTGGTGGACCGACAGACCGTGCGCACCAGCCAGTCGCGACTCACACCGTCCGGCGGCGCCGCGCTGGACGTGCTGCTGGCCACCCAGCTCGACCAGCATGACGGCGCCGCTGGCCAGACCGCGTTCTGGACGCTGCAGGCCGATGGCGAGGACGGCCGCGACGCCGTGATGCCCGACTGGACCTGCGACCGCCGCGAGCTGTTCGACGCCCGCGGCCGCCCCAGCTGGCCCGACAGCTTCGGGCGCCTGGCCGGCCAAGGCGGCGACCCCTGCGCGGCGCTGAGCCTGAGCCTGCGCCTGGAGGCCGGCGCCACGCGCCGCTGCGAGTTTTTGCTCGGCCACGCGGCGACGCCACCGGCGGCGCTCGCATTGGCGCAGCGACTGCTGGATGGCGAACAAGGCCTGCGCGAGGCCCGCCTGGATGCGGTCCATGTGCTGAGCCCTGACCCACGCTTCGACGCTCTCGTGAACCACTGGCTGCTGCACCAGACCACCGCCTGCCGACTCTGGGGCCGCGCGGGCTTCTACCAGGCCGGCGGCGCGTACGGCTTTCGCGACCAACTGCAGGACGCGATGGCCCTCGCGCTGACCGCGCCCGAACTGTTGCGCGAGCATCTGCTGCGCGCCGCCGCCCGGCAGTTCACGCAAGGCGACGTCCAACATTGGTGGCACCCCCACAGCGGCGCCGGCGTACGCACGCGCTGTAGCGACGATCTGCTGTGGCTGCCGCATGCAGCCCACCACTACGTTCACACCACCGGCGACACGGGCGTGCTGGACGAGCCCGTGCCCTTCATTGAAGGCGACGCGATCCCCGTCGCGGCCGACGACGCCTACACCGTGCCGCGCCCAGGGAGCTCGACGGCGACGCTGTTCGAGCACTGCGCCCGGGCCATCGACGCACGGTTGAAGGTGGGGGCGCATGGCCTGCCGCAGATCGGCGCCGGCGACTGGAACGACGGCATGAGCCAGGTCGGCGCAGCCGGACGCGGCGAGTCGGTATGGCTGGGCTGGTTTCTGTGCCGCATCGTCGCGGACTTCGCACCGCTGGCCCAAGCGCGTGGCGAGACCCAGCGCGCCGCTCGCTGGCTGGCGGCGGCTGACGGCTGGCGCCAGGCGCTGGCCGGGCCGGCCTGGGACGGCGAATGGTATGTGCGAGCCTTCTTCGACAACGGCACGCCGCTGGGCACACACGCCAGCGCGGAGTGCCGCATCGACCTGATCGCCCAGGCCTGGAGCGTGCTGTCCGACGCCGCACCGCTCGAACGCCAGCACCAGGCCATGGCCTCGGCTGAACGATTGCTGCTGGACACCGACTGGCGACTGCTGCGCCTGCTGGACCCGCCGCTCGCTCACCACCGTCCTTCAGCCGGCTACATCCAGGCTTACCCGCCGGGCGTCCGCGAGAATGGCGGCCAGTACACCCATGCCGTCGTGTGGGCCGCGATGGCCTGGGCCCAACTCGGCCAGGCGGACACCGCCTGGCGCGCCTGGGTGGCCTGCAGCCCGGCCCACCGCGCAGACGACGCGGCACTGGGCCCGCGCTTCGGCCTGGAGCCATATGCAGTGGCGGCCGACATCTGCAGCCAGCCCCCCTGGACCGGCCGGGGCGGCTGGAACTGGTACAGCGGCTCGGCTGCCGGCCTCTACCGCGCGGCCATAGGCTCCATCTGCGGGCTGCAGGTGCAGGGCGACCGGCTGCGCTTCGTGCCCGCGCTGCCCAGCCACTGGCCGGCCGTGCAGCTGACGCTGCGCCGTCACGGGCGGCTTTACCGCTTCAGCCTGTGCCGGGCCGACGCGCTGCAGGAGGCGGCCGCTGCGCGGGCGCAGGGGGCACAGCCGCTGGTGGCGGGCGAGTGGCTGAGGACGGATGTCGAACCGACGGCAGTGCACCACCTCGTGATCCTGCCGCCTGCACATTCCCGGCCCGCGCCGCGCGAGGCGGCGCCGGCTGTCGAAGAGCTGGGCCCGGCAGTTTGATCTGCGGCCTCACAGACGGACCGCCAGTCCGGCGCTTCGTGCTCGTGTGACCCGGCCACCCGTCGACGTGCAACCCGATGTCATCGGGATCCGGATCCCAGACGATGGTCGATGCGGGTATCTGTCCTGGGACGCCGCGTCATGGCACGAGTCGAGAGAGCTGAAGAAATATATCGAGAAGCACAACGAAGAGGCTCTTGACGGGCCGCGCCTAGAACTTGTCCCACTGCCAGCCAGCTCTCAGTTCTTGAACGTCATCGAATCGATCTTCAGCGGCATGTCTCGGGCGATCAACCTGATGGAAGGACCGCTGTCGCTGCGAAGCCATCTCGTGCAGCTCTTGCGTTGCGCTTCAAACCACTTGCGGCTGGTGGCCCACGGGATTCGAAACTTTGACAGTCACGTTCGGCGAAGCTCGAGGAGCCGTTTCGATACATTGACCTTCAGTTCGAAACCTTGTTATCAGCTCCCACTCGTCACATGGCCCTGCAATACCTGACCCTCCCCGTCACCGCCTTCCAGCAGAACTGTTCCCTCGTCTGGTGCGACGCCACCCGGGACGCCGCCGTGATCGACCCCGGCGGCGAGCTGCCGCGGCTGCTGGCTGCGGTGCAGCAGCGCGGCCTGAACCTCAAGGCCATCTGGCTGACGCATGCCCATATCGACCATGCCGGCGGC
This sequence comes from Roseateles sp. FW305-36, assembly GCF_058787015.1. Lineage (NCBI taxonomy): Bacteria > Pseudomonadati > Pseudomonadota > Betaproteobacteria > Burkholderiales > Sphaerotilaceae > Roseateles > Roseateles sp. FW305-36. Next base: position 1,330 of record NZ_JBYSZK010000016.1, on the reverse strand, counting down.
ACGGGCCAGCTCGCGCGTGAGCAGGGCCTGCCCATCATCGGCCCGCATCCCGGCGACCAGTTCTGGATAGCCGGCCTGGCGCAGCAGAGCAAGATGTTCGGCTTCCCGCCGGCCGAGAGCTTCGCGCCCGATCGCTGGCTGGACGATGGCGACACGGTGCAGATCGGTGAAGAGACGCTGAACGTGCGTCACTGCCCCGGCCACACGCCGGGCCATGTCGTCTTCCACTCGGCCTCGGCCGGGCGCGCCTTCGTCGGCGACGTGCTGTTCGCGGGCGGCATCGGCCGCACCGATTTCCCCGGCGGCAACCATCAGCAGCTGATCGACGCCATCCGCCAGCGCCTGTGGCCCATGGGTGACGACACCATCTTCATTCCGGGCCACGGACCGGAAAGCAGCATCGGAAAAGAACGTCGCAGCAATCCCTATGTTGCAGATGGCGTTTGAGCGACGGCGCGCTGTAATTCCTTCACAAACACACCCAGCAACATTTACGCCCAAGGCGAAACATGCTCTCCTACGCTTTGATGAGAGCTCGCAAGGTGTGGGCAGAGGAGTGCTTCCATGTGGTTGTCCGAGTTTGTGCAGCCGGGCCAAACCCCCGGCGCCCGTCCGCGTGAACGCCGCCAGGCGGCCTCACTGTCCAATCAGTGGCTGGGTTTGGTGCTGGAGGAGCTCGACCACGGGGTCGTGCTGCTCAACGGTGGCGGCCGCGTGCTGCACACCAATCTGGCGGCGCGAGCGTCGCTGGACGACAACCACCCGTTGGAGCTGGTCGGCCAGCATCTGCGGGCCCGCCTGCTGACCGATGCCGTGCCGCTGGCCGAGGCGCTGGAAGGCGCCGAGGCGAGCGGGCGCCGCTGCCTGCTGCGCCTGGGCGACGACCGTGCCGAATGCGGCCGCGCCAATGTCGTCGTCGTGCCGCTGAACCGCGACGTCAACCAGGCGGCTGTGCTGCTGATCCTGGAGCGCCGCCAGCTCTGCGGCGATCTCGCCGCCCAGTGGTTCGCGCTGCGCTACCAGCTGACGCCGGCCGAGACCGAGGTGCTCAAGGCCCTGTCCAACGGCGTCAAGCCCACCGAGGTGGCCCAGCGCCAGGGCGTGGCCATCTCCACGGTGCGCAGCCAGATCCAGAGCATCCGCGCCAAGAGCGGGGCGGACAGCATCGGCGAGTTGATGCGTCAGCTGGCACTGCTGCCGCCTTTGGTGTCGTCGCTGCGACCCGCCAAGCTGGTGAACTAACATCCTGGCGGGGGGGGGGGGGGGGGGGGGGGGAGGGGGGGGGGGGGGGGAGGAGAAGAGAAGAGAGAAAAGCAAAAGGGCGGATGGC
>NZ_JBYSZK010000015.1:0-175449 GCF_058787015.1 Roseateles sp. FW305-36 | reverse complement strand
GACTGGGGGTTTGGCGATTTCCAGTCTCTCAAAACCTCGCCGGGTGAACACCCGCAACAACCTATTGAACCTTCACATCTAGGCCACGGCGCGATGCGGGATAACGCCACGATTGCGTGACGTGGTTATCGCCTAACGCGGCGCGGCCGGCCCGGCATTGATCCCGATCAAGCGCCTCCCTGATTCGACGTCCTACTCTCGGCTCCAAGGCGGCACTAACGCAGCCTTTCCATTGACCCAGACCCGCCAGCGCATGCCGGCAGAGGACGACATGACCGCCATCACCGTCATCGAACACAGCGCCGTCGCTGCGGCCACGCCCCGCATGGTGCTCACCTGCCGCCTCGGGACCGAGGACTACGGCATGGACATCCTGGCCGTGCAGGAAATCCGCCGCTACGAAGCGCCGACGCGCATCGCCAACGCGGCCAGCCACCTTCGCGGCGTGATGGACCTGCGCGGCGTCATCGTGCCGATCGTGGACCTGCGCCGGCTGCTGGCCCTGCCCGCCGAAACCGGCAGCGACACCGTGACCATCGTCGTGAAGGTGGGGAGACGGGTCCTCGGCCTGGTGGTGGACTCGGTTTCCGATGTCGCGCCCCTGGACCCTTCGCGAGTCCAGCCCCGCCCCAGCCTGGGCGTTCAGGCCGACACGGATTTCATCGTCGGCCTGGCCCCGCTCGAAGCCGGCGCCGGTCAGCGCCTGCTGTTGCTGATCGATCTGGCCGCGCTGCTGCGCGACCTCTGAGCATCCACCCCAGGGAGAGAAAAAATGAACCGCATCAAGAATCTGCGCATCGGCGCGCGACTCACCATCGCCTTCGCCCTCGTCGCCGCACTGATGGCCGCGATGGCCGTCACGGCCCGACTGGGCCTGACGGCTGTTCGCGGCGACATGGAGACCGTCCTTCATGACCGCTACGCCAAGGTGAAAATCATCAACGAGATCGGCGATGACGTGAACCTGCATGCCCGCATCGTCCGCAACCTCGTCATCATGGACAGCGAGGCGCAGCGCCAGCAGGAAATCCAGACGCTGCTGCAGTCGCGCCAGCGTGTCACCAGGGCCTATGAAGAACTGCGCTCCAAGCTGAACAGGCCTGAGGGCAAGGCCCTCTTCGAGAAGGTGCAGCAGGAGCGCACCGGCTTCATCGCCGAGGAAGAGGAGCTGGTGAAGCTCGTGCAGGCGGGCGAACTCGCCGCCGCCAAGGCGGTGCTGCTGGAGAAGCTGCGCCCGCGCCAGCTGGCCTACCAGAAGCGCCTGGAGGAGCTGACGGCCCTCCAGGAGCAGCTCATGGAAGCCTCCGGCGAGTCCACGCTCGCCACCATTGCCAACGTCAGCCTGATGACCATGCTGGGCGCCGTGCTGGGCCTCGTCGTGGCGATTGCGGCGGGCATCGCCGTGACCCGTTCGGTGACCCGGCCGCTGGGCGAGGTCGTGGGCGCCCTCAAGACGGTGGCGGCGGGCGATCTGACCGTCGAGGTGAAGGCGGACCGCGGTGACGAGGTCGGAGACCTGCAGCGCGCGCTCGGCGACACCGTCGGCGCCCTGCGCCAGCTGGTGGGAGAGGTTCGCTCGGGCATCGACTCGGTGACGACGGCCTCGGGCCAGATCGCCGCCGGCAACCAGGACCTGTCCAGCCGCACCGAGCAGCAGGCCTCGAGCCTGCAGGAGACGGCCAGCTCCATGGAGCAGTTGACGGCCACCGTTCGCCAGAGTGCCGACACCGCCCGTACCGCGAGCGGCCTGGCGGCTCACGCCAGCACCGCGGCCGGCCGCGGCGGCGACGTGGTGGGCCAGGTGGTGGGCACCATGGACGAGATCAGCACCAGCAGCCGCAAGATCGTCGAGATCATCGGCACCATCGACGGCATCGCCTTCCAGACCAATATCCTGGCGCTGAACGCGGCCGTCGAGGCGGCGCGTGCCGGCGAGCAGGGGCGGGGTTTCGCGGTCGTCGCCAACGAGGTCCGCGTGCTGGCCCAGCGCAGCGCCGAGGCCGCCAAGGAGATCAAGGCCCTGATCGGTGCCAGCGCCGACCGCGTCGAGGCCGGCAGCCGCCAGGTGGCCGAGGCCGGCCAGGCCATGCAGGAAATCGTGACCCAGGTTCGCAAGGTCAACGACCTGATCGACGAGATCGCCGGCACCTCCGGCGAGCAGAGCCGCGGCATCGAGCAGGTCAATATCGCCGTCACGCAGATGGACCAGGTCACCCAGCAGAACGCGGCCCTGGTGGAGGAAAGTGCGGCGGCGGCGGCCAGCCTGGCCCAGCAGGCCCAGTCGCTGGCCGAAGCCGTCGCCATCTTCAGGGTCGATGCGGCCCTGCGCGCTGCCTAGGTCGGGCGGCTAGCGCCCGCTCAGCACACGGGCCGGCAGCATGACGATGGCGCGCAGCAGCCCGAAGGCGCCATCGACCGCGATGCCCAGCAGCCTGAACGGCAGGGTGATCAGCCAGACCAGCGGCCACAGCAGCAGGGCCAGGATGGCCAGCGGCCAGCAGATCACGAACAGGATGCACCAGAGCAGGAAGCTGAACATCGCTTCTCTCCTTACTTGCCCAGACCGGGCTTGAGGTATTTGTCGAGGAACTCGACCATGCGGCGGTTGGCCTCCAGCGTGTTCTTCTTCTTCGAGAAGCCGTGGCCCTCATCGTCGAAGACCAGATAGTCCACCGGCACGTTGTTCTTCTTGACCGCGGCGACGATGTCGTCGCTCTCGGGCTTGATGACGCGCGGGTCGTTGGCGCCCTGGATGACCATCAGCGGCTTCCTGATCTCGCCGGCATGGAAGAGGGGCGAGGTGGCCATCAGGCGTTCGCGGTCCTTCACCGGGTCGCCGATCTCCTGGTACAGCGCCTGGCGGAAGGTCTCCCAGTAGGGCGGAATGCTCTCCAGCGTGCGGATCCAGTTGGCCACGCCGAAGATGTCGATGCCGACCTTGAAGGCCTCCGGGCGGAAGGCCATGGCCGACAGCACCATATAGCCGCCATAGCTGCCGCCGACGATGCCGATGCGCTCGGGGTCGATGACGCCGGTGCTGGCCAGGAAGGTCTTGGCCTCGATGCAGTCCCACAGCGGCTCACGGCCATGCCTGCCGTCGTCGGCCGTGAAGAAGCTCTTGCCATAGCCCGAGCTGCCGCGGTTGTTGATGCCCAGCACCGCATAGCCGTTGTTGACGAAGTACTGCATCAGGGCCGAATAGCCGCGCATGGTCTGGCCGCCGGGGCCACCGTGCACCCAGACGATGGCCGGCACCTTGTGCGTCGGTGACGCCTCCTTGGGCAGCATGTAGACCGACGGGATGACCATGCCGTCGAAGCTCTTGAAGCGGGCGATGGAGGCATCCACCAGTTCGTTGGGGTCGATGTCCTTGGACAGGCTCTGCGTCAGCTGCCTGGGCGCGGCGTTGGAGCCGACGTCGGCGACGAAGAGGTTGTTGGGCGAGCGGTCGCCGTTGACGTAGAAGGCCATGCGCTTGCCGCTGCGCGAGAAGCTCACGCCGCGCACTTCGCCGCCAGGCAGCTTGGGCAGGGCTAGGGCCAAGCCGTCGCGGTACAGGCGCAGCGCGATGCTGGCGTCGGCATTGACGCCGGTGACGCGGTGGTGGCCATCCTTGGAGAAGGCCGTGTAGGCCACGTCCCAGTCGGCTTTCTCGACCTCACGGGTGGCGCCGCTGGCGATGTCGTAGGCGACGACGCGGGTGAACTCGCCGCCATCGTTGCTCGTCATCAGCAGTTCCTTGCTGTCGGGCGTGAAGTCCTGCGGCGCGTACTGGGCCACGCCCGAGTGCTTGGTGATGTGCTTGATCTCGCCGCTCTTCAGGTCAGCCAGGTGCACGTCGGAGTCGGCCGTCGTGTTGACCTTGGCCAGGGCCAGCCAGCGGCCGTCGCGGCTCAGGTCGGCCACTTCCCAGCCGGCCTCGTTCTTGAAGACCAGGGTACGGGCATAGGTCTTGGCATCAAAGCGGTAGAGATCGAAGAAGCGTGCGTCGCGCTCGTTGGTCGTGACATAGAAGGCCGTCTCGTCGCCGCTCCAGCCTGCAAACGAGGCCTTGAGCTTGTCGCCCGGCGTCAGGTCCTTCTCGCTGCCGTCCAGCTCGCGCACATAGAGGTGGTTGAGCTCGTTGCCGCCCTGGTCGCGGGTGTAGAGGAAGCGGTCGTCGCCGGGGAAGAAGCCGACGGAGAAATGGCTGTCGGTCTTGGAGCTCGTCAGCTGCACCGGCTTGCCGCCGCCCACGGGCATGGCGTAGACGTTGAAGATGCCGGTCTCGTTGCTGTGGAAGAGGATGCGGCTCTCGTCCGCCGAGAAGCTGGCACCGCCGATGTTCACGGTGGCCATGAACTGCTCGATGGTGTAACGCTTGGGCGCCTTGGCGGCGGCGGCCGGCTTGTCAGCGGCGGTAGCGGCCTGAGGTGCAGCAGCCAGCAGGGCCAGCGATGCGACGAGGGTCAGCAGGGGTCGGCTCATGGAGTCTCCGTTGAAATGAGTGGGCAGACTCTAGCCAGCGCCCTCGCCCTCTCCCATCAGGGTTGTGACGAAGCGGCGGAATCGGGGGACAGGCGGTTCAGACCCTGGGACGGCCGGCGACGTAGCAAGCGGCCAGGTTGCGCTCATCGGCCAGCGTCATCCAGGCGAAGACGCGTTCGTGCAGTTCACGCGCCACGGCATCACGCGCCTCGGCCACCGGGCCGGTGGCCCAGTCCCACACGCAGATGTCCGCCGTCTGGCCCACCGACAGGCCGCCGATCTCTTCGCCCAGCTGCAGGGCCTCGGCCGCGCCGCGCGTGGCCGCGTGCAGGGCCGCCCAGGCGGTCAGCCGTTCGCCGCGCAAGGCCTGGATCTTGTAGGCGTCCTGCATATTGCGCTGCAGGTTCAGCGAGGTGCCGCCGCCGACGTCCGAGGCCAGGCTGATGTTGAAGGCGGCATCGCGCCAGTCGAACAGACCGCTGCCGAGGAAGAGATTGCTCGACGGGCAGTGGGCGATCTGGGCGCCGCGTTCGGCAATGACGACGCGGTCGTGCGGGTCCAGGTAGATGCCATGGGCCAGCACCGAGCGCGGGTGCACCAGGCCGACGTCGTCATACACGTCCAGATAGCTGCGCGCCCGCGGAAAGAGCTCGCCCACCCAGGCCACCTCGGCGCGGTTCTCGGCGACGTGGGTCTGCATGTACAGGCTGGCGTCGGCGCGGCACAGGGCGCCCGCCATGGCGAGCTGCTCGGGTGTGCTGGTCGGCGCAAAGCGCACGGTGACGGCGTAGGCGAGACGATCGCGGCCATGGAAGCGACTGATCAGGTCGATGCAGTCCTTCTCGGCCTGCACGACATCGTCCCTCAAGCCGTCGGGCGCATGGCGGTCCATCAGCACCTTGCCGGTGATGAGGCGCATGCCGCGGGCGGCGGCGCTGTCGAACAGGGCCTCTGCCGAGACCTTGTGGACGGTCGGGAAGACGACGGCCGAGGTCGTGCCGCTGGCCAGCAGGGCGTCCAGGAAGACCTCGGCGCCGGCATGGCTGCGGGCGGGATCGGCAAAGGCAGTCTCGGCGGGGAAGGTGTAGCGCTTGAGCCAGTCCAGCAGCTCGGTGCCATAGGAGGCTATGACCTCCAACTGGGGGCAGTGGACATGGGTGTCGATGAAGCCCGGCAGCACCAGCTGGCCGGCATGGTCCTTGCGCGTCCAGGAGTCGTCAGGCGCCTCGGCTTGCCGGCCGACGATGCGACCGTCCTCGATCAGCAGCCAGTGGTCGCGGTCGAAGCGCACCGCCGACGATTCGGTGTCGCCCCAGCGTGGTGCGGCCGTGAAATCGAGCAGATCGCCCCGCAAGGTCCATCGGCGCGGCGGGTTTGTGGCGAATTTTTCCTGGTTAGTAAAACTCATGTGGCAATTCTGGATCAACGGACCACAATTCAGAGCAGCATGAATACCCGACCCATCCGTTTTTTCCATCGCGGCGGGGTTGTCGAGGTGGGAAACCTGCCCCCGACGACCACCGTGCTGCAGTACCTGCGCGAGCATGCCGGCTGCACCGGCACCAAGGAAGGCTGCGCCGAGGGCGACTGTGGCGCCTGCACCGTCATCCAGGGTGAACTGGGCGCCGACGGCCAATTGGAGCTGCGCAACGTCAACGCCTGCACCCAGTTCCTGCCCACGCTGGACGGCCGCGCCCTGTTGACCGTGGAAGACCTGGGCGGCCCCGAGCAGCTCAATCCCGCTCAAGAAGCCCTGGTAGCCTGCCACGGCTCGCAGTGCGGCTTCTGCACCCCCGGCTTCGTCATGAGCCTGACGGCCTGCTACGAGACCCACCAGACGGCCGGCACCCAACCCACGCGCCAGCAGTTGGCCGACGCCCTGGCCGGCAACCTCTGCCGCTGCACCGGCTACCGGCCCATCCTGGACGCCGGCGAGCAGATGTTCGAGGGCCCGGCCCGCTGCCTGGACCGCGCGCCCCTCGCGGCGGCCCTGCAGGCCTTGGCGTCGGACGCACCGCTGGACTACGCCCACGGCGGCGCCCGCTTCCATGCGCCGCAGAGCCTTCCCGACCTGGCGCTGCTGCGCGAGACCTATCCCCTGGCCACGCTGCTGGCCGGCTCCACCGACGTCGGCCTCTGGGTCAACAAGCAGTTCCGTGACCTGGGCGATGTCATCTACACGGGCCGCGTTGCCGCGCTGCGCGAGATCCGCCAGGAAGACGGTGGCCTGTGGATAGGCGCCGCCGCCTCGCTGGAAGACAGCTGGGCCGCGCTGACCGCCGCGGTGCCGCGCCTGCGCGAGCTGTGGCTGCGCTTCGCGTCGCCGCCGGTGCGCCATGCGGGGACGCTGGGCGGCAATATCGCCAACGGCTCGCCCATCGGCGATGGCGCGCCGGCCCTGATCGCCCTGGGCGCGGACATCCTCCTGCGCCGCGGCACCGTGCAGCGCCGCCTCAAGCTGCAGGACTTCTATCTCGACTACATGAAGAAGGACCTGCAGCCCGGCGAATTCGTCGAGGCCATGCACGTCCCTCTGCCCTCGGCCGACTGGCGCTTCAGCGCCCACAAGATCGCCAAGCGGCATGACAGCGACATCTCGGCCGTCTGCGCCGTGCTGGGCCTGAGGCTGGATGCGGGCGTCGTGCAGGAGGCTCGCTTCGCCTTCGGCGGCATGGCGGCCATCGTCAAGCGCGCCGCAGCAGCCGAAGCCGCTGTGATCGGCCAGCCCTGGACCGAAGCCGCCGCCAAGGCTGCTGCCGCTGCCCTCGCCCAGGACTTCAAGCCCATGACCGACATGCGCGCCAGCGCCGACTACCGGCTCAAGGTGGCGCAGAACCTGTTCACCAAGCTGTGGCTGGAGACCGCCGGGGCCATCCCCATCGGCATCTGGCCCTCGATGCAGGAGGTGGCGGCATGAACAAGCCCGAAGCCCTGCCCATCGCTCAACCCGTCGTCGGCAAGTCGACGCCGCATGAGTCGGCCCATCTGCATGTCAGCGGCGCCGCCCCCTATACCGACGACCTGCCCGAACCCGCCGGCACCCTGCATGCGGCCCTGGGCCTGTCGCCCATCGCCCACGGCAAGCTGGTCGGCGTGGACCTGGAGCGCATCCGCAAGATGCCAGGCGTCGTCGCCGTTTTCAGCGCTGCCGACATCCCCGCCGAGAACAACTGCGGCCCGCTGCTGCATGACGATCCCATCCTGGCGTCTGACGAGTTGCGCTATGTCGGTCAGCCCGTCTTCGCCGTCATCGCGACGAATCGCGAACTGGCGCGCCGCGCCGCGGGCCTGGCCAAGCAAGTCATCCAGGCCGAGCCGCTGCCGCCGGTGCTGACCGCGCTCGACGCGCATGCCAAAGGCCAATACGTGCTGCCGCCCATGCACCTGACGCGCGGCGAGCCGGACCAGCATCTGCCCACGGCGCCGCATCGCCTGCAGGGCAGCTGGAGCCTGGGCGGCCAGGAGCAGTTCTATCTCGAAGGCCAGATCAGCCTGGCCGTGCCCCAGGAAGGCGGCGAGAGCCTGCTGGTGCACTGCTCCACCCAGCACCCCAGCGAGATGCAGCAGCTCGTCGCCCACTGCCTGGGCTGGCATGCCCACCGTGTCGCCGTGCAATGCCGGCGCATGGGCGGCGGCTTTGGCGGCAAGGAGTCGCAATCGGCCCTCTTCGCCTGCGTGGCGTCCATCGCCGCGCTGAAGCTGAAGAAGCCCGTCAAATTGCGCGTCGACCGCGATGATGACTTCCTCGTCACCGGCCGGCGCCACGGCTTCGACTACCGCTGGGACGTGGGCTTCGACGCCGACGGCCGCATCCTGGCCGCCGAGATCGACCTGGTCTCCAACGCCGGGCACAGCGCCGACCTGTCCGCGCCCGTCATGGCCCGGGCCCTCTGCCATTTCGACAATGCCTACTGGCTGCCGCATGTGGCCATGCATGGCTATTGCGCCAAGACCAACACCCAGAGCAACACCGCCTTCCGCGGCTTCGGCGGGCCCCAGGGCGCCATCGCCATCGAGATGATCCTGGACGGCATCGCCCGCCAGCTCGGCCTGGACGCTGCCGAAGTGCGCCAGCGCAATTTCTACGCCACCGGCAGCGACATGACGCCCTATGGCCAGCAGGTCGAGGAGCTGCATGCCCAGCCGCTGACCGAGCAATTGCTCACCAGCAGCCGCTATGCCGAGCGCCGCGCCGAGATCGCCGCCTTCAATGCCGCCAGCCCTGTCCTGAAGAAGGGCCTGGCCTTCACGCCGGTCAAGTTCGGCATCTCCTTCAACGTCGCTCACCTGAACCAGGCCGGCGCTTTGGTCCATGTCTACACCGACGGCTCGGTGCTGGTGAACCACGGCGGCACCGAGATGGGCCAGGGCCTGAACACCAAGGTCGCCCAGGTCGTGGCGCATGAACTCGGCCTGCCGCTGTCCAGCGTGCGCTGCTCGGCCACCGACACCAGCAAGGTCGCCAACACCTCGGCCACGGCCGCGTCGACCGGCAGCGACCTCAACGGCAAGGCGGCGCAGGATGCGGCGCGCAAGATCAAGGCAAGGCTCGTCACCTTTGCCGCCGAGCGCTTTGGCTGCGCGGCAGAGTTGGTCGCTTTCGAAGGCGGCCAGGTCAGCGGCGGCGGGCAGAGCCTCTCCTTCGGCGACCTCGTCGCCGCAGCCTATCTGAAGCGCGTCCAGCTCTGGAGCGACGGCTTCTACGCCACGCCCGGCCTGCACTGGGATCGCACGAAGCTGCAGGGCCACCCCTTCTACTACTACGCCTGGGGTGGCGCCGTCTGCGAAGCCCTGGTCGACACGCTGACCGGCGAGAGCCGCATCACCCACGCCGACATCCTGCACGACGTGGGCACCAGCCTGAATCCGGCCATCGACATCGGCCAGATCGAAGGCGGCTTCATCCAGGGCATGGGCTGGCTGACGATGGAGGAGCTGGTCTGGCACCCCGTGACGGGCCTGCTGACGACGCACGCGCCCAGTACCTACAAGATCCCGACCGCCAACGACTGCCCGCCCGAGCTGAATGTCGAGCTCTTCGGCATCGCCAACGCCAGCGAGACCATCCACCGCAGCAAGGCCGTCGGGGAGCCGCCGCTGCTGCTGGGCTTTGCGGCCCTGCTTGCCATCAAGGATGCCTGCGCGGCCTGCGGCCCCGAGAAGTGCGACCCGCCCCTGCGCGCGCCGGCCACGGCCGAAGCCGTCTTGAACGCGATCGACGCCGTCCGATGAGACTGGCCACGCTCGCGCTGTTGCTGGCTTTGGCAGGTTGCGCCAGCACGCCGCGAGCGCCGCAGATCATCCCCGTCGAAGCCTGGGGCGGCAGCCCGGGCGCGGCCAGCGAAGAGCCTCAGCACATCAGCCGCATCACCATTCATCACCAGGGCGAGATCTGGAAGGAAGGCAGCGACCCCGAGGCCTATCTGCGCCGGCTGCAGCAGTGGTCGCGCCTGACCAAGCACTGGGCCGACATCCCCTACCACTACGTCATCGCGCCCGATGGCCGCATCTACGCGGCGCGGCCCCTGAGCCAGGCCGGCGACACCAACACCGAGTACGACCCGCGCGGCCACGCCCTCATCATGCTGGTGGGCAACTTCGAGGAACAGCAGCCGACCGCGGCCCAGTTGAACGCCGCCGTCGAACTGACGGCCTGGCTGGCGCGCCAGCACCATCTCGGCCTCGACGCCATCGCCAGCCACAAGGACTACAGCCAGCAGACGGTCTGCCCGGGCAAGAACCTCTACGCCTATCTGGAATCGGGCTGGTTCAAGGCCGAGGTGGGCAAGCGACTCGACGCCAGCACCACCCGCGGCTACGGAGCGCGCTGACGCCGCACCCGCAGGCCTGCGCATCCCAGCCCGGCCAGCCACAGCATCCAGCCGGCCGGCTCGGGCACGGCGCTGGGGAACACCCCCGAAGCCGAGGTGTAGCTCAGTCCCTGGGGCAGCAGCACGCTGATATGGGCTTCGGCGGAGAGGGGTGTCCCGCCACCGATGGTCTCGAGCACCGACGCGAGATTGAAGCTGCGGTTGCTGTCGCTCACCGTCACCCACTTGGTCAGCGTGAAGCTGCGCGGACCGATGCCGTTGTCGCAGTCGTTGCCATCGCGCAGCGCCCAGAAGCAGGTGCCCGGCGTGCGGATATAGGCCCACGCGGTGCCGTCCGCTAGCTGCAGGCTGAGCTGCATGCCGGCGTTGTAGTCGTCCTGCGTGGCCGCCAGGACGTTCGACTTGATCAGCACATCCACCTCGACATTGACGGGCGCGGGCAGGTTGCCCACCACGGTCAGGCGGTCCTTCAGATTGGCCGTGCCCTGGGCGCCATTGGGATTGAGGCTGGGGTAGTTCACGCTGCCCATCAGCAGCGCCTGGTTCAGGTCGGCCAGCGCGTGGGAGTAGGTGCCCGCCATGTAGTAGTCGGTCAGGTCGGCCTGCGAACGCGTCAGCGGCGGCAGATTGCCTGTCGTGCAGCCCCCATAGGGGTTCACGCCCTGCGCGACCCCGCCCGTGCAGCCGCTGTTGCCGGGGATGGCATAGGCCCCGGTGAAGTAGCCGAACTCGTCGTAGGCCTGGGCGGCCGAGGCGGCAAGCAGGGTGGCCAGGGTCAGGAACAGTCTGCGCATGAAGGATCTCCCGGTTGTTCTGGTCAAAGCGGAACCAGCCCCCCTCAGAGATCACGCCCCCCAAACTTGAAGTCGCGCCCTATGCTCGCGGCGTGAGCCCCGACCTCGCCGAAGCCTTCGCCGCTGCCTACCCCGACCTGCTGCGGCTGGCCCGGGCGCGGCTGGCAAGCGAGCAGACACCCATTTCGGCGCAGACCCTGGCCCACGAGCTCTTCCTGGACCTGCACAGCCGCAGCGGCCTGCATTTCGAGAACCGCGCCGCCTTCCTCGCCTATGCCGGCCGCGCGATGCGCTCGATGCTCGTCGACATGGCACGCGAACGCCTGGCCGCCAAGCGCCAGCACGAAGCCCTGCCGCTGACGCTGTCCGGCGCCCTCGCAACCGACGCAGGCAACCCCGAGCGCCTGCTGGCGCTGAACCAGGCCCTCGAGCGCCTGGGCTCGATGGACGAGCGCTTGCTGCGCGTGGCGGAGCTGCGTGCCGTGCTGGGCCTGGAGGTGGCGGAGATCGCCAGCGTGCTCGCCGTCTCCGAGCCCACGGTCAAGCGCGACTGGGTGCGCATCAAGGCCTATCTGCACGAGCAGCTTGGCCCATGAACGGCCCCGGCGCTTCGCTGGCCCTCGACGCCCAGGCCATGGACTGGCTGGGCCGGCTGCTGGACGGCGACGCGACGGCCGAACTGCAGGCCCTGGCGGCACAGGACCCGGCCCTGCACGAGCGCGTGCAGGGCCTGCTGCAGGCCGCGCGCGACCCGCTGGCCTCGCAGCTGATCGCGCAGCCGCTGGCCGAAGCCCTGGCCACCGCACGGCCGGGCGAGGCCATTGCCGGCTACCGGTTGCTGCGGCCATTGGGCCAGGGCGGCATGGCCAGCGTCTGGCTGGCCGAGCGCGCGGAGGGCGGCCTGCGCCGCGAAGTGGCGATCAAGCTGCCGCTGTCGGCCAGCCCGGCCCTGGCCGAGCGCTTCGCGCGCGAGCGCGACGTGCTCGCCGCGCTGGACCACTCCCACATCGCCCGGCTCATCGATGCCGGCGAAGACGCCGGCCGGCCCTATCTCGTGCTCGAGGCCATTGCCGGCGAGCCGCTGCTGGCCCATGCCGAACATCGCCAGCTCGACACTCGCGAACGCGTCGCCCTCCTGCTGCAGGTGCTGGACGCGCTGGCCCATGCCCACGCCCACATGGTGGTGCATCGCGACCTGAAGCCGGCCAACATCCTCGTCGACACGGCCGGCCAGGTGAAGCTGCTGGACTTCGGCATCGCCAAGCTGCTGGCCCCCGATGCCGCCGCGCTGACGCAGGATGCCGCCGCGCTGCTGACGCCGCGCTACGCCGCGCCGGAACAGGTGCTGGGCCGCCCCGTCAGCACGGTTACCGACGTCTATGCCGCCGGCGCGGTGCTGCACGAACTCCTCACCGGCCGCCCACCTCACGAGGCCGACGACGGCATCGCGCTGATGCGCGCCATCGTCCACGAGCCGCCGCGCGCGCCGGGCCTGGGCGCCGACCTGGACACCATCCTTCTCAAGGCCCTGGCCACCGAGCCGACCCATCGCTATGCCTCCGCCGAGCGCATGGCCGAGGACCTGCATCGCTGGCTGGCGCACCGCCCCATCCTGGCCCGCCGCGTGCCCGCCTGGCAGCGCCTGGCCTTGCTGCTGCGCCGCCAGCCGCGCGCGAGCGCCGCCGTCCTCCTGGGCCTCGCGCTGCTGGCCGGTGCCGCCACCGTCGCCGGCTTGCAGGCCCGCGAGAGCGCGGCCCAGCGGGCGCGCGGCGACGCGGTACGCGACTTCGTCTTCCGCATGCTGGCCGATGCCGAGCCTCAGCAAGGGCGCAGCGAGGTCAGCGCCGCCGAGATGGTGGACGCCGCGACCGAGAACGCCAGGCGCGATGTGGCCGACCCGCGCCTGCGCGGCGAGCTGCTGGCCGCGCTGGGCCGCGTCAACGACCGCCTGAATCGCCCCGCCCCGGCCCAGGCGCTGCTGATCGAGGCGACCGCACTGCTGGCGTCGCACGCCCAGGCCGGTGACGCCGTGCTGAACCTGGCCCGTGCCGACCTCGCCCGCAGCCTGCTCAGCGAACAGTCATCGCGCGCCACGACGCTGGCGCGCGAGGTCCTGGCCGACTGCACGGCCGCAGACTGCGCGCGCGCCCGCGCCCAGGCCCACTTCGTGCTGGCCGCGGACGCTTCCTGGCAAGGTCTGGACGCCGCAGCTCTGGCCGAATCCGAGGCCTCGGCGCGCGACACGGAGGCCGCCTACGGACCGGCTTCGACGGAGCTGGCCGTGTCACTGGACAGCATCGCCACCGCCGCGCTCAACCTGGGCCGGCTGCCCGAGGCCGCCAAGGCTCTGGCACGCGCCCGCGGCATCGCCGAGCACCGCGTGATGCGCGCCGCCCAACGCGCGCGGCTGGACCTCGTCGAGGCTGCGCTGCAAGCAGCCACGGGCCAGCTCGACGCCGCGCGCAGCCGGCTGAGACCGTTGCTCGACGCGCCGGCATCCTGGTATGAACGCGCCGCACAGTGGCGCACGCTGGCCCAGATCGAGGTCCTGCGGGGTGACGCCGCGGCCGCCATGGCCGCTGCCGCCGCGGCACGCGATGTGCTGCCGGCCAGCTGGCAAGGCCGCGCCCAGGGCTGGCTGGCGCGCGCCGCCTGGGGCCAGGCCGCGTCGCTGGCCGGCCGTCACGAGGAAGCCCTCGCCGCCCTGCGCGAGGCCGTCGCCGGGTTGGCCGACAACGATCTGGCCGCGGCCTCCATACGCCGCCAGACCGTGCAGCGCCAGCTCGCCGAGGCCCTGCTGCGCAGCGGCAGCGCCGGCCACACACGCGAGGCTCTCGGTCGGTTGCAGGCTTTGCAGGTGGAGGCCAACCCGCTCGAAGCCGCGCTGAGGCTGGACGCCCTGGCTTGCGCCCAGGCGCGTCTCAGCGAGCCGGGTGCGGCGGCGCAGCTGCAGGAATCAGGGGCCCGGTGGGCCGGCCTGCTGCCGCCCGAGCATCCCTGGCGACGCCGCCATGACCAGGTCGTGGCGGGCCTGCCGGGCTGCGCCGTCTGGCAGTGAAGCGCGCTAGCCGCGCGGCTTCTGCGTCGCGATCAGCACGGCCTGGGTGCGCGAGCTGGCACCCAGGGCCTTGAAGACGGCAGCGACATGGTCCTTGACGGTCTCGACGCTGACGCCCAGTTCACGGGCGATCAGCTTGTTGGACAGGCCTTGGGTCAGCAGATGCAGCACATGCTTCTGGCGCGGTGTCAGCGGCAGCTCGGCCCAGTCGGGCATGGATGCTCCCGCATTGGCCGGGGCGGGCGTGTCGTCGACCCGCGGTTTCAACGGGGGCACATAGGTGCCACCGGCCAGCACCAGGTGCAGGGCCTGCACCAGGGTGTTCAGGTCGCTGCGCTCGGGCACATAGCCCATGGCGCCGGCGCCCAGGGCCTGCAGGGCTTCCTCGGTGTCGTCGCTGCCGGAGATGACGACGACGGGCAAAAGCAGGTGTTCGCGATGGATCTGCTGCAGCAGCTCGAAGCCGCCTTCCACATGCAGGTCCAGCAGCACCAGGCGCGGGATGGCCTGATCCAGCGCGGCGCGCGCAGCGGCGACGCTGTCCACGCCCTGCACCTGAGCGCCAGCGAAATGCTGCTCGATCAGGCCGGTGAGCGCGGCGCGCACCATGGGAAAAGCATCGACCAGCAAGACCCTCATCGCACACCAAGCCTGTTCATTGGGCGCCGATGATAGTCAACGCAGGGCCGCCGCCAGCAAAGGTTTTGCCCAGGCCGGCACGCTGCGCAAAGGCGAGTGCGCCATGACACGCCCGCGAAGCATCTGCAAAAGCAGCAGGGGCTGGGGCCGGCGACCGGCACGCGGGTCGGCCTCGAAGCTGTTGTCGTAGAGGCGCAGGCTGGCGAGATGGGGCATGAGCTTGATGAGATTGCTGCGGCTGGCGTCAAAGCGCTCGCGCACCTTGGCCTCGGGAATATCGTGCCCGCCCGCGGCCACGCGCGCCTTGATGCGGCGCAAATGCAGCTCGGGTGTCGCCAGACCCGCGTACCAGACATGCACCTCGGCGCCATCCCTGGCGCCGTCCAGAAGCAGCTTGACGATGCTGGTGCCACCCAGCGTCGTCTCGAAGGCATAGGTCAACCCCTCGGCCAATGCCTTCTCCAGGCCATGGCGGCCCAGGGTCCAGGCCAGGCCGTTGGCCTGTTCGGCGGTCAGGCCCGGCTGCTGCTCGCGCAGCCGCCGGGCGGCGATGTCGGGGTTGAAGAATTCGGCGCCGCTGGCCTGGAGGGCCGCGCCGCCGATGGAACTCTTGCCGGCGCCGTTGACACCGGCCAGCACGAACAGTCTCGCGGGCAAGGCTCAGGCGGCCTTCTTGATGCGGGCGCGGCCGGGTTTGGCGGCCTTCACGGCATGGGCTCCGAGGGCTTCGGGCGCCATCGCGAAGGCGTCTTCCAGCGCATCGCCCTGCTCCTGCATGCGCGCCAGCATGGCGTCGAACTCGCCGCCCAGGGCGCCCAGGTCGGGTTCCGCGGCGCGTTGCAGCTCGCGGTAGCGCTCCACCGACATCAGCACGAAGGCGGGCTGGTCGTGCTTGGTGATCAGCACCGCGCCATGGGTCGCCACCGTGCGGCCGACCTTCTGGATACCGGCCACGAGCTGGGTGGCCGACACGCTGGGCAACTGGTCGGCCAGGGCTTGTTCGAGGACTGCGGACATGGAAGTCTCCAATGGCAATTTGGGTATTTTGCCCCTTTTATATAAATCACCCAAATTTCCAAATCACCAAGCCACCCACCCCGGCGCCCCCTCGAGGGAAGCGGCGAAGCCGCTTCGGGGGTGGGACGTCAGTGCGCCTCTTCCCAGTTCGAGCCCACGCCCACTTCCGCCAGCAGGGGCACCTTGAGCTGGGCCACGCCAGCCATCAGGCGCGGCACCTCGGTGCGCATCCAGTCCAGCTCGGCCTCGGGCACCTCGAAAACCAGTTCGTCGTGCACCTGCATGACGATCTTCGACTGCTTGCCGGCGCGGTCCAGTTCCGCCTGCACGGCCAGCATGGCCAGCTTGATGAGATCGGCCGCCGTGCCCTGCATGGGCGCGTTGATGGCCTGGCGCTCGGCACCGGCGCGGCGCGGGCCGTTGCCACCGCGGATCTCGGGCAGGTAGATGCGCCGGCCGAACAGCGTCGACACATAGCCCAGCTCGGCCGCGCTCGCCTTGGTCTCGTCCATGTACTTCTTCACGCCGGCAAAGCGGGTGAAGTAGCGCTCGATGTAGTCCTTGGCGGCCTTCTGCTCGATGCCCAGCGCCGAGGCCAGGCCGAAGGCGCCCATGCCGTAGATGAGGCCGAAGTTGATGGTCTTGGCATAGCGGCGCTGCTCGCTCGACACCTCGCCCAGGGCGACGCCGAACACCTCGGACGCGGTCGCCTTGTGCACGTCCTGGCCTTCCTGGAAGGCCTTCAGCAGGCCGGGGTCCTCGCTGATGTGGGCCATGATGCGCAGCTCGATCTGGGAGTAGTCGGCGCTGATGATCTTGAAGCCCGGCGGCGCCACGAAGGCCTCGCGCACCTTGCGGCCTTCCGCCGTGCGGATGGGGATGTTCTGCAGATTCGGCTCGTTGCTGGACAGCCGCCCCGTCACCGCCACGGCTTGGGCGTAGTTGGTGTGCACGCGGCCGGTGTGGGCATTGATCTGCAGCGGCAGCTTGTCGGTGTAGGTGCTCTTGAGCTTGGATAGGCCGCGGTATTCGAGGATCTTGGCCGGCAGCGGGAAGTCGGCCGCCAGCTCGGTCAGCACCTCTTCGTCGGTGGACGGCGCGCCGGTGGCCGTCTTTTTCACGACGGGCAGGCCCAGCTTGGTGAACAGGATGTCGCCGATCTGCTTCGGGCTGCCGATGTTGAAGGGCTGGCCGGCGATCTCGTAGCACTGCTGCTCCAGCAGCACCAGGCGCTGGCCGATCTCATGGCTTTGCAGCTTGAGGCGCTCGGCGTCGATCAGCACGCCGTTGCGCTCGATGCGCGCCAGCAGCTCGGCCGTCGGCATCTCGATGTCGCGGTAGATGCGCGTCAGCCCCAAGTCGGCCTCGATCTGCGGCCACAACACGCTGTTCAGGTGCAGGCACATCTCCGAGTCTTCGCCCGAATAGGTCGTGGCCTTGGCCACGTCGACCTGGGCGAAGGGGATCTGGTGGGCGCCCTTGCCGCACAGGTCCTCGTAGCTCAGGCCCTTGCGGCCGAGGTGGCGCTCGGCCAGGGCCTCGAGGTTGTGGGTCTTGTGCGCCTCCAGCACATAACTCTGCAGCAGGGTGTCGTGCTGGACGCCACGCAGGGTGATGCCGTGGTTGGTCAGCACATGCCAGTCGTATTTGAGGTTCTGGCCGATCTTCTTGGCCGACTCGTCCTCCAGCCAGGGCTTCAATCGCGCCAGCACCGCATCCAGCGGCAACTGCTCGGGTGCATCCGGGCCGCTGTGCGCCAGCGGGATGTAGGCCGCCTCGCCGGGCTTGTCGGCAAAGGAGATGCCGACGATGCGCGCGGCCATCGGGTCCAGCGAGTCGGTCTCCGTGTCCACGGCACACAGCGGCGCGGCATGCAGGCGCTGGATCCAGGCCTCGAGCTGCTCGGACGTGAGGATGGTTTCGTACTGGCGCGCGATGTCGGCCGCGCCGGCGGGCGGCTCGGGCTCGTCGAACAGGCCGGGGTTGGCCACCGGCGCCGCCTTGGGCTTGGCCACCACCGCCGTGCCTGTCAGTTCCTCCAGCCATTGCTTGAAGCCGTTGCGGGCATAGAACTCGCCCAGCGCCGTCTTTTCGGGTTCGCGGAAGGCCAGCTCCTCCAGCTCGGGCCAGCCCGGCACATGCTCGGCCAGCTCGCAGTCCAGCTTGACCGTGACCAGCTTGCGTCCCATGGGCAGCCAGTCCAGCGCGGCGCGCAGGTTCTCGCCCGCCTTGCCCTTGACGGTGGGCGCGGCGGCGATGACACCGTCCAGCGAACCATACTCGGCAATCCACTTGGCGGCCGTCTTGGGGCCGACGCCGGTCACGCCCGGCACGTTGTCCACCGTGTCGCCCATCAGCGTCAGGTAGTCGATGATGCGGTTGGGCGCCACGCCGAACTTCTCCAGCACGCCGGCCTCGTCCAGGCGCTCGTTGCTCATGGTGTTGATGAGTTCCACGTCCGGGTTGACCAGTTGGGCCAGGTCCTTGTCGCCGGTCGACACGATGACGCGGTGGCCCTGGGCCGCGCCGATGCAGCACAGGGTGCCGATGACGTCGTCCGCCTCGACGCCCGCCACCGTCAGCGTCGGCCAGCCCAGCAGCTTGACGACCTCGTGGATGGGTTCGATCTGGGCGCGCAGCTCCGGCGGCATGGGCGAGCGCTGAGCCTTGTACTCGGGATACCAGTCGTCGCGGAAGGTCTTGCCCGGCGCGTCGAACACGCAGACGGCGTGCTCGGCGCCGATGTCGCTCTGCAGCTTCTTCAGCATGGCCACCATGCCACGCACCGCCCCGGTGGGCTGGCCCTCGGGGCCGCGCAGGTCGGGCATGGCATGGAAGGCGCGGTAGAGGTAGCTGGAGCCGTCGACCAGCAGCAGGATGGGTTTACTCATGGCGACGGATTGTCCGGCAGCCCGCCACCTAGAATCGGCAGCATGTTGCGCCTTGCCGTACCCCTGCTGATCGCTGCCCTCGCCGGCGGCGCCCTCGCCGACCCACCGCCCGAACCCAAGGTCGAAAAGACCGTGGCCGAGGATGACCAGGTGCGCATCGAGGAGCTGAAGGTGCGCGGCGAGACCAAGAAGGTCACGGTCAAGAACAAGAACAGCAAGGCACCGGACTACGAAATCGTCGTCAACGATGCGGGCCGCGAATCGGCCGGCGGCACCGGCACGGGTCTGCCCAAGAGCGGCTCGGGCACACGGGTCTGGCGAGTCCTCAATTTCTGATCGCGGGCGGCCCGTTGGCCGCTTTTTCGACCCATGGCCGTTTTCACCGAAGTCAGCCCAGCGCAGGCGCAAGCCCTGCTGGATCATCTCGCCCTCGGGCAGCTCGGCTCGCTGCGCGGCATCGGGGCGGGCATCGAGAACACCAACTACTTCGTCGACTGCACCCAGGGCGACGGCCATCTGCACCGCTATGTGCTGACGCTGTTCGAGCGCCTGACCGCCGAGCAGCTGCCCTTCTACCTGCGGCTGATGCAGCACCTGGCCCAGCGCGGCGTGCCGGTGCCCGAGCCGCATGCCGATGCCAAGGGCGAGATCCTGTTCGAAGTCGCCGGCAAGCCCGCGGCCATCGTCGACCGACTGCATGGTGGCCACCAGCTGGCGCCCGACGCCTTCCATTGCAGCCAGGTCGGCGCCACGCTGGCCCGCATGCACCTGGCCGGCCGGGACTTCCCGCTCTACCAGCCCAATCTGCGTGGCCTGCCCTGGTGGCGCGAGGTGGCGCCGCGCCTGCTGCCCTTCCTGGACGCGGCCGAGACCGAGCTGCTGCAAAGCGAGCTGGCCTACCAGGAGCAGCTGGCGGCGTCGCCGCGCTATGCCGACCTCCTGAAACGTCATTCAGGCCCCATCCACGCTGACCTGTTCCGCGACAACGTCATGTTCGAGCCCGGCGAGGGCCCGGGCCGCGAACGCCTGACCGGCTTCTTCGATTTCTATTTCGCCGGCTGCGACACCTGGCTGTTCGACCTCGCCGTCTGCCTGAACGACTGGTGCATCGACCTGACGGACGGCCGCCTCATCGAGGAGCGCGCCAGCGTCTTCGTCGCTGCCTACGAAAGCGTGCGGCCGCTGTCCGGCGCCGAGCACCGCCTGCTGCCCGCCCTGCTGCGCGCGGCGGCCCTGCGCTTCTGGCTGTCGCGCCTGTACGACCTGCACCTGCCGCGCGAGGCCAGCCTGCTCAAGGCCCACGATCCGCGCCACTTCGAGCGCGTGCTGCGCGAGCGTATCGCCAAGCCCTGGCATGCGCTGCACGACGGAGCCGCCGAATGACCATGCAGCTGCATCTGCAGCAGGTGCCGGCGGGCAACGGCCGGCTGTGGATACGTCATGGCTTCAAGGTCTTCCGCCGCCAGCCGCTGGCCTTCTCGGGCCTGCTCGGCCTGGCGCTGTTCGTCTCCATGCTGGTGGGCGCCCTGCCCTTCGTCGGCCCCATGCTGGGCCTGATGGGCATTCCCGTCTTCTCGCTGGGCTTCATGCTGGCCACGCATCTGGCGCTGCAACGCAAGCGGCCCGGCGTCGAGGTCTTCATCACCCCCTTCAAGCTGACGCGCGAACGGCGCCGCCATCAGCTCGTGCTGTGCACGGGCTTTGCACTGGCCATGCTGCTCATCCTGCTGCTGGCCGACCAGATCGACGGCGAAGTCACACGCGAGCTGATGGAGCTGATGAAGAAGGACGCCAATTCCGACGCCATCGCGGCCATCGCGGCCGACCCGCGCCTGGTCTGGGGTTTCGCGACCCGCGCCATCGGCATGACCCTGCTGTCGGTGCCCTACTGGCATGCCCCGGCCCTGGTGCACTGGGGCGGGCAGAGCGCGGCCCAGGCGCTGTTCTCCAGCACGCTGGCCCTGTGGCGGAACAAGGGCGCCTTCGCCTTGAATGGCTTGCTGTGGGCGGGGCTGGCATTCGCCTGCAGCGGCGTCATCAGCATCGTCTTCGGCCTGCTCGGCCTGCTGCAGCTTGCGCCGCTCGCCTCCATCGCCTGCTTCCTGGTGCTGATGTCGGTGTTCTACGCCTCGCTGTATTTCAGCTTCGTCGACTGCTTCATGTTCGGCGCGCCGCAGAACCTGCTGGACGACAAGCAGGCCTGACGCCGCCGTCGGTGGACCGGGAGGTCCATCGCCACGCCGTGTTTTCACGCGGCTGACATGCAGGTTTCCTACATTGCGCGGCTCGTGCCGGGCCGGCGTGCGACCTCGCGCGAAGCCCGGCTGTGCAGTCTTCTTTCCTAGCAGTCGCCCCATGTCCGAACCCCTGAATCGCCGCCATGCCCTGAAGTACCTGGGCGCCCCGTTGATGCTTCCTATCGCTGGAACTGTGGGCGGCACCGCCGTCGCCAGCCTGCTGGCCGGCTGCGGTGGCGGCAGCGATGACAACCACACGCCCGTCGCCGACTACGCTTCCGCCAGCTTCGTGGCCATGGCCGCGCCCAGCCTGGCCACACCGGCCGACATGGCCAAGACCCTCGTCAACTCGACGCTGATGGTCAAGTTCAGCGACGACAGCACCCAAGGCTTCTCGCTGGCCTACGCCCCCTTCTTCACCACCGGTGACCTGGTCTCCGACGGCAAGGGCGGCACCGTCCTGGCAGGCGGTTATGTCGACTTCGCCGGCAAGCCCATCATCGACACCACCGTCGCCGGCAAGGACCGCCAGTTCTTCAGCGACTCGCCCGACGGCACCTCGCTGCTCAAGCTGGACAACCCGACCGTCACGGGCCTGAAGGGCAATGCCGTCTTCGCCGTCGTGCAGTTCGAATACACGACCTGGGCCCAGGACGGCAAGACCGACATGTACGGCCGCCTGCCCTCGCCCATCGCCGTGCTGACGCTGGACCAGGACCCCGCCACCGGCCGTCTGTCGCTGGTCAAATACCACAACGTCGACACCTCGCCCGCCATGGGCCTGTGGATCACCTGCGGCGCCAGCCTGTCGCCCTGGGGCACCCATCTGTCCAGCGAAGAGTACGAGCCCGACGCCTTCACCCTCGCCAGCAACGCGCAGTTCAAGGCCTACAGCAAGAACCTGTTCGGCGACGAGACCAAGGCCAACGCCTACCACTACGGCCACCTGCCCGAAGTGACCGTCAACCCCGACGGCACCGGCACCATCAAGAAGCACTACTGCCTGGGCCGCATCTCGCACGAGCTGATCCAGGTCATGCCCGACAACCGCACCGCCATCATGGGCGACGACGCGACCAACGGCGGCTTCTTCATGTTCGTCGCCGACAAGGAGAAGGACCTCTCCGCCGGCAGCCTCTACGTCGCCAAGTTCGGCGCCGGCTTTTCGCTGGACACAGCCGCCGCCGGAGCGCCCATCACCTGGATCAAGCTCGGCTCGGCCACCAGCGCCGAGATCAAGGCCCTGGCCGACACCCTGAAGGCCACGGACATCATGGACGTGTCCACGACCGACCCGGCGGATGCCACGTTCACCAAGATCTGGCTCAGCGGCAAGGTGCAGTGGGTGCGCGTCAAGGCCGGCATGGACAAGGCCGCCGCCTTCCTGGAGACGCATCGTTATGCAGCCCTCAAGGGTGGCTCGATGGCCTTCACCAAGATGGAAGGCACGACCGTCAATGTCAAGGACAAGGTCGCCTACTCGGCCCTGCAGAACATGCAGAGCTCCATGGTCAAGGCCAATGCCGCCTGGAACGCCGACTACAACATCGGCATCGACAAGGCCTTGAACGCCGGCGGCGTGCTGGCCCACACGCTGAGCAGCGGCCAGAAGGACAGCGCGGGCACCGCCATCAACAGCGACTGGGCGCCCTCCCTGACCAAGACCCTGCTGATCGGCGAAGACCTCGCCACGGCCGACGCCCTGGGCAATCTCGCCAACCCCGACAAGATCGGCGCGCCGGACAACCTGAAGTTCTCGGAGAAGCTGCGCACCCTCTTCATCGGCGAGGACAGCAGCTACCACGTCAACAACTTCATCTGGGCCTACAACGTCGACACCAAGCAGCTGAGCCGCATCGCCTCCATGCCCTCGGGCGCGGAAGCCACGGGCCTGGGCGTCGTCGACGACCTGAACGGCTGGACCTACATCACCAGCAACTTCCAGCACCCGGGCGACTGGGGCGTGCCGCTGCACAACGTCGTCAAGGCCACGCTGGACCCGCTGGTGCGCGCCAACTACAAGGACCGCTTCGGCGCCCAGGTCGGCTATCTGACCGGCGCCGTCAGCAGCGTGAAGCTGGCCAAGACCGTCGTCTGACGGTCAATCACGCGCCGCGCGTGTCAGCCAAGGGCCGCGCGAGCGGCCCTTTTTCATGGGGTCGCCTCGTCGTCGGCCTCGCGGGCCACGTCGGCGCTCAGCTCGCCGGTCCCCGCATGACGGCGCTCGCGATCCTGCTGCCTGCCCAGCGCCGAGTCGAGCGCCCGCGTCAACTTGTCGGCTGCGCCCTCGATCGCCTGGTGCAGGCTTTCGGCCTGGTGCTTGACCGCGATGTTCTTCAGTCCCGCCACGCGCGCCTCCAGCAGGCAGCGCATGTCGTCGGGCCCTGATTTCTCGCCACTGTTCATGTCGCCCAGATGCGCCTCCACATGCGTCACCTGGCCCTGGTAGTGGCCAACGGCGTCGCGGATCACACCCTCGACATGCTCGATCAGCTTCTCGCGACCTTCGACATGGTTGTCGGTCTCGATCTGTACCTGCATCGCAGCTCCTCTCGGCGCACGGACTTCGCGCGGATTCAGGGAATGGGGCAAGTGACGTGCCGTGAGGGGCGTCTTGCCGGGAAGCGCCCTCAGCGCTCCCGCGGAATCGAGTAGGTGCCGGTGGCATGCGCGACCGGCTCGTCCTCACCCTCGGAAAAGATGAAAACCTCGCCCACGGCGAGGGCCTTGCCCAGCTTCATCAACCGGCAGCGCGCGATGACGCGACGGTCGGCGCGCGGCTTGCGCAGGAAGTTGATCGACAGATTGGTCGTCACCGCCAGCGGCACGATGCCGATGCGCGCCAGGATGGCGAGATACAGGGCCACGTCGGCCAGCGTCATCATGACCGGACCCGACACCGTGTTGCCGGGGCGCAGCTCACGCTCGCCCACGGGGTGGGCGACGACGACGCTACCGTCCTCTTCGTCCACCTCCTCCAGCGTGCAACGGTTCTGCGGGAACTCGGCCAGCAAGAAGGCGTTCAGCTCGGCATGTGAGGGGCGGTGTTCGGTCATGGGCAATTGCAAGGAAATGCGAAGACGGCGCCGGCTAGCCTAGCACCGGCTCAGAATCGGCCCATGGACGTCACCGACCGCAGCTTCACCGGTTCCATCCCCGAGCTCTACGAGCGCTATATGGTGCCGCTGATCTTCGAGCCCTATGCGCTCGACCTGGCAGCCAGGGCGGCCGCGCTGCGGCCCAGCGACGTGCTGGAGATCGCCGCGGGCACCGGCGTATTGACGCGTCGGCTGGCGACCGAGCTGCCGCCGGAAACGAACATCATCGCCAGCGACCTCAACGCGACCATGATCGACATGGCCGCCACCCTGGGCACCGAACGCCCGGTCGAATGGCGGTTGGCCGATGCCATGGCCCTGCCCTTCGAGGACGAGAGCTTCGACCTCGTGGCCTGCCAGTTCGGCGCCATGTTCTTCCCCGACAAGGCCCATGCGTATGCCGAGATCCGTCGCGTGCTGAAGCCGGGCGGCTATTTCCTGTTCAACGTCTGGGACCACATCGACAGCAACGAGCTGGCCAAGACCGCGACCGACGCCCTGGCCCGGGCCTTCCCCGACGACCCGCCGCGCTTCATGGCGCGCACGCCGCACGGCTATCACGATGTCCATGCGCTGCGCGCCGACCTGGAAGCCGGCGGCTTCGAGCGCGAGGCCGACATCGTCACGCTGCCAATGCGGGCCAAGGCCGAATCCCCTTCACCCGCCGCCCTGGGCTATTGCCAGGGCACGCCGCTGCGCACCGAGATCGAGGCGCGTGCACCGGGCCGCCTGCCCGAACTGACGGCCCTGGTGGCCCGTGCCTATGCCGATCGCTTCGGCGCCGGCCCCATAGACACGCGGATCCAGGCCCACGTCGTCATCATTGGTCGTTAATCGATCGGCGTCAGCTTCGCGACCGACAAGGCCAGCCACTTCGTCCCGTGCCGGCCGAAGTTGACCTGGGCCCGCGCATCCGCACCCGCGCCCTCCAGCGTCAAGAGCACGCCTTCACCGAACTTGGTGTGGAAGACGCCCTTGCCGACACGCAGGCCGCCGTGCTCCTCGGAGACCTTCTGCTTCATGCTGGCCGGCACCGGCGGCTCCACCCAGGCGGCGCGCCGCTGCGGCACACGGCCGGCGCCCACCATGCCCTTGAGGCCGCTGCCCCGGTCCCAGGCCTGCTGGTACTCGCGCGCAAAGCCCGAGCCGAAGCCCTGGTTGCGCGGCGTCAGCCACTTCAGCGCCTCCTCGGGCAGCTCATCGAAGAAGCGGCTCTTGATGTGATAACGCGTCTGGCCGTGCAGCATGCGCGTCTGGCAGAAGCTCAAAGAGAGCTTCTTGCGCGCCCGCGTGATGGCCACATACATCAGCCGCCGCTCTTCCTCCAGGCCGTCGTGGTCGGACATGGAGTTCTCGTGCGGGAACAGGCCTTCTTCCAGGCCCGTGATGAAGACGGCGTCGAACTCCAGGCCCTTGGCCGAGTGCACCGTCATCAGCTGCACGGCGTCCTGGCCCGCCTGCGCCTGGTTGTCGCCGGCCTCCAGTGAGGCGTGGGTCAGGAAGGCCACCAGCGGCGACATGATCTCGCCGGTCTCGGCGTCCGGCACCGCGCCCGGCGTGCCCGTGGATTGGACGCTGGGCGCCACCTCGTCCACCGGCAGGCCCACGGCGTTCTTGCCGAAGCCCTCCTGCATGACGAAGGCCTCGGCCGCGTTGATCAGTTCATCCAGGTTCTCCAGCCGCTCGGCGCCGTCCTTGTCGGTGCGGTAGAAGTCCAGCAGGCCCGAGGTCTCCAGCACCTGCTCGATGATCTCGCGCAGCGTCATGCCCTGCGTGAGGTTGCGCGTCGAATCGATCAGGTTGGTGAAGGCGACCAGGTTGGCGCCGCCCTTGCCGGTGATGGCGCCCACGCTCTGGTAGAGGCTGCGTCCGCTGGCCTTGGCCGCGTCCTGCAGGTTCTCCAGCGTCTTGGCGCCGATGCCGCGCGTCGGGAAGTTGACGACGCGCAGGAAGCTGGTGTCGTCGTTGGCGTTCTCCAGCAGGCGCAGATAGGCCAGCGCATGCTTGACCTCGGCGCGCTCAAAGAAGCGCAGGCCGCCGTAGACGCGGTAGGGAATGCCGGCATTGAACAGCGCCGACTCGATGACCCGCGACTGCGCATTGCTGCGGTAGAGGATGGCGATCTCCTGCCGGTCCAGGCCACCGCGGTGAAGCTGCTGGATCTCCTCGATGACCCATTGCGCCTCGGCGAAGTCGCTGGGCGCCTCCTGCACGCGGATGGGGTCGCCCTGGCCGGCGTCGGTGCGCAGCGTCTTGCCCAGGCGCTGGGTGTTGCGGCTGATCAGCTCGTTGGCAGCGTCCAGGATGTGGCCGAAGCTGCGGTAGTTCTGCTCCAGCTTGATGACCTTCCTGACGCGGTACTCACGCTCGAAGTCGGCCATGTTGCCGACGCGCGCGCCACGGAAGGCATAGATGCTCTGGTCGTCGTCACCCACGGCGAGCACGCTCTGGCCATCGTCTCTGCCCGGCGGGGCAAACATCTTCAGCCAGGCGTATTGCAGCTTGTTGGTGTCCTGGAACTCGTCGACCAGGAGGTGGCGGAAGCGCCGCTGGTAATGCTCGCGCACGGCCGGGTTGTCGCGCAGCAGCTCGTAGCTGCGCAGCATCAGCTCGGCGAAGTCCACCACGCCTTCGCGCTGGCACTGGTCCTCGTAGTTGGCGTAGATCTCGACGAGCTTGCGCGTCTGCTCGTCGCGCTGCTCCACATCACCCGGGCGCAAGCCGTCTTCCTTGCAGCCGGCGATGAACCAGCCGACCTGCTTCGGCACAAAACGCTCCTCGTCCAGCTTCATCGCCTTGATGACGCGCTTGACGGCCGAGGTCGTGTCGCTGGCGTCCAGGATCTGGAAGGCCTGGGGCAGGTGCGCCAGCTTCCAGTGCGCGCGCAGGAAGCGGTTGCACAGGCCGTGGAAGGTGCCTATCCACATGCCGCGCACATTGAAGGGCAGCATGGTGGAGAGGCGCGTCAGCATCTCCTTGGCGGCCTTGTTCGTGAAGGTCACGGCCATCACGCCGCCAGGGCTGACCTGGCCCGTCTGCAGCAGCCAGGCGATGCGCGTGGTCAGCACGCGGGTCTTGCCGGAGCCGGCGCCGGCCAGGATGAGTGCGGGTTCCGGGGCCGCGGTGACGGCGGCCAGTTGCTCGGGATTGAGGTTGCGCAGCAGGGGGCTGGAAGCGGCGTCGACCGCAGCGTCGACAGGGAAGGAAGTCATCGCCGCATTTTAGAGAACCCCCTCTTACAGCTTGGCCGGCACCCACACCGGACGACGCGGGTCCTTGGCGATACTGCTGGTTTTCCCGCAGCCAGCTTTTCTGATGCAACGTTTCACTCTCGCCCTCGGCGCCCTTGCCTTCACCCTCACCGCCCATGCCCAGGACACACCCGACGGCAAGTGGCATGGCGGTCTCAGCGTCTCCGGCGCCTTCGCCAGCGGCAACAGCAGCAGCCGCACCCTGGCCGGCAATGCCGACGCCAGCGTCGCGACGGCCGAAGACAAGCTCAGCCTCTACGGCATCGCCAACTACGGCCGCAACAAGGTCAACGGCATCGACACCACCACCGCCGACCTGCTGCGCGTCGGCGGCCGCTACGACTTCAACCTCGGCACGCAGTGGTTCTCGTTCGGCGGCGCGGAAGGCGAAACCAACAAGGCCGGCGGCGTGCGCGACCGCTACAACGTCAACGGCGGTCTCGGCTACCACCTGCTGAAGGACGACTTCACCAGTTGGGACATCTTCAGCGGTCTGGGCTACACCACCACCCGCCTCACCGACGGCAGCAAGGCCAATGGTGCCCAGGTGCTGTTCGGCGAAGAGTCCAGCCACAAGGTCAGCGAGACGACGACGCTGAAGCAGCGCCTCGTCTACTACCCCGGCGGCGGCGACCTCGGCAACCGCGCCACCTTCGACGCCGGCCTGGCCACGCAGATCAGCGGGGGCTGGACGCTCAATGCAGGCCTGTCGAGCCGTTACGCCAGCCGCGTGCCGGCGGGCACGAAGAAAACAGACAACCTGCTGACGGTCGGCTTCGGCTACAAGTTCTGATTCAACGGCCTTTGCGGACTTTGCCGGCCCGGCCGGCCTTGGACCATTCGTAGGCTTCGCCGTCCGGTGTCTTGCCGCCCTCCACGGCCGAGACGCCGGGCCGGCCCACGCTCTCGTCGAGCTCGGTCGAGATGCTGACATGGCGATGTCCCGCCCGGCGCCTGTCCTCGGCCCAAGCCAGGGCCTGGGTCAGTTGCTTGCTGTCGAAAAACTGGCAGACGGGGGCCGCCTCTTTGCCCTCGTTCTCCAGCCAATACACGACGATGCCCAAATCGTTCTCCGGTCTCAGTGCCTGGCCGCAAGCCTAGCGCCTATCCACCGTCCCACTTCGCGCTCCAGCAGGTCCAGCGGCATGGGCCCGCCGCGCAGCACGGCGTCGTGGAAGTCGCGCAGGTCGAAGCGCGCGCCCAGATCCCGCTCGGCCTTGTCGCGCAGCGCACGGATGCGCAGCTCGCCCAGCTTGTAGCCCAGGGCCTGGGCCGGCCAGCCGATGTAGCGGTCCACCTCGGCCTCGATGAAGCCGGCGCCCAGTGCCGTGTGATCGCGCAGGTAGGCCACGGCCTGCTCGCGGGTCCAGCCCTTGGCATGCAGGCCGGTGTCGACGACGAGACGGCAGGCGCGCCAGATCTCGAAGGACAGCCGGCCGAAATGCTCATGGGCATTGCGGTACAGGCGCATCTCCACGCCGAGGTGCTCGGCATACAGGGCCCAGCCTTCGACATAGGCGTTCAGGTCGTCCAGGCGCCGGAAGGCCGGCAGGTCGTCGCGCTCCTGAGCCAGGGCGATCTGCAGATGATGACCGGGCACACCCTCGTGCAGGGTCCAGGCCGT
The DNA here is from genome assembly GCF_058787015.1 of Roseateles sp. FW305-36. Lineage (NCBI taxonomy): Bacteria > Pseudomonadati > Pseudomonadota > Betaproteobacteria > Burkholderiales > Sphaerotilaceae > Roseateles > Roseateles sp. FW305-36. Next base: position 146,542 of record NZ_JBYSZK010000015.1, on the reverse strand, counting down.
CAGGCCGTAGAGCGGGCTGTCCTGCACCGCATCGGCATTGACCAGCACCGTGCCGGCCACGCCCTGGGCCAGGCTGCCGGGGTTGTAGCCGGAGGACGAGTCCTTCATCTCCGGCGCCACCACGCGCACGCCGAAGGTCAGCTGCGGCAGGCGCCTGAAATAGGCCGGCAGCAATGCATCGACCCGCTTGGTGACGTCGCGGGTGCGGGTCACATAGTCGTCCAGGCTGGCGGCGCGGAACCGCGGGTCGGCGCGCAACTGCTCGGAGAAGGCGGCCGGGCTGCCGCTAAAGCCGGCACTGGCCATCACCTGGCGCATCTCGGCCTCGATGCGGGCCACCTCCTGCAGCCCCAGCGCGTGGATGGCTTCGGGTGTCATGCGCGTGGAGGCCTGGCGGCGGATCAGATAGGCGTAGTAGGCCCCACCATCGGGCAGGGCCGTGATGCCCAGGGCTGAGCTGGCCGCCGGTACCACCACGCGCTCGAACAGCTCCGCCATCTCGCGCTCGGCCGGCTTCACCGCCTGCCTGACCAGCGCCAGGCCCTCGGCCTGAAACCGTGCTCGCAAAGACACTGGCAGCTCCGCCAGCGGTTTCAGCAGCACATGCGCATCGGCCGCCTGGTCGGCTCGCGCCCGCAGCGCCGTCGCCGTGCGCTCGGCAATCAGCCGGGGTCGCACGAAGCCGCTGGCTGCGCCACGCTTCAGGTTCTCGGCCTGCGCCCGGTAGAAGGCCCGAAAGGCGGCGATCTTGGCCAGCCAGGCACGGGCCTGCGCCTCGTCGCGCAGCACGGCGTTGTCGGCGGCGTAGTTGGCCACCGTGTAGAAGCCGTCGCCGTTGATATAGGGCAGGCGCGACTCGTCGAAGGCCAGGCCCTCGAGCTCCAGTTCCACCCGCTCGGCCAGCAGGTCACGGCTCAGTGCGTCCTCGTGCGCCAGCCGTTTCGGCGCCAGCGCGGCGAGCCGCGACTGCAGGCGCAGCAAGCGCTGCCGGCGTTCGCCCAGGGCCGTAACGCTCTCGTCCGGCCAACGCGACAGCGCAGCGGCATCGCCCAGCAGCGCGGCCCGCAGCGGGTCGGCCGCACGCAGATGGAGGTCGTATTCAGCCAGCAGGCCCCGCCAGCTCGGCACGGCAGACGGCGTCGCGGCAACAGCCATCGGCAGGCCGGCCAGCAAGGGCAGAAGGGCGAGGCGGAGGGCTCGAAGCATGCGGGCTCCCGGTTTGACGCGCGCCATCATGGCATGCAAAACAACTTGCCAAAAGCAATCATCTTGCGGAAGATGCCGGCCATGAGCACCTCAACCCCGGCCCTCGACGTCCGCGCCTTCAACCGCTTCTACACGCGCCACATCGGCCTGTTGTCGCCCAAGCTGCCCGACAGCGAGTTCACCCTGCCCGAGGCCCGTGTGATGTGGGAGCTGGCCCACAACGCGCCGGTGAGCGCGTCGGCCCTGAGCAAGAGCCTGCAGCTCGACGCCGGCTATATGAGCCGCCTGCTGCGCGCGCTGAAGACCCGCGGCCTGCTGGCCGAGCAGGCCCACCCCAGCGACGGCCGCCAGACCCTGCTCAAGCTCAGCGCCGCCGGCAAGCGCGCCTTCGTGCCGCTGGACCACCAGGGCACGGCCAAGGCCGAGGCCATGCTGGCGCCCCTGTCCGCGCCGCAGCGCCAGCTCCTGCTGGGCTCGATGTCGCGCATCCAGGCCATGCTGGAACCTGATGCCACGGCAGCGGTTGAGCTGCGCGCACCGCAACCGGGCGACCTGGGCTGGATCGTCGAGAGGCATGGCGCCTTCTACGCCGCCGAATACGGCCTCAACGCGGGCTTCGAGGCCCTGGTGGCCCGCATCTGCGCCGACTTCGTCGACCGCTTCAATCCCGAGCGTGAGGCCTGCTGGATCGCCGCCCGCGGCGCCGAGCGCCTGGGCAGCGTGATGCTCGTCCGGGCGCGTGACGACAGGACGGGCAAGGTCAAGCCCGGCGTCGCCAAGCTGCGCCTGCTGCTGCTGGAGCCGCATGCCCGCGGCCTCGGTCTGGGCAAACGCCTGGTACGCCAATGCAGCGACTTCGCGCGCGCCGCCGGCTACAAGCGCATCGTGCTGTGGACGCAGAGCGCGCTGACCTCGGCACGGGCCATCTATGCGGCCGAGGGCTACCAGCTCATCCGCAGCGAAGCCGGCCACGGCTTCGGCATCGACGTCGTCAACGAGACCTGGGAGTTGCGCCTCTAGCCCCACCGCACCAGGCGTGTGCAGGACGCTGCACGCTGATGGGGCCACCGCCATGCGCCCACCCCGTGGAGCGTGAGCTTGTGCGCATTCCAAGCGGGTCGGTGCGCTGGCATGCGACTTGCGCCATGCACGCGCATGACAAGCAATCGGGAAGTCAGCATGCCGGCCGCGTCCCTCCAGTTCGGGCCGCCGCGACACCTGCCTACACCCGCCGCCGCCTGCCCCCAGCATCTGGAGCAGGCTGCAGGTTTCGGCCAGTGGTGGTACGACCCGCAGACCGGCGTCAGCCATCTGTCGCCCACGGCGGCCGAATACCTCGAGATGCCCAGCCGTTCAGCGAGTGGCCTCGACACCTGCTTCGGCCATGTCGTCGAGGACGAGCTGCCCGAGTTGATCCGCCTGTGGACCGGCGCCCAGAACCAGCGCCCGCTGGACATCCGTGTCGCCGGCCTGGCCCGCGGCATGCGCTGGCTGCGCGTGACGCCGCTGCCGCCCGACCCGGCGCGGCCGCGCTGGCGCCACGGCCTGCTGCAGGACATCACGGACCTCACCCATGCCGCCGTGCGCGAGCGCCTGGGCTATGCGCTGACCGAGTACCTGGTCGGCACCCACACGCTGGAGGACGCGATCAGCAACGTCATCCAGCTGATCTGCCGCAACCTGGGCTGGGAATGGGGCGCCTACTGGAACATGGAGGACGGCGGCGGCCGCCTGTACTGCCGCCACTTCTGGCACAGGCCCGACGCCAGGCTGGAGCAGTTCAGCGCGGTCAGCGCCTCGCTGAAGATGGCGCCGGGCGAGGGCCTGGTCGGCCGCGTCTGGGCCACCGGCCAGGCCGAGTGGGTGGAGGACATGAGCACCGACCCGCGCTTCCTGCGCCGCGGCAGTGCCCAGATGTGCGGCCTGTGGTCGGGTTATGTCTTCCCGGTCACCTATGTCTCGGACGACGGCGAGCGCCACCGCCCCGGCGTGCTGGAGTTCTACAGCAGCCTGTCGCGCCAGCCCGAGGCCCAGCTGCCCAAGGTCTCGGCCACCATCGGCGCGCTGATCGCCCAGACCGCCCAGCGCCTGGAGACCGAGGCCGTCATCCTGCGCATGGCCCAGGTCGACGAGATGACCGAGCTGGACAACCGCGCGCATTTCTACGCCCAGCTGAACCGCCATTGCGCGCTGAGCCACCAGCAGGGCCGGCGCTTTGCGCTGGTGTTCATCGACCTGGACCGTTTCAAGCCCATCAACGACGCCTTCGGCCACGAGGCCGGCAACGCGGTGCTGCAGGAGTTCGCGAAGCGGCTGCGCAGGCTGGCGCCACCACCGGCCCGCGTCGGCCGCCTGGGCGGTGACGAGTTCGCCGTCCTGGTGCCCGACAGCGGCGATGAGCAGGCGCTGGCGACCCTGGTGGACGCCGTGCTCGCCGCCGCCAACCGGCCCTTCGGCTACGAGGGCGTGGCCCTGACCGTGTCGGCCAGCATCGGCGTCAGCCGCTTCCCCGACAACGGCCAGAGCGGCCCCGAGCTGCTGCGCAGCGCCGACGCGGCCATGTACCGCGTCAAGCAGAACGGCCGCAACGGCAGCAATGTGTTCTCCACCAGCAGCCCCGACACCCTGGCCCAGCAGCGCGCCAAGCTGGCCCAGCGACTGGCCATCGAGACCGAGCTGCACGAGGCCCTGCAGACCGAGCAGCTGCACCTGGTCTACCAGCCCATCGTCGACATTGCCTCGGGCGCCCTGCATGGCGTGGAGGCGCTGATCCGCTGGCGCAAGCCCGATGGCACGGCGGTGCCGCCCGACGTCTTCATTCCCATTGCCGAGCAGAGCGACCTCATCGTCGACATCGGCCGCTGGGTGCTGGGCCAGACCCTGCGCGATCTGGCCTCGCTGAGGGGCGGCGCGTTGGAGAAGCTCAAGGTGCACGTCAACATGGCCGCCTCGGAGTTCACCAGCAGCGCCCTGCCCGAGATGCTGGCAGCCATGTCGGCTGGGCTGGAGGTGCCGCCCTCGCAGATCGCGCTGGAGCTGACCGAGGGCATGCTGATGCGCCAGCCGGAGCAGGTCCGCCGCGTCATGCACCAGCTGCGCGACATCGGCTTCGAGATCTCGCTGGACGACTTCGGCATGGGCCACTCGTCGCTGGCGATGCTGAAGAGCCTGCCCATCAGCTCCTTGAAGATCGACCGCAGCTTCGTGCGCGACCTGCCCACCGGCGACCGCGACCGCGCCATCGCCCAGACCATCGTCGACCTGGGCCGGCATCTGCAGCTGGAGGTCATCGCCGAGGGCATCGAGAGCGCCGAGCAACTGGCGGTGCTGGGCGAATGCGGCTGCGCCTTCGGCCAGGGCTGGCTGCTGGGGCGGCCGCTGCCGCTGGCAGATTTGGTTCAGCGTTTCGCAGACGGCCGCCCATCGCTGCTGCGCACTGAATAGCAAGGCCGTCAGTGCCTGGGTCTGCTTCAGCCGATCCAGAGCTGCTGCGAATCCTCCGGCACCCATACGTCGCGATCTCTACGCATCAGCACGATGAGTCCGATACCGCAGGTCCCGCCACAACTCACGCCAGAGGCAAAAACCGCCTGCTTGCCATCCGTGCTGAAGCCGACGGGCGAGAAGGCCCGATGAGAGCGAGAGCACCCCCACAAGGCAAGACCCGCAAATGGAAGGCTGAGAAGCGTTCGGCGTCGCATGGCTGCCGAGCTGAAGATGCGTCGGGCATTATTCAACCCCGATGAATCCAGATGCCCACTCCTTATGCCCTTGCGGCCGCCCTGCCCCCTACGCGTCCTGCTGCGGCGCCCTGCACCAGGCCTTCGCTTGCGGCCAAGGCCTGGCCGCCGCCACGCCCGAGGCGCTGATGCGCTCGCGCTACTCGGCCTTCGTGCTGGACCTGCGCCCCTATCTCCTCGCCAGTTGGCACACCACCACGCGCCCGGCCGAACTCGAGCCGCCCGAGCCCGGCCTGAAATGGCTGGGTCTCGATGTGAAGCGCAGCACCATTCAGGACCCTGACCATGGCACGGTCGAGTTCGTCGCCCGCAGCAAGCTCGGTGGCCGCGCCCATCGCCTGCACGAGGTGAGCCGCTTCGTGCGCGAGCACGGCGAATGGTTCTACCTGGACGGCGATCCGGAAAACTGACTCCGACCCCAGTTTCCTGCCAGACGGCCGCGGGCAGGATCTTCGGGGTGAGCGAGGGGCGCTTCCGCGAGCATCAACGCTGCGCCAGCACCCAGCGCGCCAGCAGCTTGGCCTCGGCCTCGTTCACGGTGGGACGCTCCGATTGGTCGGGCATCTTGGCCTTGGCCCAGTGCGGACCGCCCGTGGCCGCACTCCCCTGCTGGATGGTGCGGACCAGGCTGGCCTCGGCATCCTGGCGATCCTTCCAGAAGGCCGCAATCTTCCTGAAGGACGGTGCCGCACCGTCTTGCTTGAGCGCATGGCAACCCATGCATTGCTTCTCCTGCGCGAGCTTGTCGCTGGCCAAGGCCAGGCCAGGCAGCCCCATGGCGACCAGAGTCGCGAGCACCAGAGACGTCTTCATAGCGGACCTCCGTAGCAGATGGTCCTGCCAGACTAGGGCCGCGCCCCGTCCACGTTTTGCGCGAGATCAACACCGCCGCAGATGGGCCCTCAGGATGCACATAGAGTCCAGGCTGCCATGCCAAGCCGCCGCGCCTCGTCGATCGCCATCTGCTCCCTCGTTCCCCAGACTGAGTGCCTGCCCGATGCCCATGCCGCCGGCCAGGCGCTGCGGGCGGCCAGGCCCGAGCAAGGCGCGTGCTTCTTGGTCAATAGCGCGCTGGCCTGATGCTGCAGCTCCTGCATCACGACGAGCACCTCGTCGCCATCGACAAACCGCCGGGCCTGCTCGTCCACCGCACCCAGCTCGCCGCCGGCGAGGACGAGGCGGCGCTGCAGCAGCTGCGCGACCAGCTCGGCCAGACCGTCTGGCCGGTGCACCGGCTGGACCGCGGCACCTCGGGCGTGCTGCTGTTCGCGTTGTCGGCCGAGGTCGCGTCGCTGCTGGGCGCGATGTTCGAGCAGGGGCAGATGGACAAGCGCTATCTGGCACTGGTGCGAGGTTGGCCGCACGAAGACGACGGCCTCGTCGACCATCCGCTGGCACGCGATCCCGAGTTGCCTTCCGCCGGCCAGACCATGCTGGAGGCGCAGACGCGCTGGCATGTGCTGCAACGGCTGGAGTGGCCCATCACCACCGACCCACGCTTTGCGACGACGCGCGTCGCGCTGCTCGAGGCCGAGCCCATGCAAGGCCGCCGCCACCAGATCCGCCGCCACCTCAAGCACATCGCCCATCCCATCCTGGGCGACGCAACGCACGGCAAGGGGCCGCTGAACCGTGCCGTGGCGGCACACCTCGGCATGCAAAGGCTGTGGCTGCATGCACGCGAGCTGAGGCTGGTCCACCCAATCACCGGCACAACGCTGCATTTGGAGGCGCCGACGGGGCCTGGCTGGCCCTGACGAGAGCCTGTCGCCTCGGCGATGGCCACGCAGCCGCCGGAGGCTCAGAATCGGTCGTTCCATCCAAAAGCAGGAGACACCCCATGGCCATCCAGGGCATCAAGTCGCTCTACGAACAACGCGGCCCGGTGCCGCAGGACGTCATCGGCGCGGTGCCGTTCGATGTGCCCGAGCCGGCCGCAGGCCAGGCGGTCGTCGCCGTGCTGGCCGCGCCCATCAACCCCTCGGACGTGCTGATGCTGACCGGCGGCTACGGCATCCTGCCGCCGCTGCCGGCCGTGGGTGGCAGCGAGGGCGTGGGCCGCATCGTGGCCGTCGGCGAAGGCGTGACTCATCTCAACGTTGGCCAGACCGTGCTGCTGCCCGCCGGCAGCGGCACCTGGGCCAGCCACCTCATCGCCGATGCCAAGCGCCTCGTGCCGCTGCCGCCGGGCGCCGATGCGCAGCAGCTGTCCATGCTGACCGTCAACCCGGCCACGGCCTCGCTGATGCTGTCGGAGTTCGTCGATCTGCAACCGGGCGACTGGGTCATCCAGAACGTCGCCAACTCGGGCGTCGGTGGCTACCTCACGCAACTGGCCAAGCTGCGCGGCCTGCGCACCGTCAACATCGTGCGGCGCGAGGGCGCCGCGGCCGTCGTCAAGGCCGATGGCGGCGACGTCGTGCTGGTGGACGGCGATGACCTGAACAAGCGCGTCAAGGACGCCGTGTCAGGCGCACCGATTCGCCTGGGCATCGATGCCGTCGGCGGCAAGGCCACCAACCGGCTGGCCATGTGCGTGGCCGAGGGCGGCACCGTCGTCAACTACGGGCTGATGAGCGGCGAGCCCTGCGTGGTGTCGCCGCAGTCCTTCGTCTTCAACGACCTGACCTTGCGCGGCTTCTGGCTGGCCAAGTGGTTCAAGGTGGCCTCGCGCGAGGCCCAGATGGCCCTCTACGGCGAGCTGACCAGGCTGATCGCCACCGGCCAGCTGAAGGCGCGCATCCACGCCACCTACCCCGTCGAGCAGATCAAGGAAGCGATTGCCGCCGCAGCCACCGGTGAGCGCGACGGCAAGATCCTCGTCGTGCCCAAGCATGGCTGAGATCGCGCTGATCACCGGCGCCTCCTCGGGCATCGGAGAGGCGCTGGCGCATCGGTTCGCGCGCGCCGGCCACGACCTGGTGCTGGTGGCGCGCAGCGAGGACAAGCTCAAGGCGCTGGCGAAGGCCTTGGTCGACGAGCACGGCATCAAGGCCTGGGTGGCGCCGGCCGACCTCAGCCAGCCCGGCGCCGCCGAGCGCCTGGCGGCGGCGATGAAGCGCTCGCGCCGGCGCATCGACGTCCTCGTCAACAACGCCGGCGTGCTGGAGCATGGCGAGTTCACGGCCATGCGCAGCAGCCGCCACCGCGAGCTGATCGACCTCAACGTCAGCAGCCTGACCGAGATGCTGGCCCACTTCCTGCCACCCATGCAGGCGCGCGGCTCGGGCCGGGTGCTGAACGTCGCCTCCATCGCGGCCTTCCAGCCCATTCCCATGCTGGCCACCTATGCCGCCACCAAGGCCTATGTGCTGTCGTTGACGGAGTCCCTGTCCGAGGAACTGCAGGGCAGCGGCGTGACCATCACGGCGCTGTGTCCTGGCATCACGGCCACGTCCATGCTGGACAAGGCCCAGGCCGGCAGCAGCGAGCTGGGCGGCCTGCCCGGCTTCGTCATCGGTACGGCCGAAGCGGTGGCCGATGAGGGCTTCGAGGCCTGCATGGCCGGCGACGTCATCCGCGTGCCGGGCGTGCTCAACCTGGCCGCGACGCTGGCCGGCCGCAGCACGCCGCGCTGGCTGCTGCGGCGCGTGACGGGCGCAATGTCGCGTCGGCTGAAGCGCTAATGCTTCAACGGCGCCGCGCCCAGCCAGCGGGCGCGGATGCGCTGCAGCTCGCCATTCGCCTCCAGCCGCTGGATGGCGCGGTTGAAGGCGCGCAGGTCGGCCTCGGTCATGGACTTGCGGCTGAGCTTGTAGGTCACCGGGTCGCGCAGCAGCACGATGGGCAGCTCGATCAGCGGCACGTCGGCGGAGCGCGCCGCAAAGGCGATGGCAACGCTGTCGCCCAGCAGCACATCGCCACGGCCCAGCTGCATCAGCTGCACGCCCTTGGCGTATTCCTCGAACCAGGTCAGCAGGCCGCGCGCCGCGAAGTCGTTGATGATGGCGACGCTGGCCGGCCCACGGTGCGTGACCAGGCGCAGGCCGGCGCGCAGCAGCTCGTCCAGCGAGCGCACGTCCATGCGGGCCTCGTCGGCGCGCATGAAGACGCCCAGCACCTCGTCGCGGTAGGGCCGCGTGTACCACGCTGCGTCGCCGGGGCGCGGCGTGGCGGCGACCAGCAGGTCCAGCTCGCCGTCGACCAGCATGGGCAGGCGGCGGTTGCGCGGCACCTCGCGCACATAGTCGATGCGGCAGCCAGCTTCCCTGGCCACGGCGGCCAGCAGCTCGGTCTCCAGGCCGGTGTGACGGCCATCGGCCATGAAGGAATAGGGCCGCCAGTCCTCGAAGGGCACGCGCAGCGGGTGCTTGCAGGCGCACTGACCCGCCAGCGGCGCGAGCAGCATCAGCACAAGCAGCAATCGTCGCAACATCGGAGCCTGACCTTGGGCGGCTTTCGGCGCAGGATAGTCCCGGGCGCTCAGCGAGCCAGCACCTTCACTTCCAGGCCCGAAGCCTGGCCCTGCCAGCGGTAGAGCTTCTGCGTGGCGACCTGGAAGTCCTCGGGCCTGGCGCTGCGGATGGGCACGAAGGTCTGCGGGTTGCGGTCGATCAGCGGGAACCAGCTGCTCTGCAGCTGCACCATGATGCGGTGGCCGCGGCGAAAGCTGTGGTTGACGTCCTGCATCTCGACACGCAGTTCCTCGACCTGACCGGGCACCATGGCCTCGGGTGTCTCGAAGCCCTTGCGAAAGCGGCCGCGCAGCGGGTCGCCGCGCACCAGCTGCTGGTAGCCGCCCAGCGGTGCCTCGGGCGGCTCGACGTCCTCCGTGCGCTTCTTGCGCTTCCTGGCGCCCTCCTCTTCCAGCTCGGCCGGATAAACGTCGATGAGCTTGACGACCCAGTCGGCATCACTGCCCGACGTCGACGCGAACAGCCGCGCGACGACGGGGCCGACCAGGGTCACGTCGTCTTCCAGCACCTCGCTGCGGTAGGTCAGCACATCGGGCCGCGTGGCCGCGAAGCGCTGGTCGCTGACCATGTACTCCTGCGGCACGCCCAGCGATGTGTAGCCGATGTAGGGCACGGGCTTGTTGGGGTCGCTGACCCAGCTGTCGAAGGCCGGCTGGGCCGTGTCGGGCGGCGCGAAGCTGAGCTTGCCGCCGGGCGCGAAGTAGAGGGTGCGCGCCTGGGCCTCCTGGGGCGGCCAGGCGTCGTAGCGACGCCAGACATTGGTGCCGGTCTCGAAGACGGTGGCCTTGGCGATCGGCGTCTTGGGTGTCACCTCACGCAGATGCTGCTCGAAGAAAGGCAGCAGCACGTCCTTCTGGAACTGCTCGGCCGTGGCTTGGTGAAACTGCACGCGGCCCAGTTGACGGCCCGGCGCACCGACCCAGCCGCCGTGCACCCAGGGGCCCATGACGAGGCGGTTGTCGGTCGCGGGGCTTTGCCTGGCGATGGCGCGGAAGGTGCGCAGCGGGCCGGCCAGGTCTTCGGCGTCGAACCAGCCGCCCACCGTCAGCATGGCGGCGCGAATGTTCTTCAGATGCGGCAGGATGGCGCGCGATTTCCAGAACTCGTCGTAGCGGTCATGCTCGAGCTGGGTGTCGAAGTAGGGGTTGGGACCGCCGTCCTTGGCCATGCGGGCGGCCATCGCGTCGAGGTTGGTGAACTGCAGGAAGTATTCGTAGCCGTCCAGCGTTGCCCAATCGAACTGCGGCCACTGCTTGGGCGGTGGCACCGGCGCCTGCTGGGGCTTGAAGCCGGTGTAGAAGCCGAAGTTGGCGGCCAGCATGAAGGCGCCGCCGTGGTAGCTGTCGTCGCCCTTGAAGAGGTCGCCGATGGGCGCCTGCGGCGACGCGGCCTTGATGGCTGGGTGCGAGTCGATGACCGAGGCCGCGGCATAGAAGCCCGGATAGGAAATGCCCCACAAGCCGACGCGGCCGTTGTGGCCGGGCACGTGGTCGAGCAACCACTGCACGCTGTCGTGGGTGTCCGAGCTTTCATCGAACTCGGACGACAGCTTCTTGCCCGGCTGGTGCGGCGTCATCTCGATGAAATGACCTTCGGACAGGTTGCGGCCGCGCACGTCCTGGCAGACGAAGATGTAGCCGGCCTTCAGGAAGTCCTCGTTGGGCGCCAGGCCCTTCACGCCATCACGGTCCACGCCATACGGCCCGCAGCCATACGGCGTGCGCACCATCAGGAAGGGATAGCGCCGGCTCTGGTCCTTGGGCACGTAGACGGCGGTGAACAGCTTCTTGCCATCACGCACCGGGATGCGGTACTCGTACTTGGTGTAGTGCTCGCGCGGCTCGTAGGCCGGCTTGGAGTCTTCGTCGTTGGCTTGGGCCGCGGAGGCGGCCAGGGCCAGCAGCAGGAGGGAAGCGCGCAGCAGGGACATCGTGGCGGATGGCGGATGAAAGACAGGGACGGAGTCTGACACCGCCCGACCAGGCATCCGCGGTAGGCTGGCGTATCGCCAGGTAAAGGGAGGCTGCACCATGAAGATCGACACCCGGGCCTACCGGGCCGCGCCCGAGCAGAAGGTCAAGCTCAAGCAGTGGGCCACGCGCGTCGACCCGCTCTACAGCGACAAGGCCGACTACGAGCGCCAGCTGGAGGGCCATGTCGGCCGGCTCGCCGAGCTGCAGAACCTGCTCTACGCCCACAACCGCTACGCGCTGCTGCTGATCTTCCAGGCCATGGACGCGGCGGGCAAGGACGGGGTCATCAAGCATGTGATGTCGGGCGTGAATCCGCAGGGCTGCCAGGTCTTCAGCTTCAAGCACCCCAGCGCCCAGGAGCTGGACCACGACTTCCTGTGGCGCACCACGCAATGCCTGCCCGAGCGCGGCCGCATTGGCATCTTCAACCGCTCCTACTACGAGGAAGTGCTGATCGTGCGCGTGCACCCCGAGATCCTCAAGGCGCAGTCCCTGCCCAAGGAGGCAGCGCGCGCGCCGGCCATCTGGCCGCAGCGCTACGAGTCCATCAACAACCTCGAGCAGCATCTGCACCGCAACGGCACGCGAGTGCTGAAGTTCTTCCTGCACCTGAGCAAGGACGAGCAGCGCCAGCGCTTCCTGGCGCGGCTGGAAGACCCGGCCAAGAACTGGAAGTTCACCGCCGACGACATGGCCGAGCGCGAGCTCTGGCCTCAATACCAGCAGGCCTATGGCGAGATGCTGGGTGCCACCAGCAGCGCTGAGGCGCCCTGGCATGTGGTGCCGGCGGACGACAAGCGCAATGCGCGCCTCATCGTCTCCCAGACCATCGTCGAGGCCCTGGAAGCCCTGAAGATGAGCTATCCCGAGCCGACGCTGTATGCGGCCGAACTGGCCGCGATCAAGAAGCGCCTCAGCCGAACTTGACGGCGTAGACCGGCGGCAGATGCGCGGACACGGCCTGCCAGCTGTCGCCACCGTCGCCACTGGCCCAGACACCGCCCGTCGTCGAACCCATCATCAGCTGCTCGCCCTCGTCATCCACCGCCAAGCCGTGGCGGAAGATCAGGTCGTAGCAGTGCTGCTGAGGCAGGCCCGTGCGCAGCACGTCGAAGCTCTTGCCACCATCCCGCGTGCGTGTCACGCACAGGGCGCCGTCGACCGGGATGCGGCGCTCGTCCTTGACGGCCGGCACGAACCAGGCCGTCTGCGGGTCGGCCGGGTGCGCAGCGACCGCGAAACCGAAGCTCGAGGGCTGGGCCTGCAGTTCCTCCCAGGTGGCGCCGTTGTCGCTGCTGCGGAAGATGCCGCAATGGTGCTGGCACCAGAGCACATCGGGCTCGGCGCGGCAGCGGGCGATCAGGTGTGGGTCCTGCGAGTTCTCGTCGCCGGCCAGTTCGGGCGGCATGAAGTCGGCGCGCATGCCCTTGGCGCGCAGGCCCCAGCTCTGGCCGCCATCGGTGGTGCGCCAGGCACCGCCGCAGGACACGCCCACCAACAGCTCGTCGGCGTTCTGCGGATGCGGGCAGATGGAATGCAGGGCCGGTGCCGGGTTGCCGCCGCCCATCCACTGCAGGCGGCGCGGGTCATTCCACAGCGCCTCGTCCAGCGTCCAGGACTCGCCCCGGTCGCGGCTGACGAAGAGGCCGCCCGGCACGGTGCCGCACCAGATCGCATCGCCGGAACGCTCCAGCGAGAAGACATGGTCGAGCTTCCAGGCCGGGCCTTCCGAGCCCTCGGGCTGGGGCGGGAAGCTGGGCGCCGACACCTCCTTCCAAGTCTTGCCGGCATCGTCGCTGGCCTGCAGCTTGGCGCCGAAGTGGCCCAGGTTGAGGCCGGCCAGCATGCGCCCGGAGGCGTCGGGCGGCAGCAGCATGGTGACCGGGTCGGCCACGAAGCTGAGGTTCTCGATCTGCCAGGCACCGCCACGGCGGCGCAGTTCGAAAAGGCCTTTGCGGGTCGCGGCCCAGGCGCGGTCAGTCATGGTTCAACCTCCGGACAAAGCTTGCAAAACATGGATGCGGCTGTCGGCCCGCAAGGGGTCGCTCAGGCCGCGCAGGTCGCGCGCCCGTTTGCCGTCGATGAAGACGACCACATTGACGCGCAGATGGCCCTGCTCGTCGAGGATGTAGCCCCGCAGCCGCGGCTGCTCGGCAAAGGCAGCGTCCAGGGCTTGGCCGAGGGTGGCGGCCTCACACTGGCAGGACGGCGCGTCCACGAAGCGGCGCAGCTGGGGGGTGAATTCGACAAGGGCCATGGAGATACGACGAATGACAGCGGTTCAATTCGACGCCACGTATCCCTCAAATATCCCCGGGCTTACCCGCACGGACAGAATGCGGCCAATGAATTCCGGTGTCCTCTTCGCCCTCGGCGCCTATCTGAGCTGGGGGCTGTTCCCGCTCTACTTCCGCCAGATCGCTTCCATTCCGGCCCTGCAGATCGTCGCCCACCGCACGCTGTGGTCGCTGGCCTTCGTGGCCGTCGTGCTGCTGGTGACGCGCAATCTCTCCTGGCTGAAGCAGGTCAGTGCGGCGACCTGGCGGCGCTTTGCGGTGTCGGCCACGCTGATCGCCATCAACTGGCTGACCTATGTCTGGGCCGTCGGCAACGGCCACGTCGTTGACGCTGCGCTGGGCTATTTCATCAACCCGCTGGTCAATGTGGCCCTGGGCTTTGCCGTGCTGCACGAGCGCCCGCGGCGGGTGCAATGGCTGGCGGTGGGCCTCGCGGCGTTTGGCGTGGTCTGGCTGACGGTGGCCGGCGGCAAGCTGCCCTGGGTGGCCCTGGTGCTGGCGCTCAGCTTCGGTCTCTACGGCCTGATGCGCAAGACGGCGGCCCTGGGCGCCATCGAGGGGCTGACGTTGGAGACCTTGGTCCTGGCGCCGTTGGCCGCGGCCGGTTTGATCTGGTGGTCGCAGGACGGCAGCATGGCCGGCCAGACGGCTGTGGACTGGGCCTGGTTGATCGGCACCGGGCCGGTGACCGCTGGCAGCCTGTTGCTGTTCGCAGCCGGCGCGCGGCGCATCCCGCTGGCGACGCTGGGTATCGTGCAGTACGTGTCGCCGTCGCTGCAATTCCTGCTCGGCGTCTTCCTGTTCAAGGAGGCCATGGACGCGACCCGGCTGGTCGCCTTCGGCTTCATCTGGGCGGCCCTGGCCGTCTACAGCGCGGAAGGCCTGTGGCAGACCCGCCGCGCTCTGCAGGTCAAGCCGGCTTAGCTGCGCATCAGATAGTCGAAGGCGCCGAGAGCCGCCTTCGCCCCATCACCGGCGGCGATGATGATCTGCTTGAAGGGCACGGTCGTCACGTCGCCGGCGGCGAACACGCCGGGGACCGAGGTGGCGCCCTTGGCGTCCACGATGATCTCGCCGTGCTTGCTCAGCTCCAGCGTGCCGCGCAGCCACTCGGTGTTGGGCACCAGGCCGATCTGCACGAAGCAGCCGTCGACTTCCACGCGCTTCGCTTCGCCACTGATGCGGTCGGTGTAGTTCAGGCCGTCCAACTTGCCATTCGTGCCGGTGAACTCGGTTGTCTGCGCGTTCACGATGATGGTGACGTTGGGCAGGCTCCGCAGCTTCTTGACCAGCACCGCGTCGGCACGCAGCTCGGCGCCGAACTCGATCAGCGTCACATGCTTGACGATGCCGGCCAGGTCGATGGCGGCCTCGACGCCCGAGTTGCCGCCGCCGATGACGGCGACCGGCTTGCCCTTGAACAGCGGGCCGTCGCAGTGCGGGCAGTAGGCCACGCCCTTGTTCTTGTACTCGGCTTCGCCGGGCACGCCGACATTGCGCCAGCGGGCGCCGGTGGACAGGATGACGGTCTTGCCCTTGAGCTTGGCGCCGTTGGCCAGTTCGACCTCGACGAGGCCGCCGGGTTGGGCCGCGGGCGTCAGCTTCTCGGCGCGCTGCAGGTTGTGGATGTCGACCTGGTAGTCCTTGACATGGCCTTCCAGCGCGGCGGCGAACTTGGGGCCGTCCGTCACCGACACGGAGATGTAGTTCTCGATGCCCAGGGTGTCGTTGACCTGGCCGCCGAAGCGCTCGGCCGCCACGCCGGTGCGGATGCCCTTGCGAGCCGCGTAGACGGCCGCGGCAGCGCCGGCGGGGCCACCGCCGATGATGAGCATGTCGTAGGGCTGCTCGGCGTCCAGCTTCTTGGCATCGCGGGCGGCGGCGCCAGTATCGAGCTTGGCAACGATCTCCTCGAGCGACATACGACCCGAGGCGAAGGGCTGGCCGTTCAGCCACACGGCCGGCACGGCCATGATCTCGCGCGCCTCGACTTCCGACTGGAACAGGCCGCCGTCGATGACGGTGGTGCGGATGCGCGGGTTGACGATGGCCATCAGCGACAGGGCCTGCACGACGTCGGGGCAGTTGTGGCAGGTCAGGCTCATGTAGATCTCGAAGTCGAGATCCAGGTCCAGGGCCTTCACGGCATCGATCTGGGCCTGCTCGACCTTGGGCGGATGGCCACCGGTCCACAGCAAGGCCAGCACGAGCGACGTGAACTCATGGCCGAGCGGGATGGCCGCGAAGCGCAGGCTTTGCTCGGTGCCGGTGCGGCGCAGCAGGAAGGACGGCGTGCGCGTGTCGACGCCGTCGGCGCGGAACGAGATCTTGTCGTTCATGCCGGCGATCTCTTCCAGCAGCTCGCGCATCTCGTTGCTCGAGGCGGAGTTGTCGAGAGAAGCGACGATCTCGAAGGGGAGCTTGACGTGGTCCAGATAGCCCTGGAGCTGGGTCTTCAGTGCGGCGTCCAACATGGAGAACTTCCTTTCAGTAAGGCGTGGCGACATCGGCCACTGCTGAAAGAGTCCCCGGTGTGGAGGCTCTTTCAGCAGAACCTGTGAGGCTCTGCGAGAGGAAGGAGCCCTCCCGGGCTCCTTGCGAACAGCATCTTGATCAGTTGAGGTCGGAGCTTGCCGCTGCGCGACAAGGTCCAACCCGCAAGGTCATCAGATCTTGCCGACCAGATCCAGCGACGGAGCGATCGTGGCGGCGCCTTCCTTCCACTTGGCCGGGCAGACCTGGCCAGGGTTCTTGGCGGTGTACTGGGCAGCCTTCAGCTTGCGCAGCGTTTCCGACACGTCACGGGCGATCTCGTTGGAGTGGATCTCGGCCGTCTTGATGACACCTTCGGGGTTGATGACGAAGGTGCCGCGCAGGGCCAGGCCTTCTTCGGGGATGTGCACGCCGAAGGCATTGGTCAGGGTGTGGGTCGGGTCGCCGACCAGGGGGAACTTGGCCTTGCCGACGGCCGGCGAGGTCTCGTGCCACACCTTGTGCGAGAAGTGGGTATCGGTCGTGACGATGTAGACCTCGGCGCCCATCTTCTGGAACTCGGCGTAGCTGTCGGCCGCGTCCTCGACTTCCGTCGGGCAGTTGAAGGTGAAGGCGGCCGGCATGAAGATCAGCACGGACCACTTGCCCTTCAGGGTCTCGTCGCTGACGGTGATGAACTTGCCGTTGTGGAAGGCTTCGGTCTTGAAGGGCTGGACTTGCGTGTTGATCAGGGACATTTGAGAAAGCTCCCGTGGGGGCTGGGTTGATGGGATAGGTAGAACTATATCGGATTGACGTTTTCGGTTGAAAACATTAATCAAATCGGCGTTATTGAGTCAACCTATCGACCACCACCCCACCCGGCCGGGGTGGGTGGCAGCGTTTCAGGCTTCGTAGCGACGGTCGTAGAGCTGGTGCGGGCTGAGCTTCACGCGCAGGACCTGCGCGGCCACGAGGCCCGTGATGGCGTGCTCGGCCGTCGCCGTGTCGCGCCTGACCGGAGAGCCTAGGGCATCCCCATGACGGTTCATGACGGCGCTGACGATGGGCGTGTTACCCGATGACCCGCGGCGCACCGCCACGGCGACCTCGCCACTGGCCAGCTTGACCAGGGTGCCGGGCGGGAACATGCCCAGCTCCTTGACCAGCAGGGCCGCGAAGGGGTGACCGTTGCTGCCGGTGTAGAGGGTCTTGGCCGCCTGGGGCGCCGGCAGCCCGGCGCGTCCGCCGCGGCTGGCCAGCTTGGCCAGGAAGATGTCGACGAGGCGCAGCAGCTGGGCCGTCTCGTCGGGCTCGGCCAGGCCTTGCGGGTAGCCGCCACCGCCCGGCTGCTCATGGTGCTGGGCCACGGCGGCCAGCCATTCGGCGTCGTCCAGGCCGGCATTGCGCAGCCAGGCCACGGCCTCGTCGGGGTGGCGGTCGATGGCGGCGCGCTGCGGCGGCGCCAGCTTGCCGCCGCGCGAGGCCAGCCGCCCCTGCAGGTCGATGATGGAGAGGTTCATCGTCAACGCTGCGCCGACCAGGCTCTTCTGGCGCTCCGGCGTCCAGCCCAGGCGCCGCGACAGCACGGCGCAGACGGCGCCCGTGTGCAGCAGATGCGCCAGCCCATACACCTCGTGACGACTGTGATCATGTTGAATGACCACGAACAGCATCTGGTCGGTGAAGCGCTCGGCCCAGGCGATGAGCTGGCCGGCGCATTCCTTCACCTTGGGCAGGAAGAGGGTCTCCTGCGGCGCACGCAGCAGCACCGAGAGCCGCGTCTGCAGCGCCTCCCAGCGGCCGAAGAAGTCCTCGCTGCCCGCGCCGCTATCGCTGCCACGTGCCGAGGCGGCGTGCACTTCCTCGATGTCGACGAAGACGCCCCGGTTCAGCAGCGCCTCGCGCATCTGCTCGCTGGGCACCGGCTGGCCCTTGGCGAGCAGCAGCTTGCCCTCGGCGTCTCGCACCCCGAAAGGCAGGGGCGCTCCGGCCTTGATATGACCGGCCACCTGCTGAATGGGGACGAGTTTCATGGCCGGATGATCTCCGGACTTCGGCGCGCCCCGCAGCGGAGAAACGCTCAGGTTTCCAGCGCCAGCAGCTCCTCGACAGTCTGGCGACGGCGGATCAGGCGGCTGGCTTCGCCATCCACCAGCACCTCGGCAGCCAGCGGGCGGCTGTTGTAGTTGCTGGACATGGAGGCACCGTAGGCCCCGGCGTCATGGATGACGAGCAGATCGCCGACGCGTGCCGCCGGCAGATCGCGGGTCAGCACCTCGCCGCCCGGCCCTTGCGTGAACACATCGCCCGACTCGCACAGCGGGCCGGCCACCACGGCGGGCTGCCCGGGGCCACCGGCGCCGATCAGGCTCATGGCGTGGAAGGCGCCATACATGGCCGGGCGCATCAGCTCGTTGAAGCCCGCGTCCACCAGCACGAAGCGATTCGCGCCGGCGTTCTTGACCGCCCTCACCTCGGCCAGCAACACGGCGCTTTCGGCGACGAGATAGCGGCCGGGCTCCAGCTCCAGCTTCAGCGCATGGCCGACGAGGGCTTCGGACTCGCGGCGGGCGGCGTCCCAGAGGCCGAAGTAGTGGGCCACGTCGATGCGCGCATCGCCGTCGCGGTAGGGAATCGACAGGCCGCCGCCGGCCGAGATGGCCTGCAGGTCATGGCCGGCCGCGACGGCCTCGCGCACCAGACCCACCATGGCCTGGCCGACCTGGGCCAGGTGCTCGTAGTCGACGCCCGAGCCGATGTGCATGTGCAGGCCCACGAGCTTGAGCCCGTGCTTGCGGATGGCCGCCAGCGCGGCGCCCAGGTCCGCATGCCAGATGCCATGCTTGCTGTGCTCGCCGCCGGTGTTGGTCTTGTGGCTGTGGCCATGGCCGAAGCCGGGGTTGATGCGCAGCCAGACGGCGTGGCCGGGAGACGCAGCGCCGAGCTGGTCCAGCATGTCGATGGAGCCGGCGTTCACCGGGATGCGGTGCTCGACGACCGTGGCCAGCGTGGCGTGGTCCAGCAGGTCGGCCGTGAAGACGATGTCTTCGCCACCCGCGGTATAGCCCGCGGCCAGGGCGCGCAGGATCTCGCCGCGCGACACCGAGTCGACCTTGACGCCGGCTTCGCGCAGCAGCTTCAGGATGTGGATGTTGGAGCAGGCCTTTTGCGCGAAGCGCACGACGTCGAAGCGCCGCAGCGAGGCGGCGCGCTCGCGGATGGTGGCGGCGTCGTAGACCCACAGCGGCGTGCCGTGTTCGGCAGCGAGCGCTTGCAGGCGGGCGGGGTTCAGGGCGGCGGGCAGGGGCTTGGTCATGGTTTACAGCATGCGCTTCGCATCCCATTCAATCAAATTGAAATTTGTGCTGCGACAATTCAATCCTGATATGGATATCCAGCACCGCCACATCGAGGTCTTCCGCGCCGTCATGACGGCCGGCAGCGTCACCGGCGCCGCCGCGTTGCTGCACACCTCACAGCCGACCCTGAGCCGCGACCTGGCCCGGCTGGAGCAGTTGTTGGGCTATGCCCTGTTCGAGCGCGAACGCGGCCGGCTCAAGGCGACTTCCCGGGCGCGGGCCCTGTTCGACGAGGTGGAACGCAGCTTCCAGGGCCTGGCCCGCGTCATCGAGCGGGCTGAAGCTCTCGGGCGAGACGACGACACCGAGCTGGGCGTGCTCTGCCTGCCGGCCCTCAGCCATGCGCTGCTGCCGGCTGCCGTGGCGGCGCTGCGGGCCGAGCACCCGTCGGCCCGGGTCAGCATCACGCCGGCCGAGTCGCCGCTGCTGGAAGCCTGGATGAGCGAGCAGCGCTACGACCTGGGCCTGGCCGAAACCACCCAGCCCACGCCGGGCGTGCAGCTCAGCACCCTGCTGGAGGCCGACGAGGTCGCCGTGCTGCCGGCCGGCCACCGGCTGGCCGCCAAGCCGCGCCTGGCGCCGCGCGACTTCGCCGGCCAGGACTTCGTCAGCCTGGCGCCGGACGACCCCTATCGCCGCGAGATCGACGCCCACTTCGCCGCGGCCGGCGTGCAGCGCCGAATGGGCGTGCAGACCCACAGCGCCGTCGCCGTCTGCGCGCTCGTGCAGACCGGTTTGGGCGTGGCCATCGTCAATCCGCTGACCGCCAAAGCCTGTTCGGGTTCCGGCCTGGTGGTGCGCCCTTTGACCTTCTCCATCCCCTACCGGGTGAGCTTGCTGCAGCCTCTGCATCGCCCCGTCCACGAAGGGGCAGCCGCCCTGGCCCGCATGCTCCAGGCGCAGTGCGGCTGATGGGTTAGGGAGATACCACTTCTACCCCCTCTAGACTGCGCGCCTTTCGACCTGCCGGAGCGCTCATGTCCCGCCGTCATCGCATCATTTTCGCCACCGCCTTCGCGGCCTTCGGCATGGCCGTTCAGGCCCAGGAAGCGACCAGCCCGCCGGTCGATGCGGCCATCGTGGCGGCGGCGCTGCCGGTGGCGCTGGAAGCCGTCTACGAGAAGCCCCAAGGCTTCGGCATCGCGCCCTTCACGCCCGTGGTGGTGTGGGCGGAAGGGCTGACCGTGCCGGCCACGCTGCGAGTCTTCGACACGCCCGTGACGCTGCGCTCCCGCGCCCAGGCCCGCGACGAGCAGCGGGCCTGGTTCGTCTACCTCGGTTCGGTCACCCAGACGCCCGAAGGCCTTCAGCTGCGCTACTCCAAGCCCTACAACGGCCAGGGCGGCACGGTGACGCTGAAGCTGGAGGACGGCGCCTGGAAGGCCGTGAGCAACTCGAAGATGCATTCTTCGTCCGGCGCTCGCGCCTTCTACGGTGAGCTGTACGACGGCGTCAAATGCCGCGACGGCAGCGAGATGGCCCTGCGTTGGAACGGCCTCATCGACGCCATCGACGCGATGCGCACCCGCCGCGAACGCAAGAGCGACGCCGACCTGCCCAAGAGCTGCCCGGGCGACAGCTTCCCCGAGGTCGCCGCCTACCGCCAGATGAAGATGTTGCTGGCGCCTCGCTGAGGAGGCGCGGGCGCTCAGCCGCGCTCGTTCGCGGCGCGCACGACGCTGGGCTTGGCGCCGAAGCGCTTGACGATGCTGGCCTCGATGCCGGCAGCGTCCAGGCCGCACAGGCTCATCAGCTTGGCCGGGTCACCATGCTCGACGAACTCGTCGGGCAGACCCAGCTGCAGCACCGGCACGTGGATGCCGGCGGCGCTCAGCGCTTCGGTGACGGCACTGCCGGCGCCGCCCATGATGCAGCCGTCCTCGACCGTGACGATGGCGTCATGGGTGCGCGCCAGCTCGGCCACCAGCTCGGCGTCCAGCGGCTTGACGAAGCGCATATTGGCCACGGTCGCGTCCAGGCGCTCGCCCACTTCCAGGGCCGGGTAGAGCAGCGTGCCAAAGGCCAGGATGGCGACGCGGCGGCCCTTGCGGCGCACCTCGCCCTTGCCCCAGGGCTGGGCCGTCATGGCCTTGACGGGCACGACGCCGACGCCAGCGCCGCGCGGGTAGCGCACCGTCACCGGGCCGTTGTGCATGAAGCCGGTGTAGAGCGCCTGACGGCATTCATCCTCGTCGGCCGGCGTCAGCACGGCCATGTTGGGAATGCAGCGCGTGTAGGCGATGTCGTAGTTGCCGGCATGCGTCGCGCCATCGGCGCCGACGAGGCCGGCGCGATCCAGCGCGAACAGCACGGGCAGGTTCTGGATGGCCACGTCATGGACCAGCTGGTCGTAGGCGCGCTGCAGGAAGGTCGAGTAGATGGCGACAACGGGCTTGATGCCCTCGCAGGCCAGGCCGGCGGCGAAGGTGACCGAGTGCTGCTCGGCGATGCCGACGTCGTGATAGCGCTGCGGGAAGCGCTTGTGGAACTCGACCATGCCCGAGCCCTCGCGCATCGCCGGCGTGATGCCCACCAGGCGCGGGTCGGCCTCGGCCATGTCGCAGAGCCAGTCGCCGAAGACCTGGGTGAAGGTCGTCTTCGGCGGCGTGGTCGGCTTGACGAAGCCCACCGCCGGGTCGAACTTGCCCGAGGCGGCGTGGTACTTGACCGGGTCGGCCTCGGCCAGCTTGTAGCCGGCGCCCTTCTTGGTGACGATGTGCAGGAACTGCGGGCCCTTCTTGTCGCGCAGGTTCTCCAGCGTCGGGATCAGCGACTCCAGGTCGTGGCCGTCGATGGGGCCGACGTAGTTGAAGCCGAACTCCTCGAAGATGGTGCCGGGCACGACCATGCCCTTGGTGTGCTCCTCGAACTTGCGCGCGAACTCGTAGAGCGGCGTGTTCTTCAGCATGCTCTTGGCGCCTTCGCGCGCCGCGGCATAGAAGCTGCCGCTCATCAGGCGGGCCAGGTATTTGTTCAGCGCGCCGACCGGCGGGCTGATGGACATGTCGTTGTCGTTCAGGATGACGAGCAGGTCGCCCATCAGGCCGCCATGGGCCACGCCGGCGTTGTTCAGCGCCTCGAAGGCCATGCCGGCCGTCATCGAGCCGTCGCCGATGATGGCCACGGCCTTGTTGTTCTCGCCCTTGAGCTTGAAGGCCATGGCCATGCCGTGGGCGGCCGAGATGCTGGTGGACGAGTGGCCGGTGCCGAAGGTGTCGTACTCGCTCTCGTCACGGCGCGGGAAGCCACTGATGCCGCCCAGCTGGCGCAGGCCCGGCATGCGGTCGCGACGGCCGGTCAGCACCTTGTGCGGATAGGTCTGGTGGCCCACGTCCCACACCAGGCGGTCGTCCGGCGTGTTGAAGACGTAGTGCAGGGCCACCGTCAGTTCGACGGTGCCGAGGTTGGAGCCGAGGTGGCCACCGGTCTTGGAGACGCTCTCCAGCACATAGGCGCGAACCTCGTCGGCCAGCTTGCGCAACTCGGTGCGCGGCAGCCGGCGCAGGTCCGCCGGGCTGTCGATGCCTTGCAGCAGCGTGTATTCCATGGCGGTCCTTGGTTCAGTTGTCCCGCTCGACGACGGAGTCGGCCAGCAGGCTCAGATGGCTGACGTCGGCCAGGCCACTGGCGACCAGGGCCGCCTTGGCCTCGGCGCGCAGTTGCTGGGCCAGGGTGCGCGCGGCGGCGATGCCCAGCACGCTGACATAGGTCGGCTTGTTCGCATCCTGATCCTTGCCGGCCGTCTTGCCAAGCACGGCGGAATCCTGGGTGACATCCAGGATGTCGTCGACGACCTGGAAGGCCAGGCCCAGGGCCGCGCCGTAGTCGGACAGGGACTGGGTTGCCTGTGCCGAGGCCGGCCCGCAGGCTGCGCCCATCATGACACTGGCCTGCAACAGCACGCCGGTCTTGCGGCGGTGCATGTCGCGCAAGGTGCATTCATCCAGGGCCTTGCCGATGCTGGCCAGGTCGATGGCCTGGCCGCCGGCCATGCCGTCGTAGCCAGCCGAGCGGGCCAGCAGCGAACACAGCCGCGCCTGCAGAGCGGGAGCGATGCCGGAGTCCGGCGTCAGCACCTCGAAGGCCAGGGCCTGCATGGCGTCGCCGGCCAGCATGGCCTGGGCTTCGCCATAGGCGACGTGGGTGGTCGGCTTGCCGCGGCGCATCACGTCGTCGTCCATGCAGGGCATGTCGTCGTGCACCAGCGAATAGGCATGGATGAGCTCGACCGAGCAGGCCGCGCGCATGGCGGCGAAGCTGTCGCCGCCCACGGCCGCGCAGCTGGCCAGCACCAGCAGGGGGCGCAGGCGCTTGCCGCCGCCCAGCACCGCATAGCGCATGGCCTCGCCCAGGCCGGCCGGTGCGCCGGCGGGGACGAGATCGTCGAGAGCCGCTTCGAAGGCCGTCAGCGACGCCTGCACCCAGCGGTCAAAGTCCTGTGCATTCAAGATTCGGGGCCCTCCCAGGCCTTCAGTTCGGCACCATCCAGCAGCCTAACCTGCTGTTCGACTGCCGTCAGCCGGCCGCGGCACAGTGCCAGCAGCTCGGCGCCGCGCTTGTAGCTGTGCAGGAGCTGGTCCAGCGGCAGCTGCTGCCCCTCCATGGCCGCCACCAGTCGCTCCAGCTCGTCGAGCGCCTGCTCGTAGCTGAGGTCGGCATCGCCGTCGGTCGCGGCGGCCTTGGTGCGGGGAGAGGTCTTGGTCATTTCAAAGCGCGAAACGCTGATTGTAGTCAGCGGGTTTTGCCATTCCCGCACAAGCCAGCCGTGTCTTCCGTCTACAGCCAGCCGGGCATGGGTAGAATCCCGGACCTCTCGCCCGAGCGCGCGCCCGCGCGACTCCCGATCTCCACCACACAAGCAACCTGGCCGACTCGGCAACCCCGAGATGCGCCGGAGGGACGCAGCACCCCTACTCCGCCTGAAAGACCCGCCTGGATCATGTCCGACCTGAGCCTTCCCGTCTCGGCGCTGAAACGCAGCCAGACCCAGCTCCCGGTGAGCGCCTATTTCGATACCGATCTGTTCCAGCGCGAGCAGGCCAGCATCTTTCAGCGAGGGCCCCGCTACGTCGGCCATGCACTGGCCGTCCCTGAAATCGGTGACCACTACGCCTTGCCCCAGGAAGGCGAAGGCCGCGCCCTGGTGCGTTCGGCCCAGGGGATCGAGCTGATTTCCAACGTCTGCCGGCATCGCCAGGCCGTCATGCTGCGCGGGCGCGGCAACACCCAGGCCAATATCGTCTGCCCCTTGCACCGCTGGACCTATTCCCACCAGGGCGAGCTGATCGGTGCCCCGCATTTCGACCACGACCCCTGCCTGAACCTGAACCGCTACCCGCTGCGGGAATGGAACGGCCTGCTGTTCGAGGACAACGGCCACGACGTCGCCGCCGAACTGGCCAGGCTGGGCACGCGCGCCCAGCTCGACTTCTCCGGCTATGTGCTCGACAAGGTCCAGGTCCACGAGTGCAACTACAACTGGAAGACCTTCATCGAGGTCTACCTCGAGGACTACCACGTCGGCCCCTTCCACCCCGGCCTCGGCGCCTTCGTCAGCTGTGACGACCTGGCCTGGGAATTCGGCAAGCACCACTCGGTGCAGACGGTGGGCGTGCACCAGGGGTTGGAGCGCCCCGGCTCGCCCGTCTACCAGCGTTGGCACGACGAGCTGCTGAAGTACCGCGAGGGCCGCCCGCCCGAGGCCGGCGCCATCTGGCTGACCTACTACCCGCACATCATGGTCGAGTGGTACCCGCATGTGCTGGTCGTGTCCACGCTGCACCCGGTATCGCCCGAGAAGACGGTCAACCTCGTCGAGTTCTACTACCCCGAGGAAATCGCCGCCTTCGAGCGCGACTTCGTCGAGGCCCACCAGGCCGCCTACATGGAAACCTGCGTGGAAGACGACGAGATCGCCGAGCGCATGGACGCCGGCCGCAAGGCCCTGATGATGCGTGGCGACAACGAGACCGGGCCCTATCAAAGCCCGATGGAAGACGGCATGCAGCACTTCCACGAGTGGTACCGGCAGCAGATGGACTACACCGGCTGATGCCCGCGCCCCTGCTCATGGTGGCGGCGACGCTGCTGTTCGCCACCATGGGTGTCTGCGTCAAGCTGGCCAGCGAGTTCTACGCGGCCAGCGAGATCGTCATGTACCGCGGCCTGGTCGGGTCGATCATGATGGCCCTGCTGTCGCACCGCGCCGGCATCAGCCTCAAGACCCGCCTGCCCGGCATGCATCTGTGGCGCAGCATCTCCGGCGTCACCTCGCTGTGCCTGTGGTTCTACGCCATCGGCAAGCTGCCGCTGGCCACGGCCATGACGCTGAACTACATGTCCTCGGTCTGGATGGCCCTCTTCCTGCTCGGCGGCGCCGTGCTGATGGGGGCCCAGCGCCTGGACTGGCGGCTGATGGCCTCGGTGCTGCTGGGCTTCGTCGGCGTGGCGTTGATCCTGCGCCCGACGCTGGACCAGCAGCAGCTCTGGCACGGCCTGGCCGGCCTGCTGTCCGGCATGATCGCCGCGATGGCCTATCTGCAGGTCACGGCCCTCGGCCGCGTCGGCGAGCCCGAACTGCGCGTCGTCTTCTACTTCTCGGTCGGCGGCTGCGTGGCCGGCGCCCTCATCACGGCAATAGCCGAAGGCGGCCTGCACAGCCACACGCTGTGGGGCGCCAGCCTGCTGCTGGCCGTGGGCGTGCTGGCCACCACCGCCCAGGTCTGCCTGACGCGCGCCTATTCCATCGGCCGGCCGCTGGTGAATGCCTGCCTGCAATACCTGGGCATCGTGTTCTCCTTCGTCTACGGCATGCTGCTGTTCAAGGACCCGCTGACCTGGCATGCCTTCTTCGGCATGCTGCTCATCATCGGTGCCGGCATCGGCGCGACGCTGCTGCGCGGCAAGGTCGCCCCGCCCGCGAAAGACAGTCAGTTCAACCCCGCTGATTCATGAAGCCCTTCACCACCCTGATCTCCCCCGCCGAACTGCGCACCTTGCAGGACCCGCTGGTCATCGAGTGCAGCTTCGACCTCGCCGACACCGATGCCGGCGAACGCGCCTATGCCGCCGGCCATATCCCCGGCGCCTTCTATCTGCACCTGGACCGCGACCTCTGCGGCGACAAGACAGGCCCCGATGGCGCCTTCCGCGGCCGCCACCCCCTGCCCGAGCGCGAGACCTTCGCGGCCCTGATGCGCCGCCTGGGCCTCCGTGCGGGTCGCCAGGTCGTCGCCTATGACCGCCAGGGTGGCCCCTACGGCGCCCATCTGTGGTGGATGCTGCGCTGGCTGGGCCACCCGCAAGTCGCCGTGCTGAACGGGGCCTGGGACGGCGAGATGACAGCCGAGTTGCCCACCGCCACGGCCAGCGACTGGCAGCCGGGCGAGCCCCTGGTCGGCCAGATCGATGCCGCCACCCTGCTGAAGAAGCTCGGCACCGTCCGCCTCATCGACGCCCGCGCCGCCGAGCGCTTCCGTGGCGAGGTCGAGCCGCTGGACAAGGCGGCCGGCCACATCCCTGGCGCCAGCAACCGCTTCTTCAAGGACAACCTCGGCGCCGACGGCCGCTTCAAGCCGGCGGAGCAACTGCGCGCCGAGCTGCAGCCCCTGGCCGCCGATGTCGTCGTGCATCAGTGCGGCTCGGGCGTCACCGCATGTCACAACCTGCTCGCCATGGCCTACGCCGGCCTCGGCGACGGCTTGTTGTATCCGGGTTCGTGGAGCGAATGGTCGTCCGACCCAGCTCGCCCCATCGCCAAGGGCTGACGCACAAAGGCTTGATCTCCGACAAGCATTCCGGCCCCCGATGCGCCACACTGTGGTTCCCCGCAACGACTGGAGGACCGAATGTTCAAGCGCATCCTCGTCCCCACTGACGGCTCCGACATCACCGCCCACGCGGTGGACACCGCCATCCAGCTCGCCAAGGTGCATGGCGCCCAGCTGCTGACGCTGAGCGTCATGGAGCCCTTCCCCTACAGCGCGGTCTCCGAGATCCAGCCCGTGCCGCCGCAGGAATTCATCGACGCCCAGCTGCGCGTCGCCACCCAGCGCGTCGAGGCCGTCAGCGCGTCCGCCGCGGCGCAAGGCCTTTCATGCAAGGCCAGCACCGTCGAGGCCCTGCACGCCTGGGAAGCCATCGTCGACCACGCCAAGACCGAGAACGTCGACCTCATCGTCATGGCCTCGCACGGCCGCAAGGGCTTCGCCGCCCTGCTGCTCGGCAGCGAGGCGCAGAAGGTGCTGACCCACATCGAAACGCCGGTGCTCATCGTCAAATGATGCCCGCTGGGCCCGGCGCGCCCTCGCGGCGCACCGGTCCTGCGGCAGGTCGCGGTGGGCTTGGCGGGTGCCGGATCAGTTCCGGACCGCGACCACCAGCGTGTCGGCCTCCACACCGTCCCACGTCGGCATCGCACCATCGAAAGACGCCGGCACGGGCTCGGCGTTTGCCACCACCTCGGGAGGCAGGGCGGCCACGACCGCTGCGCAGCACAGCACAACACCCAGGGCGGCAAGCAAGGTGTCGAACAGGGCGACGAAGAACTCGAGGACGGGCAGGCTTTTCATGGAAGGCTTTCGACGAGGCGCTCGCAAGCGGCGCGGATGGAAAGCCGTCACTGTCGTCAGCGCAGGTATCACCCCCGTTTCCCACCGCGACCGCTGCGTTTCAAATGTTCTGCCGGGCAGCGTGAATGAAAGAAGTCCTTGTGCTTCAGTTGCGCGACGCCTTCATCAAGCCGCGCCCACCGGCGCCACCCTTGCCGAAGACGAACGCACGCCCATCACCGCCACCGCCGCCACCAGGCAGGCCCCGCCCGCGACGAACAGCGCCGGCGAATAGGACAGCATCACCGAGCGCGTGAAGCCGGCGCCGAAGGCCGCCGTGGCCGCGCCGAGCTGGTGGAAGGCGAACACCCAGCCGAACACCAGCCCCGCGCGCGCCGGCCCGAAGACCTGCGCCGCCAGCTTGACGGTGGGCGGCACGGTGGCGATCCAGTCCAGCCCATAGAAGATGGCGAAGGTGGAGAGGCCGGCGACCGTGAAGTCCGAATACGGCAGCCAGAACAGCGACAGCCCGCGCAGGCCGTAGTACCAGAACAGCAGCTTGCGGTTGTCGAAACGGTCCGACAACCAGCCCGACAGCGTCGTGCCGACGAGGTCGAACACCCCCATCATGGCCAGCACCGAAGCCGCTGGCACCGGCCCCAGGCCGCGGTCGCCGCACAGCGAGATGAAATGGGTCTGCACCAGGCCGTTGGTACTCAGGCCGCAGATGAAGAAGCTACCGGCCAGCACCCAGAAGGCCGGCACGCGCGCGGCGCTCGCCAGCGTCTCGAAGGGCAGCTTCCAGGTCGGCTTGGGGCCGGCGGCCGCAGCGGGCATGTCGGCGGTGGCGCCGTAGGGCAGCAGGCCCAGGTCGCCGGGTGAGTTGCGCACCAACAGCATCACCAGCGTGGCTACAACGCCGGTGGCGATGACCACTGGCCATAGCGCCGCACGCCAGCCGTGGTTTTCGATCAGCCAGGTGGCCAGCGGCAGGAAGACGAGCTGCCCCGTCGCGCTGCTGCCCGCCAGCAGGCCCATGACCAGGCCCTTGCGCTCGACGAACCAGCGATTCACGACCGTGGCGCCCAGCACCATGGCCGTCATGCCCGTGCCCAGGCCCAGCACCACGCCCCACAGCACAAAGGCCTGGCCGAGACTGTGCATGAACATGCCCAGCAGCAGCGTGCCACCGATGGTCAGCGACGCCAGCGTGACGACATGGCGCACGCCGAAGCGCATCAGCAGCACGGCCGCGAACGGGCCCAGCAGCCCGAACAGCGCGAAGCGCGTCGCGAACACCGACGACAGCTCCGTCGTGCTCCAGCCGAACTCCTTGGTCAACGGCTGCAGCAGCGCACCGGGCAAGCCCAGCGCCGCCGACGTGACCAGCATGGCCAGGAAGGTCAGCGCGGCCACCACCCAGGCGTAGTGGATGCCGCGGCGCTGCAGCCACTGGGAAAGACGGGAAGCCAGCATCACATCACCTCGGCAAGTTTTGATTGCGATTGATCTCAAAACACAATGGTATCAGTCATAATCAAAAACATGCAATCACCCTGCCCTGCCCAAGCCTTTGCGGGAGCGATGAAGCCATGAAGGTCACCAAGGAACAGTCCGAACTCAACCGCCTGGCGCTGCTGGACGCGGCGGCCAAGTTGTTCAAGCAGCACGGCATCGACGGCGTCGGCGTGGCCGACATCTGCAAGGCCGCCGGCCTGACGCATGGCGCGCTGTACAAGCATTTCGCCGACAAGCAGGACCTGGCCGCCCAGGCCTTCGCCCACAGCTTCCGCAAGGGTTTCGACTGGACCACCAAGGCCGGCAGCGGCAAGACGCCCACGCTGGCCACCTACCTCGACCAATACCTGAGCCGCCGCGTGCGCGACGACCAGGCCGCCGGTTGCCCGGTCGTCACCTCGGCCTGCGACACCGGCCGCCAGAGCGAGGCCGTGAGCCAGAGCTACACGGCCGGCTTCCTGGAGCTGCGCGAGGGCCTGCAGGCCGTGCTCGATCCGCAGGGCATGGACCCATCCAAGGCCACCCTTGCCGTGGCCGCCCTCATCGGCGCCATGGCCCTCTCGCGCGGCGTCGCCAAGACCGACACCGCCCTGGCCAACGAGGTACTGAAGCAGGTGCGCGAGCAGATCGAGAAGCTGGCGGATTGAAACCGCGTTGTCCGGCCCGATCTACGTCCGCAATCGGCGCCGCGCAGTGCGCCAACCCGCGGCTCTTGCACTGAATTCAAGACCACCATGATCCTCGTCTGCCCCCAATGCGGCACCCGCAACCGCGTGCCGAATGAACGCCTCGCCGACGACCCGACCTGCGGCCACTGCGGCGGCCCCGTCGCACCGCGCAAGCCCTTGGCGCTGGGCGACGCCGACCTCGGCCCCTATCTGCAGGGCACCGAGGCCCCGGTGCTGGTGGACTTCTGGGCCGCCTGGTGCGGCCCCTGCCGCAGCTACGCGCCGCACTTCGAGCAGCTCGCCAGCGCCCGGCCCGACATCCGCTTCGTCAAGGTGGACAGCGATGCGGCTCAGCGCAGCGGTGCCAGCCTGCAGATTCGAAGCATTCCGACGACGGTGCTGTTTGTGGGTGGGCGCGAAGTGGCGAGGCAGAGTGGGGCGATGACGGCGGCGCAGCTTGGGGCTTGGTTGGACAGGGCGCTTCGCTAGCTGGTCATCGCTGGCGCCTTCCCGAGGCTCGCCGCGGGCCGCGACGAGATGCGCCGCGCGGTGTTCGATGCGCTGTGCGCGGGACCTGTGGGATCCAGCCAAAAGGCGGAAAAGGGCTAGAACACCTAGCCCTCAATTCCCTCTCAATACCCGGCGCCGCAACATCTTGCTCATTCGCCTCGCGAACGAAAGCTTCGCCCCGACATGGCACTAGGGGAAGCGTACGAGGAATGTCGCCAGTGCCGTTACGCGCTACGAGTACAACGGCCTCGGGCATGTCACCCTGCTGAACGAACTGGCTGCTCAACTGGGCGGTGATCAGACCTGGGAACGCAGCGATGTCTACTACGACAACCTGGGGCGAGAAGTCCGTCGCCTGGGCGTGGCCTTCATCGACTGGCAGAACGCCAGCGTGCGGCCGACCGCCAACCTGGAATACAACGGTCTGGGTGACGTGACCCGCCGCATCCAGCGAGGGCTTGACGACGCCGTCGAAACCGATGACCGCATCACACGGTACGAATATGACGCCAACGGCCTGTTGGTGCGCTCGACCGACCCGAGCGGCGCTGCGACGCAGTACGAATACGACGGCCAGGGCGGGCTGGTCAGACGAACCAGCCTGAACGTGCTTCGCTCGGATGCGACGAGCCGCAACCTCGTCCATCGGTATGCGCTGGACGCCGCCGGGCGCATCGCAACCGAGACCACATACGAGAGTGACAAGCCCGTCCAGGCCGAAACCCGCAAGACCCGCTACAACGCCTTTGGCGAGATCAGTGCCAAGGGTATTGGCGACGGCTGGGAAGAATTCTTCGAATACTCGACGCTCGGCAAGATCATCAAGACCAATACCGGCGACCGGCGATTGCCGACGGCGTCATAGCTCCATCGAGTCAACCCGCCGTCGCCATCGATCTGCGCCATCAGGCGCCCCGCAGCGTCGTAGAGGCTGCGAACGGTACGGTCCTTGACCACATCCGCAGTCGGCCCTGGTTGGGCGGGTGCGGTATTTCGCGTCGTTCCCAATCCCGCATCGAGCCGGATCACGACCACCGCGTTGGCGAAGGTGGTTTGCGAGGTCACCGCCCCCGTGCCGTCGTAATTTGTTTGGGTGAGATAGCCGTCTGCATCCAGCGTGCCTGTGAGGCGGCCCGCGGCGTCGTAGTAATAGCTGGTGATGCGGTCCTGACCGGACAGCCCAGGCCGCGTGCTGGTCACGGTACTGGCGGCAGTCAGGCCATCCAGCGCCGTCTTGATCAACGGGTTGGCGTAAGCGATCTGCTGAGTCAGACGGCCCGCACCGTCGTACAGATATTCGGTGAGCTGGCCGCTGGGAGCGATGTCCGCGCTCTTGCGCCCGCTGACGTCATACAGGCTGTAGCTGGAGACGCCGGTGGCATCGGTGGTGCGCCACAGCCGACCCAGGTCGTCATAGCTGTAGCGGGTTTCACCCAACTTCTTCAGGTTGGCTGCGGTGTTGCCGGTGCCAAGGACATCGCTGGAGATGAGGTCGCCCCACGGGTTGAACACCTGGACCGTGGTCTGCCCGTTGTCGAGCTGAACGCTGGTCTTGCGACCGGCATCGTCATAGCTGTAGATCGTCGCGACGTTGTTGGTGTCGATCGTCCTGGTGACGCGCCCAAGCCCGTCGTAGGCGTAGGCCAGCTTCACGCCGCTGGCGTCCAGACGGCTGAGCAGCCGGCCTGACGGGTCATAGGTATAGAGGGTATCGGTGGCGTCGACGAAGTCGACCCAGTTGGTCGTCGGGTTGTAGGTGCTGCTGGCATAGCTGCGCTCCCTGCTCAGCAGGCCGCGCAGGTCATATTCGTGATGGGTGCGCAGAATCCCCTTGTCGGTCTTGAAGGCATTGGTGACAAAGGCGCTGACCTCGGACCAAGTCTGTCGGTTGCCGGTGAAGACGACTTCCGGGCTGTACTTGAAGGTGTCGCTCAGCTGGCCCGAGACGGTGTCGTAGACATAGCTCGTCAGTGAGCCGTCACCGTGGATGACGTATTGAAGGCGCCGGTGGCCCGAGCTGGTGTCGTAGTAATAGCTGGTGGTGAGAGGCACACTGGCCTTGCCGGCGCCCGCAACGCCGTCCGGATCGGGAACGCGATAGAGGGTCTCGGAGGAGACCAGCCCTTCTGCTGTGTAGGCGCGCTCCAAAACATTACCCGCAGCATCGGTTCGACGCGCCAGCGCACCGGCGCCGTTGTATTCGTAAGTGGTCGTCTCGTTCCTGGCGTTGGTGCTGGTCCACAGGTCGCCCGTGGCGGGGTAGTAGCTGTACTTCTGGGCAAAGCTGCTGCCGCCGGTCATGGCACCCGACACTTCGAGCAGCTCGCCCTTCGCGCCGTACTTCAGCGTGGTGGCCCGCCCCAGCGCATCCTTGACCGTCGTGACGCCAGGCGCGTCGTAGGTGAAGCCGGTGCCCAGCCCACGCCCGTCCAGCACCGAAGTCACGCGCCTGGTACCGGCTTCGTAGTTGATCGTGATCTGCGTGCCGTCCGCCTGCCCGATGCTGTTGAGCCTGCCGCCGGCGTCATAGCCATAGCGGACGGTGTAGACCTTGCCGTCGCTGATGCTGTTGTCTTCCGGGCTGAGGTCGGTGGTGACGGTGTCCAGCCGGCCGCTGACATAGGCGTAGCGGGTGACGCCGCGCGTCCTGACCTGGTTCTGTGCATCCAGATAGCTGGTGGACACCTGCTGAAGGTCGGTGCCGGCATAGGTCAGCGTGAGCGTCTCGCTGGGCGCCGTGGCGCCGGCCTTGTAGGTAGCCAGCGTCGAGATCAGGCCCGACGCGCCGTAATCGACCCGGACGAAGTTCCCGTCCGCGTCTGTGATCTGGCGCAAGCGGTAGCTCCCGGCGCCATAGAGCTCGTACAACTCCTTGACCCCGGTGTCGCCATCGGTCCAGGTCCAGTTGGCGCCGTCAAAGCTCAGGGTGTCGTACTGGCCGGCCCCGTCGGTGCAGACGTAGCGCACGCCGTTGCAGGTAAAGACGGATTCGCTGCCGTCGGCTTCGACGCGCCGGATGGTGCTGCCGACGGTATTGACCGTGCTGGTCAGCCCGCTGACCCGCCGGTAGTAGCCCACGCGCCAGCCATCACCGTTGTCGCCATCCCAGCCGCCCTGGCTGTTGTAGGTGCGCAGCAGGTCGACGTCCGGGCCTATGCCCACCAGGTATTCATCGCGATCCTGAACGATGAGATTGCCGTTGGCGGCGTTGACCGTGACGCGCTCACCGGCGCGCCCCGTCGACGCACTGCCCAGTTCGCCGCCGCTGCCGAGTACGTCCCTGGAGCTGTTGACCAAGCCCGTGCCGCTGCCCGTGACCACTGCGACCATGTCTTCTCTCCCCGGCAATCCGTGTTGCTGGGTTGATCCAGGGATTCAGGGCAGGGTTTAGCGGTCCTTGCGAAGGGCTTCATTCATTTTGAGGAAGCAGCTGCCGCCTGAAGAAGCCCACCGTCGCGCTCGCCCACTGCGCTGTCGCGGCCGGCCGGTCGAAGCCCTCGGGGTCGCACAGCAGCTCGCATTCCAGCCGCCCCAGCTTGTCGGCCGGCGGCGGCGGGGCCAGCAGGGCGCCGTGGCCCGCGCCCTTCAGCTCCACCAGCCGCTCGCAACCCTGGCAGGCGGCCAGGATGGCATCGCTGTGAAAGCGCGGCGCCAGCCAGCGGTCGCCGTCGGCGGTGATCAGGGCCAGGGGCACGCGCGGCTGGGCCAGGGTGGCGGGGTCGAAGTCGGCCGCGGCGGGCACGGCGGCGACGATGGCGGCCAGGCGCGGGTCGGTGTAGGTCTGCGGCGCGTCGTCGCCGCGGAACTTCCAGCTCAACACATGGCGAGCCAGCCAGAGCTTGAAACCATCCAGCGCGCCACCGGTCAGGCCGGTGAACAGGCCGACGCAGGCCGGGAAGTCGTCGGCCAGATGCTGCTCGCAGGCGGCGCGAAAGCGCTCGGGCGACCAGGCGCCGCCGGCCAAGGTCAGCATGGTGTGCCCGCCGGCCGACATGCCGAAGCCGCCGACGCGGTCCAGCTTCAGGTGGGCGAAGCGCGGGTCGGCGGCCACGCGGTCGATGGCGTGGCTGATCTCGGCGGGGCGCTGCTTCCAGCTCTCGGGGCCGGGGCGGCCGGGGTCGGTCCAGTTGTCGCCACGGTGCAGGGGCAGCACGACGGTGAAGCCGGCCTCGACCAGGGCCTTGGCCAGCGTGGTGTGCACCCAGGGGCCGCCGCCGGAGCCGTGGGAGATGGCGATGAGGCGGCCGTTGCCGGCGGCGGGCGGTGCGTCGGGCGCCAGCATCAGCTGCAGGTCGCCACGGGTTTCGGGGCGGCCGGCGGCAGCGGTGGGATAGAACAGGGTGACGGCGTCGCCTTGGTCGTCGGCGGGCAGGATCAGCGTGCCGACGCTGGCGGCCTGGGCGGCCTGAACGGTGACAGTCAGGACCAGGCTGGCGAGCAAGGTTTGCAAGAACTTCATGACGGCTCCTCTTGGGTTGGGAGCCTTCAGGTTCAGCCGCGCCGCCCGCCGCGTCTGGCCGAAACCTCGGTTTTGCAGGTTTCGGCGCTGCTTTCTAGGAATCGGCCAGCAATTTCTGCTGGCGGAACTCGGTGGGCGTCAGGCCCGTGTCGGCCTTGAAGGCGCGGTTGAAGGGTCCGATGGAGCCGAAGCCGACGTCCAGCGCAATGCTCAGCACCGGCAGGCCGCGCTCGGCCGGGTCGGCCAGGCGGCGCTTGGCTTCTTCCAGCCGC
This sequence comes from Roseateles sp. FW305-36, assembly GCF_058787015.1. Taxonomy (NCBI): domain Bacteria; kingdom Pseudomonadati; phylum Pseudomonadota; class Betaproteobacteria; order Burkholderiales; family Sphaerotilaceae; genus Roseateles; species Roseateles sp. FW305-36. The sequence continues at coordinate 111,101 of NZ_JBYSZK010000015.1, read as the reverse complement.
AGGCCGTTCACATAGGCGTTGAAGTTGCGATGGCCCAAGCCCTGGTTGATGACGCGACGCAGCCGGTACTCGGGCGTGCCCAGCTGCTCGGCCAGGCCGGCCAGGCTCAGGCCCTCCTGGGCATAGCCGCGGCCCTCGGCCATCAGCTTGGCGAGGGCGGCGGCGACGGCCTTGTCCTGCGGGTCTTCGGCCGGCGGCGCGGGCGCTGGCACCACTGCCGCGGGCTCGCCCCACAGGCCATGGGCGCGCGGCGCGAGCAGCTGGCCGGCGATGACGGCGGTCAGGGTCAGCAGCAGGGCGACGTCGACCAGGGCCGCGCCGGCACTCAGGCTGCCGTCGGCCGAACTGACGCGCAGGGCCACCAGCAGAAGGGCATAGGCCACGCCGCCGCCCACGACGACGCCGCGCAGCCGGCGCCGCTGCTCGATCAGGTCAACCCGCCAGGGGCCGACGACGGCGGCAATGCCCAGCAAGGCAAAGACGATGGGGATGGTGCGCATCAGCACCCAGCCCTGCCACCAGGCGTTCCACTGGCAGACGGTGGCGCCGAACAGGGCCACCGCCGCCCACAGCCCGCCATGCCAGGCGCGCAGCCTGAAGCCGTCCTCGAAGACGGCGCGGGCGAACAGCCAGAACAGCACCGCCGAGCCCAGCGAGATGCCGATGCCGGGCGCCTGCGGCTGGCAGCGCAGCTCGTGCTCGACCCAGGGCGAGGCCGACAGGGTCTGGACGACGAGGGAAAGGGTCAGCGCGATGCCGATGCGCACCAGCTCGGCATGCCGCGGATGGCGCCAGTGCGGGCGCAGCGCAGCGATGACGAGGGCCAGCAGCGCGATCAGCGCGCCGCGCAGCCCCGCGTCAATGAGTGCCATGCAGCAGCTGCGACACCGCGAAGGCCACGCCCAGGCCGACGGCCAGCCAGGCCACCTGGGCGAGGGTCTCGCGCCAGGCCAGGCGCTGCTGCAGCTGGGGCAGCAGGTCGGCCACCGAGATGTAGATGAAGCTGCTGGAAGCCAGCACCAGCAGATAGGGCAGCACGCCGTCGAAGCTGCCGATCAGGAAATAGCCCAGCACGCCGCCGACCACCGAGGCCATGCCCGAGATGGCGTTGAACAGCAGGGCCTTGCCCCGTGACAGGCCGGCGTTCAGCAGCACGATGTAGTCGCCGACTTCCTGCGGGATCTCGTGAGCGACGATGGCCAGGGCAGTGGCGAAACCCAGGCGGGTGTCGGCCAGGAAGGCAGCCGCGATGATGGCGCCGTCGCAGAAGTTGTGGATGCTGTCGCCCACCAGCACGGTCAGGCCGCCGCGGCCGGCCTGCTCTGCGTCGAAGTGGTGGTGATGGTGGTGGCCGTCGCCCTCGTGGTGGTGGACGTGGCGGTAGAGCTCGACCTTCTCCAGCAGCCAGAAGAACAGCAGGCCGCCCAGCAGCACGGCGAACAGGGTCTGGGGCTGGGCGGTGCGGCTCTCGAAGGCCTCGGGCAGCACGTTCAGCAGCGAGGTGCCCAGCAGGATGCCGGCCGACAGGCTGACGAGGCTCTTCACGAGGCGGGTCAGCACGCCGATGGTCAGGCTCGCCGCAACGAGCACCGACAGCAGGCCGCCCGCGAAGGTGGCGAGCACGATGTAGAGAAGGGTCATGGATGGCAGCAAAAGCAACGGGCCACAGCCATGGACTGCGGCCCGAACCCGGTCAGCGTAGCAGAGCTGTCAAACCCCGTTCTTCTTGAACCAGGCCAGGCAGCGCGCCCAGGCGTCGTCGGCGGCGGCCTTGCGGTAGCTGGGGCGGTAGTCGGCGTAGAAGGCGTGGGGCGTGTCGGGGTAGACGACGAACTCGCACTTCGTGTTTCCGGCGGCCTTCAGCGCGGCTTCGAGCTGGGTCAGGGTGTCGACGGGAATGCCGCCGTCGGCCGCGCCGTACAGGGCCAGCACTGGTGCCTTGATGCTGGCGGCCAGCTCGATGATGGTCTTGTCGCCCGGGTGGTAGCTGCGTGCCACCGGGCCATACCAGGCCGCGGCAGCCGTCAGCCTGGGGTTGTGCGCCGCATAGCGCCAGGTCGTGCCGCCGCCCCAGCAGAAGCCGGTGATGGCCAGCCTGCTCGTGTCGCCGCCGTTGGCCGCGGCCCAGGCGACGGTGGCATCCAGGTCGCCGTTGACCTGGGCGCCGGAAGCCTTGGCGACGACCTCGGAAACGAGCTTGGGGATGTCGGTATAGGCGCCGGCATCGCCGTGGCGCACGAAGAGCTCGGGCGCGATGGCCAGATAGCCCTGCTTGGCAAAGCGCCGGCAGACGTCGGCGATGTGCTCGTGCACGCCGAAGATCTCGCTGGCCACCAGCACCACGGGCAGGTTCTTCTTGCCCGCCGGCATCGCGCGGTAGGCCGGCATCTGGAAGTCGCCCACGGGGATGGTGACCGGGCCGACCTCCAGGCCCGCCGCATCGGTCGTGATGGTCTGCGCCGTCACCGGCAGCACGGCGGCCGCAAAGCCGCTGCCCACGGTCGTCTGCACAAAGCTGCGGCGGCTGAAGTCGCGGGACGGCGCGAGGCTGTCGATCTCGTCTTTCAACATGGGGGCTCCCGGATGGGGTGGTTACGAAGGGGCGTCAAATTTTGCCCCGACAATCTGCCGCCATGACGACGCGCCCCGACACAGCCGGCCAGATCTGGGCCTCCATCGACATCGGCTCCAACAGCTTCCGCCTGGAGCTGGCCCGCCTGGCCGGCGAGCGTTACCAGCGCGTCAGCTACATCAAGGAAAGCGTGCGCCTGGGCGCCGGCCTGGACGACCAGGGCATGCTGACCGAAGAGGCCATGCAGCGCGGCCTGACGTGCCTGAAGGGCTTCGGCGAGCAGCTCGTCGGCATCCCGGCCGAGCGCATCCGCGCCGTGGCCACGCAGACCCTGCGCGAGGCGCGCAACCGCAACGCCTTCCTGGCCCGCGCCCAGGCGGTACTCGGCCACCCCGTCGAAGTCATCGCCGGCCGTGAAGAAGCCCGGCTGATCTTTGCCGGTGTGGCGCGCCTGCAGCCCTCCGACAAGCCGCGCCTGGTCATCGACATCGGCGGCCGCTCCACCGAGATGATCCTGGGCAAGGGCCGCAAGCCGCTGCTGGCCGAATCCTTCAGCGTCGGCAGCGTCGGCCTGTCGCTGCGCTTCTTCGCCGACGGCCGCTACACGCCCGAATCCTTCCGCGCCGCCCAGGTGGCCGCCGGTGCCGAGCTGGAGGAAGCGCTGACGCTGTTTCGCCCCGAGCTGTGGAAGGAAGCCCTCGGCTCCTCCGGCACGGTGGGCGCGGTGTCGCAGATCCTCGCCGCCAGCGGCAAGACCGATGGCCGCATCACGCCCGAGGCGCTGCGCTGGTGCATCGAGCAATGCCTGGCCGCCGGCTCGCAGGACAAGCTGCAGCTGCCCGGCCTCAAGGATGACCGCCGCCCCGTGGTGGCGGGCGGCCTGTGCATCCTCTACACCTTGCTCAACCAGTTCGGCATCACCGAGCTGCTGCCCACCAAGGGCGCGCTGCGCCAGGGCGTCATCTTCGACCTCGTCGAACGCCTGCAGCCCAGTGGCGCGCGCGACCCGCGGGCCGGCTCGGTCGCCGAGCTGCAGGAGCGCTTCGGTGTCGACAAGCCCCAGGCCGAGCGCGTGGCCGGTCTGGCCGACCAGCTCTACCACCAGCTCGCGCCCAAGCCCTCGGCCGAGCTGCTGCGTGAACTGCGCTGGGCCGCCGCCCTGCACGAGCTGGGCATGCTGGTGTCCCACCACGACCACCACCGCCACAGCGCCTACGTCATCGCCCACGTCGACGCGGCGGGCTTCTCCACCAACCAGCTGCAGCGCATCGCGGCCCTGGCCCTGGGCCAGCGCGGCGGCCTGCGCAAGCTCGAAGCCCAGCTCAACGACCCCAGCCTGCTGGAGCAGCTCGTCGCGCTGCGCCTGGCCGTCATCCTCTGCCATGCGCGGTCGCCGGTCGCCGCCGCGGTTCCGCGGCTGGAGCGCGAGGGCCACAAGCTGACGCTGCACGTGCCCAAGGCCTGGTCGGGTGAACAGGCGCGCACGCGCTTTTTGCTGAAGGAAGAGGCCGAGGCCTGGGCCCGCACCGGGCTGCTGACGCTGTCGATAAGCTGACAGAAGCCCCCCGGGAGGGGTGAGCGTGTAAAGCAATGCTTCTGAGTGCTTCGTCGTCCGGAATGACGGCGTAGTTCGAGCTTTGCCCGGCGGGTGGCGAACCTAGGCTTGTCGGCCAGTCGAGACGGAACTTGAGCGCTCGGCACGGAGTCACTCATGTCCAGCATTACCGGCCTGACCCCCGACGAGATTTCCCAACTCGGCACGGCCACCATCGCCGCCCTCAAACCCGCCGACTGGCAGGCCTTCAGCGCCCCGCAGATGGCGGCGCTGACCAGCGCCCAGGTCGCCGTCATTCCCGCCTCGGGCTGGAGCGCCATCACGCCTGCCCAGGTGGCCGCCCTCGACAGCGACGGTGCCGCCGGCCTCAACGGCCACAGCCTGCCCCTGCTCAGCAGCGAGCAGTTCGCCGCCCTCGTTCCCGACCAGCTCGCCGCCCTGCCCACCCAGGGCCTGCATGCCCTGACCAGCCGCCAGGCGCCGGCCCTGAATGCCGCGGTGCTGGACGCCCTCGATGTCTCGCAGGTGCAGGCCATCGCCACCGCCGCCCTGACGGCCATGGGCACCGACCAGATCGCCGCCCTCGGCAGCCCCGAGGTCAGCCAGCTCAGCGCCGCGCAACTGCACGCCCTGCTGACCAACCAGGTCGCGGCCCTGTCGACCGCCAGCGTCGCCGGCCTCGCCTCCGACCAGGTCGCGGCACTGACCCCGACCCAGCTGGGCGGCATGACCAACGCGCAGCTGCAGGCCCTGACGCCCGACCAGGCCAGCCAGTTGGCCAGCACCCAGACCGCCGGCCTGCACGGCAACCAGCTCGCCGCCCTGGGCAGCGACCAGCTCCAGGCCCTGGACAGCCAGGCCTTCGCCGGCCTCACCGCCAAGGCCCTGGCAGGCCTGAGTTCCGACCAGCTCGGCCTGCTGTCCGGCGACCAGCTTTCCGCCCTCGGCACGGCCACCGTCAACGGCCTGGCCACCAGCCAGCTGCAGGCCCTCAGCCTGGACCAGTTGCAGGCGCTGACGGCGACCCAGGTCGCCGCCTTCAGCAATGCCCAGCTCGCCGCGCTCGGCAGCGACCAGCTGCAGGCCCTCAGCACGCAGCAGCTGCACGGGCTGTCGGCCAACCAGCTGGCCCACCTCAGCCTGGCCGCCCTCGAGGCGCTGACGCCGGAACAGCTCGCCAGCCTCACGTCGGCGCAGTCGCCGGGCCTGACCGCGCAGGCGCTGGCCGGCTTTACCGACACCCAGGTCGCCGCCCTCGGCAGCCAGGCCCTGCATGGCCTCAGCAACGCCCAGCTCGCCGCGCTGACGCCCGACCAGATCGCGTCGCTGACGCCCGGCCAGCTGCAAGGCCTGAGCAGCGTGCAGATGCGCGGCCTGTCCGACGCCAGCCTGGGCGCCCTCGGCAGCGAGCAATGGGCCGCCATCGGCGCACCCCAGCTCAACGGCCTCAACACCCACCAGATGCAGCTGCTGGGCAGCGACCAGCTCGCCGCGCTGTCCACCAGCGCCCTGCACGGCCTCGACGCCACGGCCGTGCTGGGCCTGCGTGCCGACCAGCTCGCCGCCCTCTCGCCCACGCAATGGCAGGCCATGAGCACCCAGGCCCTGCATGCGCTCAAGCCCACCCAGCTGAGCGGGCTGGACGCCGAGCAGGTGCAGGCCCTGAGCACCACCCAGCTCGCCGCGCTGACCACGGCCCAGTTCGCCGCCCTGCATGTCGAGCAGATCGGCGCGCTGCTGCCGGCCCAGCTGGCCGGCCTGTCCAGCGCCCAGATCGGCACGCTCAGCCATGACGCCCTGGCCGCCTTCAGCCCCGAGCAGATCGCCGCTCTCGGCCCTCGCCAGGTGCCCGGCCTGACCAGCGGCCAGATCGCCAGCCTCAGCGTGGACGCGGTCGCGGCCCTGTCCACTGCCGCCCTGCACGCCCTCGGCACCGCGCAGGCGGCCGGCCTGAGCGCGGCCGACATGCAGGTGCTCAGCCAGGGCCAGTTCCAGGCCCTGACCAGCGCGCAGTTCCACGGCCTGAACGACGGCGCCGTGCAGGCCCTGACCGACAGCGAGATGTCCTATCTCAGCGCCAGCCAACTGAACGCGCTGAATGCCCATCAACTGCAGCTGCTGCAGGCCGAGCAGCTCGGTGCGCTGAGCACGGCGACGCTGGCCGGCCTGAGCAGCACGGCCGCCGCGGCGCTGACGCCGGCGCAGCTCGGGGCCCTCGACGTCGAGCAGCTGCACAGCCTGGGCACGCCGGCCCTGCATGGCTTGACGACGGCCGCGTTGGCAGCCCTCAGCCCCGGCATGTTCGCGGCCTTCAGCGCCACCCAGGTCGCCGCGCTGAGCCCGGTGCAATGGCAGGCCCTGAACGCCGGCCACATCCAGAGCCTGGGCAGCGCCCAGGTCGCCAGCATGACGTCGGCGCAGTTCGCGCAGCTGAGCACCAGCGCCATCGCCACGCTCAACCCCGACCAGCTCGCCGTGCTGAGCGCCAGGCAGATGGCTGGCGCCACGCCCGCCCAGATCGCGGCGCTGGATCCAGCCCAGCTGCACTTCCTGGCGCCGACCGCCCTCGCCGCCCTGGGCAACCGCCAGCTCGCGGCCCTGAGCGTCGCCGACGTGCAGGAACTCAGCGGCAGCCAGATCGCCGCTCTCAGCGGCGCCCAGCTCAAGGCCTTGTCGACCAGCGCCTTCGCCGCGCTGACGGTGGACCAGCTCGGCGCGCTGACGGGCGCCCAGGCCACCGCCTTCAGCGCCCAGACCCTGGCCCTGCTGAGCCCCACGCAGCTGGCGGCGCTGAGCACGGCCGCCATCCACGGCCTCGGCGCCGCCGCCGTGATGGCGCTGACGACCGACCAGATCCAGAGCCTGCACCCCGAGCAGATCCATGCCCTGTCGGCCACGGCCGCCGCCAATCTGCAAGCCGCCCAGCTGGCGGCCATGTCGGCCGACCAGATCGTCGCCCTCGGCGCCGGCAATGTCGCCGCACTGGCGCTGAACCAGGTCGCCGGTCTGGGCGCGGCAACGCTGGCCAATTTCAGCGATGCCGAGATCGCCGCGCTGAGCCCGGGCCAGTTCGCCCGCCTCAGCACCGCCGCACTGGCCGCACTCACCGAGGAGCAGATCGCCGCCCTGGGAGCCCGCCAGACCGCGAGCATGACCCCCACGCAGTTCCAGTCGCTGTCGGGCACGCAGCTGGCCGCCCTGGGTTCCAGCGCGATGTCCGGCCTGCCCGCTGCGCTGATCGCCAGCATCACGCCCGAGCAGGCCACCGCCCTGACCACGCCGCAGCTGCAGGGCCTCAGCGCCACGCAGCTGCATGCGCTGAACGATGCCACGCTGCGCGCGCTGACGCCGGACCAGATCAGCGTGCTCAACAGCGGCCAGATCAACAACCTCGGCACCCACCAGATCCAGCAGCTCGGCGGCGACCAGATCGCGGCGCTGGGCAGCGGCGTGCTGCGCAGCCTCAGCGCTGCCAATGCCGCAGCGTTGACGCCGGCCCAGATGGCCCTGCTGACCACCGACCAGCTGCAGGCCATGGGCTCGCAGGCCGCCCACGTGCTGCTGCCGGCCCAGCTGCAGGCGCTGAGCCCGGCCCAGGTGACGGCCATCGGCCCCACGGCGCTGGCGGCGCTGAGCTCCACCCAGTTCAACAGCCTGGGCGCGACCGGCCTGCAGGTCCTGGACGCCACGCAGCTGGCGGCCCTCAGCACCGCCGAGATGCGCGGCCTGGGGCTCACCGGCCTGGCGCAGTTCAGCGACCTGCAATGGAACGAGATCCGCAGCGCGCAGATGGCCGGCCTGAGCAGCCAGCAGGTGGCGGCACTGACGGCCAGCGAGGTCGCGGCCCTGGACGCCAGCGTCATCGGCGCCATGAGCACCCAGCAATGGGCCGTCTTGAACCCGGCCCAGCTGCAAGGCCTGGGCACGGCCGCCCTGCACGCGCTGAGCCGCGCCGAGGTGGCGAGCATGTCGGCCACGCAACTGGCGGCACTGTCCACGCTGCAGGTCTCGACGCTGAACGGCACGCAGGTCGCAGGACTGAGCAGCGCCCAGCTGCACGGGCTGACGGCCGAGCAGGTGACTTCGCTGTCCACCTCCGCCGTGCATGCCCTGACCAGCCAGCAGTTCGACGGCTTCTCCGTTTCCCAGCTGGCGGCGCTGTCGACGGCACAACTGTCCAACCTCGGCGCCGGCGCCCTGGCCGGCCTGAACGCGGCCCAACTGCAGACCCTGGGCACGACCCAGCTGCAGGCGCTGCCCGCGACCTCCCTGCAGGCCCTGACGTCGACGCAGCTGCTGCAGCTGGGCAGCGATCAATGGCAGTCCCTGACCAGCCACCAGATCTCGGCCATCCCGGCCGCCGACTGGCCGGCACTGAGCGCGCCACTGGCGCTGCTGGGCACGGCCCAGCTGGCCGGGCTGACGATGAACCAGGTGCAGCAGTTCAGCAGCGCCGACTTCCAGGTCCTCAGCGGCGCGCAGATCGCCGCCCTGCCCTCGGCCACCATCGTGGCCTTGAGCGCGACCGAGATGGCGGCGCTGAGCACCACCCAGATCGCCGCGCTGAGCACCGCGCAGATGGCCGGCATGAACGGCGGCCAGCTCGCCGCCATGAGCAACGACCAGCTGCACAGCCTGGGCACGGCCCAGCTGAGCGCGCTGTCCGGCGCGGCCATCGCCGCCCTCAGCACCGACCAGCTCGCCCTGCTGGGCACCGCCGGCCTGGCCGCCTTCAACGGCAATGTGTTCGCGTCCATGAGCAGCGATGCACTGGCCCTGCTGACCGCCACGCCCGTGGCCGGCCTGAGCACCGACCAGATCGCCGCGCTGACGGCCAGCCAGGCGCCGGGCCTCGGCCTCGCGGAGCTGGCATCGCTGACGCCGCAACAGGTCGCCGCGCTGAACCCGGCCGCCCTGCACGCCCTGACCACGACGCAGTTCGAGGCCCTGCACGGCAACCAGTTCAGCGGCCTGAGCAGCGCACAGATCGCGGCCCTGCCCGTTGCAGACGTCAACCTGCTCGCCACCGACGCTCTGCATCTGCTCTCGGCCGCCCAGATCCAGGCCCTGGACAGCAGCCAGACGCTGGCCCTGAGCGTGCAGCAGCTGCAGGCCATCGCGCCCGACAGCCTGGCCGGCATGACGGTCACGGCCCTGCACGCGGTCTCGCTGGCCGGCATCGCCGCGCTGTCGGCGGCGCAGATCGGTGCCCTGACCAATGCGCAGATCGCCGCCCTGGACCCGACGCAGATCGCCGCCATCTCGCCCCAGGGCCTGCTGGCGCTGAACGCCGACCAGATCGCCCGCATGAGCAGCGCCCAGCTGCAGACGCTGTCGCCCGACCAGCTGGCCGTGCTGCAGCCCCAGCAGCTGGCGGCCTTCGGCACCCCCGTCATCGCCAGCCTGACCGGCACCCAGCTCGCCGCGTTGAGCCCGTCGCAGTTCGCCAGCCTGAATCCGCAGCAGCTGGCGGCGATCTCGCCCTACCACCTCAGCGGCCTGGCCACGTCCATCATCGGCACGCTGGACAGCGAGCAGGTCGGCGGCCTGACCGTGGCCCAGGTGCTGTCGCTGACGCCGACGCAGTTCGGCGCCATCGCCGACACGGCCATGTCGGGCCTGGCGCCCGATGCCCTGCATGCGATGTCGGTGGCCCAGTTCAGCCAGCTGCGGCCCGACCAGGTCGCCATGCTGACCGGCCAGCAGTTCGGCGCGCTGACGCAGTCCGAGATCGCGACGCTGACGCCGGCCCATATCGCCGCCCTGCAGCCCAGCCAGTTGCTGGGCATGACCCTCAACCAGGCCGAGGCCCTCAGCCCCACGCAGCTGGCCGCCCTGCAGCCGCTGCAGCTGTCGGCCTTCAGCCCCCAGGTCATGGCCAGCCTCAGTGCCACCCAGCTGCAGGCCCTGGACCCCAGCCAGTTCGCCAGCCTCGGCCCCGACCAGCTCGCCGCCATCTCGCCCTACGAACTCAGCAGCCTGTCCAGCGCCGTCATCGCGACGCTGGACGGCGAGCAGGTCAGCGGCCTCAGCGTCGCCCAGGTGCTGTCGATGAGCGCCAGCCAGCTGGCCGCCCTGGCCGACGCCGCCATGCCGGGGCTGGACCCGAACGCCCTGCATGCGATGTCGGTGAACCAGTTCAGCCAGCTGCGGCCCGACCAGGTCGCCATGCTGAGCGCCCAGCAGTTCGGCGCGCTGACTCCCACCGAGGTCGCCGTGCTGACGCCGGCCCACATGGCCGCGCTGGAGCCGTGGCAGATCACGGCGCTGACGGCCTCGCAGCTGGCCATGCTGGGCACCGACCAGGTCGCCGCGCTGACGCCGGGCAGCTTCGGCCGCCTCAGTGCCCTGCAGATCCCTTCACTCGGCGCCGCCGAGGCCGGCGCGCTGAGCGGCAGCCAGATCAATGCGATGACGACCGATGCGCTGCAGGCCTTCACGCCCCAGCAGATCTCGGCCATGACGACGGCCGAGCTGTCGGGCATCGACATGAACCATGTCGCCGCCTTCACGGCCGCGCAGCGCTCAGCCATGTCGGCCGACCAGCTCAACGCGCTGGCCGGCGCCTCGCCCCTGGTGCTGGACCTCGGCGGCCTGGGCGTGCAAACGGTGGACGCGGCGCACGGCATCAGCTTCGACATCAATGCCACCGGCCAGGCCCAGCACATCGGCTGGGTGGGCGCGAACAGCGGCCTGCTGGCCCTGGACCGCAACGGCAACGGCCGCATCGACGACGGCAGCGAACTGTTCGGCACCGCCACGCGGCTGCCCAACGGCCAGCTGGCCGAGAACGGCTTCCAGGCCCTGGCCCAGCTGGACAGCAACCACGACGGCAAGCTGACGGCGGCCGACGCGGAGTTCGGCCATCTCAAAGTCTGGGTGGGCAGCAGCTCGCAGTCGGGCGGCCAGCTGGAGGGCCTGGCGGACCTGGGCATCGTCGAGCTGGACCTGAGCGCCGCGCACACCAGCACCGTGCAGAACGGCAACCTGATCGGCCTGCAGGCCGGCTACACGACCCAGGACGGCGGCCGCCACGAGCTGGACGACGTCTGGTTCGGTCAGGCCCAGACCAGCAGCGGTACCCAGCCTCTGCCGGCCCTGTCCGACCTGTTGCAGGGGCCCTCGACGCCGCTGCTGGACGGCAGCACCAGCGTGCACGCGCCGCTCACCGGCGGCCACGATCCGCTGGCCCATCTGGCCCAGCTGGACCACCAGCTGCGCGAGTTCGATGAAAGACAGCGCCAGGCCGTCATGAATGCCTGGTGAAGCGTCGAACCCGGGCATCCTGGCGATGTCGGATCACGACCGGGCCCGGGACACTGCTGCCAAGGCCTGACACCACCGTCGGTGAGCATGCGGGCCCGCCCCCCATCAGGAGACGCCCGTCATGCTCAAGACCTACACCGGCAGCTGCCACTGCAAGGCCGTGCGCTTCGAAGTCGACCTCGACCTCGCGGCGGGCACCGGCCGCTGCAACTGCTCCATCTGCTTCAAGACGCGCAACTGGAGCGCCAGCGTCAAGCCCGACGCCTTCCGCCTGCTGTCAGGCGAAGACGCTCAAAGCGACTACCAGTTCGGTTCCAACAGCATCCACAACCTGTTTTGCAAGACCTGCGGCGTTCGCTCGTATGGCCACGGCCACATCGAAGAAATGGGCGGGCCCTTCGTGTCGGTCAAGGTCACCGCCTTGGACGACGTGCCGGCCGAGGAACTGGTCGCGGCACCCATCCAGTACTACGACGGCCTGCACAACAACTGGTGGCACAAGCCGGAAGAGACCAGGCACCTCTGACTACAGCGCGTCGGGACCTTGGACGGCATGCAGGGTGACCTCGGGCGCGCCATCGCGCTGGCGCCAGCGCAGCCACCACACGGCGCCCTTCTTGACGGCCCAGTCCTGCTCGACGCCGGCCAGCAGATGCGCTGCCAGCTGGCCCAGCGTGGGCTGATGGCCGCAGAGCAGCACCGGTTCGCTGGACCTGGGCCAGCGCGAGGCTTCGATCAGCGCCGTGAGGGGCGCGTCCGGCGCAATCGACGGGACGATGCGCGCCTCGCGGCCCAGGGCCTCGGCCGTCTGGCGGCAGCGCAGGGCCGGGCTGACCAGCACGCGCGTCGTCGCGGCCAGGCGGTGGTTGAGCCAGGCGGCCATGCGCCGCGCCTGGCGCTCGCCCTTGGGCGTCAGCGCGCGCTGCAGGTCGTCCTGGCCCGGCGCGGCGATCTCGGCTTCGGCATGGCGCCACAGGATCAGGTCCATCGCGGGTTCACCCCTCGGAATAGCGCCGCATCAGCGCCTGCTGGGCGCTGACGCCACTGTCGCTGATGCGCGCCGAGCGGCCGTCGGGGCCGAGCTGCCAGGCGTCCATGGTGTCATGCAGATAGGGCTGCAAGGCCTCGTCGATGACGCGCTGGCGCAGTCGCGCGTCCAGTACCGGCCAGGCCACCTCGATGCGGCGGAACATGTTGCGGCTCATCCAGTCGGCGCTGGACAGGAACAGGGCCTCGCCGGGATCGGCTTCGGCGCCCTCACCCCAGCGGAAATACAGCACCCGCGTGTGTTCCAGGAAGCGGCCGACGACGGAGCGCACGACGATGTTGTCGCTGACGCCCGGCAGGCCCGGCGGCAGCATGCAGGCGCCGCGCACGATGAGGTCGACCTTGGCGCCGGCCTGGGCCGTGCGCAGCAGGCCGTGGATGAGCTCGGCATCGGTCAGCGCATTGATCTTCACGACGATGCGTGCGCCCTTGTAGCCGGCCAATGCCGCGGCCTCCACCTGGGCCAGCAGCTCCAGCATGCGGCTGTGCATGTTGAAGGGCGCGAGAAGCATGCGCCGCAGCGCCTTGAACTTGCCCAGCGACGCGAGCTGGCGGAACACCGAGTCGGCATCGGCCGTCAGGTCGGAGTCGGCCGTCAGCAGGCCGAGGTCGGTGTAGAGGCGCGCCGTCTTGGGGTTGTAGTTGCCGGTCGAGATGTGGGCGTAGCGGCGCAGCTTGCCGTTCTCGCGCCGCGTGATCATCAAGAGCTTGGCATGGGTCTTGTAGCCGACGATGCCGTAGACGACCTGGGCGCCGACCGCCTCCAGGCGCTCGGCCCAGTTGATGTTGGCCTCTTCGTCGAAGCGCGCCTTCAGCTCCACGACGGCCATGACCTCCTTGCCGCGCCGCGACGCCTCGATCAACAGGTCCATCAGCTCGGACTTGGCGCCGGTGCGATAGATGGTCTGCTTGATGGCCAGCACGTCGGGGTCCAGCACCGCCTCGCGCAGCATCTGCACGACGGGCTCGAAGCTCTCGAAGGGATGGTGCAGCAGCACATCGCCCTTCTTCAGCTTGTCGAAGATGGACTTGTGGCGCGGCAGCCGCCCCGTCGGCCAGGCCGGCTCGAAGGGCCTGAAGCGCAGGGCGGGCGCATCGGTCAGGTCGATGAGTTCGTTCAGCCGCACCAGGTTCACCGGACCGTTGACGCGGTACAGCGCCGCATTCGGCAGGCCGAACTGCTCGAGCAGGAACTCCGACAGCTCGGCCGGGCAGGTGTTGACGACCTCCAGCCGCACCGCGCGGCCGAAGTGGCGTGTCGTCAGGCCCGAGCGCAGCGCGTGGCGCAGGTTGGCGATTTCTTCTTCGTCCACTTCCAGGTCGGAGTCGCGCGTGACGCGGAACTGCGAGAAGGCCTCGACCTTGCGGCCGGGGAAGAGCTCTTCCAGGTGGGCGCGGATGACGCTGGTCAGCAGCACGAAGGCCTGGCGACCGTCGGAGAGATTCGCCGGCAGCTTGATGACGCGCGGCAGCACCCGCGGTACCTTGACGATGGCGATGCGGTTGTCGCGGCCGAAGGCGTCCTTGCCCGACAGCCGCGCGATGAAGTGCAGCGACTTGTTGGCCACCTGCGGAAAGGGATGGGCCGGGTCCAGGCCCACAGGCACCAGCAGCGGCTTGACCTCGCGCTCGAAGTACTTGGCCACCCACTGCCGCTGCGGCCCGTCGCGGTCGGCATGGTTGAGGATGACGATGCGCTGCTTGAGCAGCAGCGGCGTCAGCTGCTCGTTGAAGATCAGGTATTGCTCGTCGATCAGCGTGTGGGCGGCACGGCCGACGCGGTCGACGTCCTGGCCCGTCACCGTGCTCAGCGGGTCGCGCGCGGCCTCCAGCATGTCGGCGAAGCGAACCTCGAAGAACTCGTCGAGGTTGCTGGACACGATGCAGACATAGCGCAGGCGCTCCAGCAGGGGCACGTCCTCACGCTGGGCCTGGGCGAGCACGCGGCGGTTGAACTCGAGGATGGCCTGTTCGCGGTTGAGGAGCTTCAGCGGAGTCGGGTCGGTCATGAAGAAAAGTGTATGAAGCTTGTGTGACAACGCGTTGAAAGCCCCCCGGGATAATCCCGGCCATGCACCTGATGATCCCCCATGCCGCCGCCCTCGACGACGCCGCGCGGCATGCCTTCTCCAACCTGGCCCTGCCCAATCTCGGCGCACAGCTGGCCCGGCTCAGCCCCACCGAAACCTGGGGCAGTGATGAATACGCACCCCAGCCACCGCATCACCTGGCCCTGGCGGCCCTGCGCGGCCAGACCGAGCCCAGCGCTGCGGCATGGGCCCTGGACGCCAGCCCGGAACTGTCCTGGGCGTTGATGACCCCGGTGCACCTGGCCGTCGGCACCGACGGCGTCGACGTGCTGCCACCCGCAGCCCTGCAGCTTTCGGAATCCGATGCGGCCCGCTTCGTCGCCCTCCTGAAAGAGCTCTGGCCCGAAGCCGAAGGCTGGCAGTGGCGGCTGCTGGATTCGACGCGCTGGGCCATCGGCCACGCCACCGCGCTGGACGGCCTGAGTGCCGCCAGCATCGAGCGCGCCGCCGGCCGGCCCATCGAGCCCTGGCTGCCCGAGGCCCGCACGCTGCGCCGCTGGCAGAACGAGGCCCAGATGCTGATGCATGGCCATGCGCTCAACGAGGAGCGCGAGGCGCGCGGCGAGCACGTCGTCAACTCGGTCTGGATTGGCGACATCGGCCGCAGCAATGGCCAGCCGACCGACGTGACGATCGACGCGCGACTGACCGCGCCGCTGCTGAACGGCGATCTCGCCGCCTGGGCCGAGGCCTGGCAGCGACTGGACGCCGGCCCGCTGGCCCAGGAGCTGACCAGCCTGACCCTCAGCGGCGAGCGCTTCGCGCGGCGCTTCACCGCCCAGCCCCTCGGCCTGATCGAGAAACTGAAGCGCCGCTTCCAGACGCCCGCTGTGGCCGCCGTGATGGAGGCGCTGTGAATTCACCGCAACTGATCGAACGCGACGTCAATCCGCGCACCGCCTGGACCCTGGAGCAGGCCGGCATCGCGCCGCTGCTGGCCCGCCTGCTCGCCGCGCGTGGCGTGCGTGAAGCCGCCGAGCTGGACGAGAACCTCAACCAGTTGCTGCCGCCCGCCGGCCCGAATGGACTGAAGGGCCTGACCGAAGCGGCACAGCTGCTGGCCGATGCCATTCAATCCGGCGAGCGCCTCGTCATCGTGGCCGACTACGACTGCGATGGCGCCACCGCCTGCGCCGTCATGCTGCGCGGCCTGCGCCAGCTCGGCGCCAAGCCCGAACAGCTCGGCTATGTGGTGCCCGACCGGGCCGTGCACGGCTATGGCCTGACGCCCACCATCGTCGACCTCGCGCTGGAGCAGAAGCCCAGCCTGCTGGTGACGGTCGACAACGGCATCGCCAGCATCGCCGGCGTTGCGCACGCCCGCGCCCGCGGCCTCAAGGTGCTGGTGACCGACCACCATCTGCCGGCCCAGATCGACGACGCCATCGTCACGCCCGAGGCGAATGCCATCGTCAACCCCAACCAGCCCGGCTGCAACTTCGCCAGCAAGTCGCTAGCCGGCGTCGGCGTGGCCTTCTATGTGCTGCTGGGCCTGCGCGCCGAACTGCGCGCCCGCGGCGCTCTGCCCTCGCCCGAGCCGCGGCTGGACGGCCTGCTCGACCTGGTGGCCCTGGGCACCGTGGCCGACGTCGTCAAGCTCGACGCCAACAACCGCCGCCTGGTGGCGCAGGGCCTGAAGCGCATGCGCGCCGGCCGCGCCCAGCCGGGCGTGATGGCGCTGTTCAGCGCCTCCAAGCGCGATGCGTCCAAGGCCCAGGGCTTCGACCTCGGCTTTGCTCTGGGCCCGCGCATCAACGCCGCCGGACGTCTGGCCGACATGACCCTGGGCATCGAGACGCTGACGACCGACGACGCCGAGCGCGCCATGCAGCTGGCCACCCAGCTCGACACCATCAACCGCGAACGCCGCGAGATCGAGAGCGGCATGCGCGAGATGGCCGAGGCACGGCTGGATGCGCTGGTCGAGGCCTTGTCAGGCGCCCTGCCCCCGGCGGTGGCCCTGTTCGATGCCGACTTCCACGAAGGCGTCGTCGGCATCGTCGCCTCGCGCATCAAGGACCGCGTGCACCGCCCCACCTTCGTGTTCGCACGCGGCGCCGATGGCCAGTTGAAGGGTTCGGGCCGCTCCATCCCGGGCTTTCATCTGCGCGATGCGCTGGACCTCGTCAGCAAGCGCGAGCCCGATCTGCTGGCCAAGTTCGGCGGCCACGCGATGGCCGCAGGTGCGACGCTGGCGGTCGATGACGTCCACCGCTTCGCGCTGGCCTTCGCGCGCGTCGCCGAGGAATGGCTGACCGAGCAGGACCTGACCCGCACCCTGCGCCACGACGGCGCCCTGCCGCCCGAAGCCGCCACCGCCGAGACGGCACGGCTGCTGGACGCCCAGGTCTGGGGCCAGGGCTTCGAGCCGCCCCTCTTCTGCGACCGCTTCGAGCTGATCTCGCAGCGCCTCGTGGGCGAGAAGCACCTCAAGCTGCGGCTGCGCCGCGCCGGCCAGCTCATCGACGGCATCTGGTTCAACCATGTGGACATGCTGCCCGAGCGGGTGACCCTGGCCTACCGCTTGAGCCTGGACGAATGGCAGGGCCAGCAGAGGGTGCAATACGTCATCGAAGCAGCTTCTGTGTGAAGGAGTTGGCAAGCCCCCGTGGCCTGCCGCCCCAAGTCACCTGACTGTCACAGGCTGTTTCAAGAATCCGCGGCGGTAGCGCTCCCGGATGTCTCGGGGGCGCCGGCCGTTCCCCGGAGCCCCCCATGCGCGATTCCGCGCCCGACCCTCTCGCCCTCGCCCTCGATCGCCTGATCGAGCAGCGCAGTTTCGACATCCACTTCCAGCCTCTCGTCGCCATCGACCGCGCCGAGATCTTCGGTTTCGAAGCCCTGACCCGGGGCCCGGCCGACGGCCCCCTGCATTCGCCACTGGTGCTGTTCGAAGCCGCGGCCCGCCTCGGCCGCCTTGTCGAGCTGGAACACCTCATCGTGCAGCGCGCCATCCAGCGCTTCAAGCAGCTCGGCCTGCCGGGTCAGCTCTTCCTGAACGTCACGGCCGACACCCTGCTCGGCGCACGAGAACATGCCGGCCGCCTGGCCGCTCAGCTGGCCGAACTGGGCCTGCCGACCTCGCGCGTCGTCATCGAGCTGACCGAGACCCGCCCCATCGAGGACCTGGCCCAGCTCGACGACGCCCTGCAGGCCCTGCGCGAGCGCGGCTTTCGCGTCGCGCTGGACGACCTCGGCGAGGGCTTCGCCTCGCTGCGCCGCTGGATGGAGATGCGGCCCGACTTCGTCAAGATCGATCGCCACTTCATCGACGGCATCGCCCAGGAACCGCTGAAGCAGCAGTTCGTGCGCTCCATCGTCGAGATGGCCGCCACCAGCGGCTGCGAAGTCGTCGCCGAAGGCCTGGAGCAGGAGCCCGACCTGGAGGTGCTGCGCCGCCTGGGTCTGAGCATCTGCCAGGGCTATCTCTTCGCCCGGCCCAGTGCCACGCCGCGCACCTCGCTGAGCGCCCAGTGGAGCGGGCGGCTGGCCGCCGACGCCCAGCCGCGCCTGTTGCAGAACGACCTGGCCCTGCCGCTGATCCAGGGCGCCATCACCAGTGCCGCCCAGCTCGCCCGCCGCGGCATGACGGTGACGGCCGCCACCAACTGCCGCAGCGTCGTCGACCTCTTCCACGGCGATGACCAGCTGCTCGCCATCCCCGTGCTGGACGACCAGCAGCGCCCCGTCGGCGTGCTGCGCTCCCTGCATGTGCTCAAGCGCAGCACCGAGCGCTATTTCATGGACATCTTCGACAAGCGCAGCTGCGTCGAGCTGATGGACAAGAACCCGCTGGTCTTCGACGTCGCCACGCCGCTGCGCGCGATGAGCGACGCCCTGGCCAACCTCGACGAGCGTCTGCTGATGGACGGCTTCATCGTCACGCGCGACGGCTGCTACTTCGGCTCGGGCCGCAGCTCCGACCTGCTCAAGGCCGTGTCCGACCTGCAAGTGCACGCGGCGCGCTATGCCAACCCGCTGACCCTGCTGCCGGGCAATGTGCCCATCGACAACCACCTGGACCGCCTCATCGAGGCCGGCGAGACCTTTGCCGCGGTGGTCTGGGACATCGACCACTTCAAGCCCTTCAACGACGTCTACGGCTACCGCATCGGCGACGACATCATCCGCCTCGCCGCCCGCGTGCTGACCCAGGCCGCCGACCCGCAGTTCGACTTCGTCGGCCATATCGGCGGCGACGACTTCGTCATGGTGCTGACCAGCGCTGACTGGGAGCAGCGGCTGGAGCGCATCTGCGAGGCCTTCGATGCCGGCGTGCGCAGCTTCTTCTCCGCCGAGCACCTGGCCGCCGGCGGCTATGTCACGCTGAACCGCCAGAACCAGCCCAGCTTCCACCCGCTGCCGACCATCTCGGCCGGCGCGGTCATGCATCTGCCCGGCCACTACGAGAACTCGCGCGCCCTGGCCGCCGCGCTGGCCGAACCCAAGCGCGTGGCCAAGGGCCGCGCTGGCGGCAGCCGCTTCTTCGTCGACCGCCGCCAGCCCCAGCGCACCCTGCTGGCCGCGTGAGCGCGGCCGCGGGCAGCGACGTCCGCCACAACCCGAGTCGTACCCCATGAATCTGTTCAAGACCACAGAACACTGGAGCCTGCGCACGCGGCTGACCCTGGTCGCCGTGCTGTCCCTGTTGCTGGGTGTCATCCCCAGCGCCGTGCTGCTGCGCGGCTATGCGGCCGAGCACGCCACCGCCTCGCGCCAGCACCAGGCCCTGCCAGCCAACCGCGCCTGGCAGGTCCTGCTGGCGCGGCTGCAGGAACAGCGCGGTCTGGCCGCCGAAGCCCTGAGCACCCGGCCCGATGCCAGGCCCCAGGCCATCGCCGCGACCCAGGCCGTCTCCGCCGCTCTGACGGCACTCGATCAAGCCCTGAGCGACGGCCTCGATGCCGCGTTGGCGGCGGCCCAGCGCGACCGCGTCGCCGGCCTGCGCGCTCAGCAGGCCGAGCTCGCCAAGGCCATCGAGCAGGGTCCGCTGGACACGACGCGCCTGCTGGCGGCTCAAGCCCGGTTGGCCGACACCATCTTCGAAGCCGTGACCGAGCTGAATGCCGGCACCAGCCTGCTGCTGGACGCTGAAGCCGCGTCTCACTTCGCCATCGAGGCCGGGCTGCAATCGGCACCGCGGGTGCAGGACGCCCTCTCCGAGCTGGCCGCCCTGGCCCGCGCCGCAGCCGTGGACGACCCGGCCCGCATGGCCGCGGCCCACACCCGCTACGGCGAGCATGCCGCGCAGATGCAGCTGCGCCTGCGCCTGGCCCTGCAGGCCGACGACGCCGACTTGAAGCAGCGCCTGGAGCCGCTGCTGGCCAACGCCAAGGCCCAGCGCGAACAGGTCGACGCGACGCTGAAGGCCGCGGCCAAGGACGTGAGCTACCCGCTGGACCAGCTGACCGCCCGCCTCAGCGAAGCCGGTGCCCTGCAGGCCCGGCTCAGTGCCCAGGTCATGGAGGCGCTGGACGCTGGCCTGTCGTCCCGCGCCGAACGCGCCGCCCACCGCCGCAATGCCGTCATGGTGCTGCTGCCCGCCGTGCTGGCGCTGCTGCTCTTCATCATGGCCCGCTCCATCCGCCAGCTGCTGACGCCGGTGCGGCAGATGGTGGAGGTGACCGAGCGCATCGCCGCCGGCGACCTCAGCCAGGCCGTGCCACAGGGCCGCCGTGACGAGCTGGGCCGCGTGCTGGCGGCGCTCGAACACATGCAGCAGCGCCTGCGCAGCCTGGTCGAGCGCATCCACGCGGACGCCGGCGGCATCCACCATGCCGTTCAGGAGATTGCCGCCGGCAACCAGGACCTGGCCCAGCGCACCGAGGAGGCTGCCGCCCGGCTGCAGCAGACGGCTTCCAACGTCCACGCGCTGACCGCCGCCGTCAAGCACAGCAGCGAGGCCGCCGAGAACGCCGAGGCCCTGGCGATCTCGGCCGCCGACGTCGCCGCCCGCGGCGGGCGCGTCGTCGGTGACGTGGTCGGGACCATGCAGGGTATCGAGGACGGCAGCCGCCGCATCGGCGACATCACCGGCCTCATCGATGGCATCGCCTTCCAGACCAATATCCTGGCGCTGAACGCGGCCGTCGAAGCCGCCCGCGCCGGCGATGCGGGCCGTGGTTTCGCGGTCGTCGCCTCCGAGGTGCGCGCCCTGGCCCAGCGCAGCGCCCAGGCGGCGCGCGAGATCAAGACGCTGATCAACCAGTCGGTGGAGCGCGTCGAAGCCGGCACCGCCCAGGCCGCCGAAGCCGGCGAGGCCGTCGACGCCATCCTCGGCAAGGTCAGGGAGATGAGCGGCCTCATCCACGCCATGGCCGAGCAGACGCGCGCCGAGGCCCAGCAGACCGCCGAGGTCGGCGAGGCCGTGCAGGCCATCGATGCCATGACCCAGCAGAACGCCGCCCTGGTCGAAGAAGCCGCCGCCGCCGCCGACAGCCTGCGCGCCCAGGCCGAGGGCATGGACGAGACGGTCAACGCTTTCCGGCTGTAACCCTGCCGGCAGGGGCGTCAAGCCCTGCCTGCGAGAATGAGGGGGTGAACCTTGATTCCACCCTCAATGCCGATCTGCACTGCCACTCGGTCGTCTCCGACGGCACGCTGACGCCGGAGGCCCTGGCCGAACGCGCTGCAGAACGCGGCGTGCAGCTCTGGTCGCTGACCGATCACGACGAGATCGGCGGTCAGGCGCGCGCCATCGCGGCCGCCCGTGCCAATGGCCTGGCCTATCTGACCGGCACCGAGATCTCGGTGACCTTCGCCGGCCGCGTCGTGCACATCGTCGGCCTGGGCTTCGACCATGAGTCGCCCGAGATGATCGAGGGCCTGCGCGCCACCCGCGGCGGCCGTGGGCCGCGCGCCCGCGAGATGGCGGCCAGCCTGGCGCTGGCCGGCATCCACGGCGCCTATGAGGGCGCGCTGAAATACGTCGGCAACCCCGACCTGATCTCGCGCACCCACTTCGCGCGCTTCCTCGTCGACGCCGGCCACTGCGCCGACGTGCCCGAGGTCTTCCGCCGCTTCCTGACCGAAGGCAAGCCCGGTTTCGTGCCGCACCGGTGGGCGACGCTGAAGGACGCCGTCGGCTGGATCACGCGGGCCGGCGGCATCGCCGTCATCGCCCACCCGGGCCGCTACGACTTCACGCCGACGGAAGAGTACGCGCTGATCACCGAGTTCATGGCCCACGGCGGCCGCGGCATCGAGGTCGTCACCGGCAGCCACACGCCGGCCGAGTTCGAGGAGTACGCCAACACGGCCCAGGAATTCGGCCTGCTCGCTTCGCGCGGCTCCGACTTCCACTGCCCCCAGGAAAGCCGCATCGACCTCGGCGCCCTGCCGGCCCTGCAAGGCCGGCTGACGCCGGTCTGGGCCGAACTGGGCGAGCGCATTCGCTGAGTCTGCAGCGCGGCCGCGCCTGAGGCCGCCAGGGACCTCGCGGCCGGTATACGCTTGCGGACATGGCCCAGCTCTTCGAAGTTCACCCCGACAACCCCCAGCCGCGCTTCCTGCGCCAATGCGCCCAGATGCTGCAGGCCGGCGGCATCGGCGCCGTGCCGACGGATTCGAGCTATGCCTTCGTCTGCCATCTCAACGACAAGGGTGCCGCCGAGGCCCTGCGCCGGGTGCGCGGCGTGGACGACAAGCACCACCTGACCCTGCTGTGCCGCGACCTGTCGGAGCTGGCCACCTACGCCATGGTGGACAACCGCCAGTACCGCCTGCTGAAACTGGCGACGCCGGGCGCCTACACCTTCATCCTGCCGGCCACCAAGGAAGTGCCGCGCCGCCTGTCCCACCCCAGCCGGCGCACCATCGGCCTGCGCGTACCGGAGCACAAGGTCATCCAGGAACTGCTGGCCCTGTTCGGCGAACCCCTGCTGTCGACGACGCTGATTCCGCCCGGCGACACCGAGCCGATGAACGACGCCGCCGACGTGTGCGCGCGACTGGACCGTCAGCTGCAGTTCGTGCTGGACGCCGGCGCCTGCCCGGCCCAGCCCACCACGGTGCTGGACCTGAGCCAGGGCGAGGAGCCCGTGCTGGTCAGGCAGGGGCGTGGCGATCTGGCCAGGCTGGGCCTGCAGCTGGACTGAGCTGCAGTTCATCCACGGCGCTTGCAGTTCATCCAGCGCGGCTCGCGCTTGATCGCAGACGCCTGGAAGCGCCCGGGCTCATTGCCGAAACTGACTCCATCGAACCAGCAATCACGCGGTTCGAAACCCAGCAAACGGAGTCCATCATGAGCCTGCAAACTGTCTTCACCGCCGCTGTCCTGGCCTTCTCCGCCGTCGCCGCCCAGGCCGCCCCCCAACCCACCGTCAAGCTGGAACGCGTCGTCGTCACCGGCAAGGCCGTCCGTGAAGTGGCTCAACTGCCGCGCGTCGTCGTCACCGGCTACAGCGAAGCCACGCTGGCACGCCAGACCCTGGCCGCTGCCAAGACCAACGCCAAGCGCGGCTGAACAAGGCGTCGTCCCGATATGCACATGACGCCTTTTTCCACCATCGCCGAGCCGAGTCGCCAGCGCTGCTGAGCAGCGTTGCCGACTCGGCTCGGCCTTGTGCCTTTCCTGCCTCTTGAAGCCGCCTCCGGGCGGCTTCTCTCTTGCGATCGATGGACCGCATTCATGCAGCCTTGATCAAGCCGTCGGCCGGGCCGCCCGGCATGAATCGGCGTCCCCTCGGGGGTTGAGGCCGGACACATGGCGCCCAGTGGGCGCGATGCGCCTGCCGAAGGGCTGCGGCCCAAGCCGCAGCGCGGTCTGCAAGACCGCGCGTGCATCCACGGGCGAGAGGCACCGACTCTGCCGCAGTTTGTCCGCCACGCCTGCAGTTCATCCGCCCCGGCTCGCGCTTGATCGCAGCGCCCTGGAAGCAACCGCCTCCATTGCCGAAACTGACTCCATCGAACAAGCAATCACGCTTCTCGAACCCCAGCAAAACGGAGTCCATCATGAGCCTGCAAACCGTCTTCACCGCCACCGTCCTGGCCTTCTCCGCCGTCGCCGTCCAGGCCGCCCCCCAACCCACCGTCAAGCTGGAACGCGTCGTCGTCACCGGCAAGGCCGTCCGTGAAGTGGCTCAACTGCCGCGCGTCGTCGTGACGGGCTATGCCCAGCGCGAAGTCGCCCAGCTGCCCCGCGTCGTCGTCACCGGCTACAGCGAAGCCACCACCCTGGCCCGCCAGACCCTGGCCGCTGCCAAGGCCAACGCCAAGCGCGGCTGAACAAGGCGTCGTCCCGATATGCACATGACGCCTTTTTCCACCACCGCCGAGCCGAGTCGCCAGCGCTGCTGAGCAGCGTTGCCGACTCGGCTCGGTTCATTTCAGGATCTCCAGCAGCCGCGCGCGGTCGAAGCCGATGACGCGCTGGCCGCGCACGATGAGGGTGGGCGTGCCGATGCCGCCCTGGGCCTGGTAGTCCGCCAGGCATTGCGAATCCCGCTCGATGAAGCATTCCTGGAAAGGGATGCCCTCCTGCGTCATCCAGCGCCGCGCGGCCAGGCAATAGGGGCAGGTCTCGGACGAGATCATGCGGATGTCGCCCGGTTTCACGCGCTGCACCAGCACCTCACCATCCCGGCCCGCCACATGCTCGCGCCAGGCGGCCGAGGCCAGCCAGGTCACGCCGACAACCACGAGCAGGGAGAGGGGAGGCCACTTCATGCGCCCATGCTAGGCGTCTCTCAATACACCTCGGGCACGACGATGCTTTCGGGCACCGGGTGGCGGATGTAGTCCTCGCGGCGCTCGCGGGCGGGCAGCTCGATGTCGGCGTGCTCCACCTCCTGGTAGGGCATCTGGCCCAGCAGGTGCTGGATGCAGTTCAGCCGCGCGCGCTTCTTGTCGTCGGCCTTGACGACCCACCACGGCGACTCGGGCGTGTGGGTGCGCTCCAGCATCACCTCCTTGGCCCGGGTGTACTCCTCCCAGCGCCGGCGCGACTCCAGGTCCATGGGGCTGAGCTTCCACTGCTTGAGCGGATCGTGGATACGGCCCAGGAAGCGCACCCGCTGCTCGTCGTCGCTGATCGAGAACCAGTACTTGATGAGCTGGATGCCCGAGCGCTGCAGCATGCGTTCGAACTCGGGCGCGGAGCGGAAGAACTCCTCGTACTGCTCATCGGTGCAGAAGCCCATCACGCGCTCGACGCCGGCGCGGTTGTACCAGCTGCGGTCGAACAGCACGATCTCGCCGGCCGCCGGCAGATGCGACACATAGCGCTGGAAATACCACTGGGTGCGCTCGCGGTCATTGGGCGCCGGCAGCGCGGCGACGCGGCAGACGCGCGGGTTCAGGCGCTGCGTGATGCGCTTGATGACGCCGCCCTTGCCCGCCGCGTCGCGGCCCTCGAACAGGATGACGACCTTGTGGCCCGTGTGCTGCACCCAGTCCTGCAGCTTGACGAGTTCGCTCTGCAGCCGGAACAACTCGCGGAAGTAGCGCTTGCGCTCCAGCCCGGCCTCGGCCTGCGCATCGCTGGCCATGACGCCGTAGCTCTGGTCCTCGAGCTCGAGTTCTAGCTCCTCGTCCAGATCGTCCTGCAGGTCGCGGTGGATGCGCTGCACCAGTTCGTCATCGATAGGGCTCACGGGGGCTCCCGGCCGCGACAGCGGCTGCAGGCCGCCAGCCTAGGCCCGCGCCGTGGCGGGCCTGTGACAAACCCGCACTTGACGACGACGTTTACAGGCGTAATCATTCGCCATCGTTTACACACGTAATCATGAACAAGACGCCCCCACCCATCAGCGACGCCGAGGCGCAGGTCATGCGCCAGCTCTGGCAGCGGTCGCCCCAGGCCGCCGACGAGATCGCCGCGGCCCTCGGCCCCCAGCAGGGCTGGGCCCTGGCCACCGTCAAGACCCTGCTGAACCGGCTGCTGAAGAAGGGCGCCGTGACGGCCGAACGCGATGGCCGGCGCTTTCTGTACGCGCCGGCCGTGCCGGAAGACGCCTGGGTGGCGGACACCGGCCTGTCGCTGATCGACCGCCTGTTCGGCGGTCGCCTGGCGCCGCTGGTGGCGCAGTTCGCCTCGGAGCGCAAGCTCAGCGACGATGATCTCGCCGCCCTGAAGGCCCTGCTGAAGGAGCAGGAGCATGGCTGACGGCGCCTGGCTCGCCCCGCTGCTCCAGCAAGGCCTGCTGCTGACGGCGGCCGTGCTGTTGCTCGGCCTGGCCCGGCCGCTGCTGAAGCGCCACGGCGCTGGCACGGTCTACACCGCCTGGCTGCTGGTGCCGGCCCTGCTGCTGACGCCGGTCCTGCCGCGGCCGATGCTGCAGCAGGAGCCCCTGCCCCTCGTGCTCGGCGCGGCAGGCATCGGCGCGCATGCCGCCCTGCCCGCATGGACCGCACCGGTGCCGGCCCAGGGCTCGATCTGGCTCGCGCTGTGGCTGGCCGGCGTGGCCTTGTCGCTGGCCTCGCAACTGGGCAGCCAATGGCGGCTGCAGCGCCATGGCAGCCGCCTTCCCGCCGGCCACAGCCCCGCGTTGATCGGCCTGCTGCGGCCGCGCGTGCTGCTGCCGGCCGACTTCGAGGCGCGCTTCGGCAGCAGGGAGCGCGCGCTGATCCTCGCGCACGAGGAAGTGCACCGCCGCCGCCACGACAACCTGTGGAATCTGCTCGCCGGCCTGTTGCTGGCCCTGCATTGGTGGAACCCGCTGGCGCGCTGGGCCTGGCGGCGCATGCAGGCCGACCAGGAGCTGGCCTGCGATGCCGTCGTCCTCGCTGCCCGCCCCGGCGAACGCTCTGCCTACACCCGCGCCCTGCTGCTGGCCCACGGCCTGGATGCGCAAGCCGCGCCTCTGGCCAGCCGCTGGGGTGCCCGCCATCCCCTCATCGAAAGGATCGCCATGTTGAACCGCCTCCGCACCGCCACCACGCGCAGCCGCCGCGCCCTGGCCGCCTCGCTGCTGATCCTGACCGGCCTGGTCTACGCCGCCCAGGCCGCGGATGTACCGGCGCCCCGTGAGTACGAAGCCGCCACCGTCGACCTGCAATGGCAGGACGCCCAGGGCCACATCCAGGGCCACTGGCCCGTCACCCTGCCCTGGCATTTCTTCGTCACCCACCAGCCTCTCGTCTTCTCGCCGCCGTCGACGGATCACCGCGTGGAAGTGGTCCTGCGCGGCAGCCAGCTGCCGGATGGCGGCAGGCAGCTCACCGCCTCGCTGCGTGACTTGAAAACCCAGCAGGCACTGACCGCCGAGCAGGCCCTGGCCGAGGGCGCGGCCGCCGGCGCCGAAGTCGTCGCACCGGCGCGAACCGGCAGCGGTCGCCTGACGTTCAAGTTCCTGAAGTCATGAGCGAACTGCTGCTGGCCTCGCTGCTGCGCCAGGCCCTGCTTCTCAGCGCGGCCATCCTGCTGCTGTGGGCCGTGCGTCGGCCGCTGCTGCGACTTGGCGCCACGGCCGCCTATGCGTCCTGGCTGCTGCTGCCGCTGCTGCTGTTGACGCCAGCCCTGCCGCGCCCAAGCCTGGAGCCTCTGCAAGTGGTTCTGCAGGCCGCGGCTGCCCCCGAACTGCCCGTCCTGCCATCGCTGGCAGCGCCGACGTCGAGCAGCGCAGCCATCTGGCTGGCGCTCTGGCTGGCCGGCACGGTGCTGGTCTCGGCCGTGCAGGTGCGCAGGCAATGGCGGCTGGCGCGCCTGGGCGCGCAACTGCCCGCCGGCAGCAGCCCCGCCCTCGTCGGCGTGCTGCGCCCGCGCCTGGCCCTGCCAATCGACTTCGAGGCCCGCTTCACGCCCGCCGAACGCGAGCTGATCCTGGCCCATGAGGCCGTGCACCGCTCGCGCCAGGACAACCTGTGGAACCTGCTGGCCACGCTGCTGACGGCCGTGCATTGGTGGAACCCGCTGGCCTGGTGGGCCGCACGCCGCCTGCAGGCCGACCAGGAGCTCGCCTGCGACGCCGCCGTGCTGGCCTCGCGGCCCGGCGCCGTCGCCATCTATTCCCGGGCGCTGCTCGCGGCCCATGGACTCTCGCCCCACGGCGCGCCGCTGGCCAGCCGCTGGGCTTCTGCCCACCCCCTTGTCGAAAGGATGACCATGCTCCAACACCATCTGCCGATGCCCCGCCGCCGCGGCCTGGCCTTGGCCGCCGCCCTGCTCGGCCTTGCCGGCGCGGCCTATGCGCTGCAAGCCGCACCGAACGCGCCGCCCGTGGTCGAGGGTTTCACGCAGCTGCGCTTCGAGCTGCAGCTGTCGGTGGACGGCAAGGTGTTTGCCAAATCCAAGCTGGTCAGCTTCCCGGCGAAACCCAGCGTGATCGTCACCAGCGATGCCGAGGACAAGGAGCAATGGATCGTCTCGCTCAGCGCCAGCTTTGCCGGCGAAGACAAACTGATGATCGACAGCGAGATCCGCCGGAACCAGGACAAGGCCAGCATCCAGGGCTGGCGAGAGCACCGCAAGCCGGCGCCCGAGACCCTGGGCCAGGTCGTCGCCTCACCGCGGCTGTTGATCAAGGACGGCGACTTCGGCCGCATCAAGGCCACGATGCCGGACGGGCATGTGATGGAACTCAGCGTCAAGGCGACGTCGTTCCGCGGCGACGCCATCGTCGGGTTCGTCAAGGACTGAAGCCCGCTACAGTCGCGCCCTCCCGAATCCGACCTTCCCCCTTCGATGAGCCTTGCCGACGTGCGCGCGGCGCTGGATGCCGAGCTGTCGGCCACGCCCGAGTATTACGACTTCAAGGTGCTGAGGAGCGAGCGCGAAGGCGCTCTTTGGCGGGTCACGCTGGAGCTGGGCTATGTGTTCGCCGAGGGCCAGCGCCCGGGCGCCGCGTCGGCCCAGGCCCTGCTGGACGACAGCCTGGACGGCGCCAGCGCCTGGTGGGGTGCGCCGGTCAAGGGCGGCGCCAGCGTGCTGGCGGTCGTGGCCGAGGACGACCAGCTGGTGCTGCAGAACGCCAGCGGCCCGCCGCCCCCAGCCGGGGCGCTGATCCGCCTGTATCCGACCCGCTTCCTGAAGGCCGTCGCCGAGGCGTGGTGGGACACGCCCTGGGCCGAGCAGGCCTTGGCCTGCCTGCCCGACCTGGGCCGGCCGCAAACCGTCCAGGACGGGCCTGCGTTGACCGGCTCACCTTTTCGCTGGCTGCGCACGGCCCAGCGCGAGGCCCTGGCCCTGGTGAACCACAGCAGCGCCTTCCTGTGGGGCCCGCCCGGCACCGGCAAGACGACCACCCTCGGCGTGTTGCTGGCCGAGTACCTGGACAGCCGGCCGGCGGCACGGGTGCTGCTGCTGTCCACGACCAACCATGCCGTCGACCTCGCCACCCTGGCGGTCGACAAGGCCTTGCAGAAGGGCCGGCGCGAGCACTGCCGCCCGCTGGTGCAGCGCCTGGGCACGCGCTTCGATGCGGACGCCTATGCCGGGCGCGAGCACCTGATCCCGACGGACGACGCCGGCCTGATCGCGCGCCTGGCACGGGCCGAAAGCGCGCGGCCGTCGGCGCGTGACGCCGTCGCGCTGAAGGCCTGGGCCGACCGCGTCGCGGCACTGCGCGACGAACTGCGGGCGGCCTCGCTGAAGGTGCTCAGGCGCTGCCGCCTCGCCGCCATGACGACGACGCGGGCGGCTTTCACGCTGAAGTCGCTGCGCGAGCTGAAGCCCGACGGCGAGCCGCCCTTCGACCTCATCGTGTTCGACGAGGCCAGCCAGGTCAGCCTGGCCCATGCACTGGCCCTGATGCCGCTGGGGCGCGCACGGCTGTTCGCGGGCGATCCGCAACAGCTGTCGCCGGTGCAGCGCAGCGAAGCCCGTGGGGCCCGCCGCTGGCTGGGTCGCTCGGCCTTCGCCGAGATGCCGCGCGCCGGGGCTTCGATCGCGCTGCTGGATGAGCAATCGCGCATGGCTGCGCCCATCGGCGATCTCGTCAGCGAGCTGTTCTACGACGGTGCGCTGCGTGTGGCGGCCGACACGTCGGCCGATTGGAAGGCTGCGCGACAGCGCGCCTTGCGCGGTATCGCCGCCGACGACCATGTGCATCTGCGGCGCATCCGGCGCGACGGTGGCTGGTCGGCCGCTCACCGCGGCCCGGTGCGACGCGAGTCGGCCGAGGCGATCACCGAGCTGATCGCCGGTGCCCTGGGCGATGGCCACTGGCAGGCTGAAGAGCTGATCGTGCTGACGCCCTTCCGGGCCCAGCGGGCGCTGATCCGCGAGTGCCTGCGTGCGCGGGGCCTGCCCGAATCACTGCGGGTCAGCACGGTGCACCGTGCCCAGGGCAGCGAGGCGCCCGTCGTGCTCTTCGACCCGGCCGATGGGGCCCAGCCCTTCCTGCAGGGCGAGGAGGCGCAGCGGCTGCTCAACGTCGCGCTGAGCCGCGCCCAGGCCAAGCTGGTGCTGTTCGTTTCAGGCGCCGACGCGGCGGGCGCTTTTCTCGCGCCGCTGGTGCAGAAGCTGCGGCTGGCAGAAGACGAGCGTGCCGCCGAGCCGCTGATCGATCTGGCGCGCGAGCCGGGCTTCCCGGCCAATGCCGTCGGCCGCCGTGTGACGGCGGGACGGCATGTCGGCGAAGTGACGCGCGTCAGCGCCGACGGTCTTCAGTTCTGGCTGATCAACGCCGGCACCGGCGCGCAGCAGGTTTTCGACGTCGAGTTCTGGCGAAACCGGGCGCTTACACCGCCGCCGTGACGACGATCTCGACCTTCCACTCCGGCCGCGCCAGGCCGGCGATGACGGTGGCGCGCGGCGGGGTGTGGCCGGCGGCCACCCAGGCGTCCCAGGCGGCGTTCATGCCGGGGAAGTCGGCGCGGTCGGCCAGGTAGATCTGGGCGCGCAGGATGCGGCTCTTGTCGGTGCCGGCGCGTGCCAGCAACTTGTCGATGGCGGCCAGCACCTGGGCCGTCTGGCCGGTGATGTCGGCGCTGGCGTCCTCGGGCACCTGGCCGGCCAGATAGGCGACGCCGTTGTAGACGGCCATCTCGGACAGGCGGGCGCCGATGTCGAAGCGTTCAACGGGGGTGGAGGCGGTCATGATTTCTTCCGGGCGGTTTTCGAGGAGGTGGATTTGGCGGCTGCCGCTGCAGCGCCGGCCTTCTGGCCGAGCTTGCTCTCGGTACCGGCCAGCAGCTTCTTGATGTTGGCCGAATGGCGCCACACCAGCAGCAAGCCCATGATGATCAGGGCCAGCGCGGTCGGTCCGGCTTCCCAAATGAGCAACTGATACATCGGCGCAAAGGCGGCCGACACGATGGCGGCCAGTGACGAATAGCGGCTGAACCAGGCAATGATGAGCCAGGTCGCCAGCGTCGCCACCCCCAGCAACGGGTTGAGACCGAAGATCACGCCGGCCGCCGTGGCCACGCCCTTGCCGCCCTGGAAGCGGAAGAACACCGGCCACAGATGGCCGAGGAAGGCGCCCAGGCCCACCAGGGCCGCGGTGCCCTCGCCCAGCCCATAGCGCGGGCCCCAGATGGCAACGGCCAGCACGGGCAGATAGCCCTTGAGGGCATCGAAGACCAGGGTCAGGATGGCCGCGGCCTTGTTGCCCGAGCGCAGCACATTGGTGGCCCCGGGATTGCCCGAGCCATAGGAGCGCGGGTCGGACAGGCCCATGGCGCGGCTGACGATGACGGCGAAGGACAGCGAGCCGATCAGGTAGCCGGCAAAGGCGGCGAGGAGAGGGAGAACGGTTTGCATGGGGCGCGATTGTCGGCCAGGTCTCGGCGACCGAAGCCCGGCAAAACCAGTGGCGTCAACTGCCGAAATACGGCCCGTCGCCTCGGCCTATCGCGAAGCCAGTCTGCGGTTCCTCGACGACAACGCGCCCGCTCAGATTTTCCAAAAGGAATCCGATCACCAGCGCCTCCGCCTTGGGTTTCCATTGCGGCCGAGCCTCGCACCAACTACCGTCGTGCCGAAGGAAGCGGTAGGTCCGATGGCCGGAAGGGCCGTAGATGACGAGATGTGCAACCTGCGCCACTGGCATCACGAAGTCTCTGGCTCCCTTGCCACCCTGACGGATCGTGACCATTCCATCGGCCAGATGCACCAGCGGCCGACCATACGGCCCATGGCGACGCGTCTCGAGCAAGGACCTCACGCCGAAGCCGGCAGCCAGGCCACTCAAGACGCCGAAACTCATCCACGGACCGCCTCGGCTGAGCGTGATCAACATGCCGGCCACCACACCGCCGACAAGCAGCAGCGCATTCACCCACGTTGGCGGCAACGGCTGATAGACACCGCGCACATCTTTCACCAGCTCAGGAAACAGCAGGCGCATCACCCATCCCTCCATGGGATGGCGAGCATAGCTTTGCTACGTCGCGCTCAACGTAGGGCCAGGCTCTCGACCTGAAGCATCGGACCGCTCGCCCGCAAACAAAAAGGCCCCGCATCGCGGGGCCTCTGCCAATCAGAGGTCGTGCTCAGACGCGGCGGCGACGGACCACGCCACCGAGGCCCAGCAAGGCAGCGCCGACCAGCAGCGCAGAGGCCGGCTCGGGCACGTTGTTGCCGTTGGGGTCACCAATGCTGGCGCCGGCAAGGCACAGGCGGTCGACATGGTTGCCTTCGTCCAGGAACAGGCAGCCCTTGGTGTCGACGGCCACATAGTCGCCACGGTCAGCGCCGCCGGGGGACGAGCCCGTCGCCAGCTTGATCATCGTGCTGGAGGCGAAGTCCCACAGGTCGACATCACCGTTGTTGTTGTTGATGATCAGGTCGCCGTTCAGCGCGCCGCCGATGATGACGCCGGTGCCGTCGGCACTGGAGCCGGGTACGGAGATGAAGGCGCCTGCCGGTGCACCGGTGGCGATGTTGTAACCCTGGATGCCACCCGACACCTCGACATAGGCGGTCAAGCCGTCCGGCGAGACGGTCACGCCGTCACCGAAGACGCCGTTGATGACGCGGAAGCTGCCGGTGCCGCCGGCGGCCAGCGGATCGATGTCGATCAGGCCCGCGAAGCTGGTCGCGATGATGTGGCCATTGGGAGCGCCCCACATGCCCAGATAGGGATTGGTCGACACGCCGCTCAGCACATGATCGACGCTGCCGTCGTCCTTGAACTGGACGAACTGGCTGTTGTGGGCGCCATAGGCCAGGCCACCGGCACGGGCATAGGCCGCGGTGCTCGAGTTGCTGCTCGCCGTGCCGATGTTCGAGCTCGTCGTCTGGCCATCGGTATTGTTGAAGACGTAGCGCGTGCCGCTGACGGACACCAGCACGTTGCCGTTGCCGGTCACCGCGATACCGAACGGGCCGCTGCAGCAGCCGCCGCCGGTGATGTTGCTGAAGTCCGCGAAGGTCGTCAGCGTGAAGCCGTTGCTGGTTCCCTGGGCGGTCAGGGTCAGGCCTGCCTGGGCAGGGCCGGCGAGCGTCAGGGCGGCGGCGGCGACGCCCCAGATCGCCGCGATACGGGTGAGCAGTCTCATGGTGTTTCCCTTGGTTGAAGTGATCACACCAACGCCTCCGCATATTTCGGGCCATGCATCACAAGTGATTGATAGCCCTGAATTTCTTCGAACTAGGGGGGTCATTTGACCCGGCAGCCTGTAACGTTTACCGACAGGGAAAGCTTGCTGGAAGCCTTCTTCCGCGATGCCAGACAAGCGCCCATCGGCCGCGCCGGCGAGGCAGGCTCAGTTCGCGCAGCTCACGGGCTTGGCTCCCAGCAACTCGGTCAGGACCCGGGGGGCAATGCCGACCAGGTAGCCGCGCCGGCCGCCGTTGATGCAGATCTTGTCCAGCTCGAGGATGGACGCCTCGACGAACACCGGCATGGCCTTGCGCACGCCGAAGGGCGAGGTTCCGCCCACCTGGTAGCCGCTGTGGCGCTGGGCCACCTCGGGCTTGCAGGGCTCGACCTTCTTGCAGGGGATCTGCCGCGCCAGCTCCTTCAGGCTGACCGTGCGGTCGCCATGCATCAGCACGATCAGCGGCTCGGCCTTCTCGTCCTGCATGACCAGGGTCTTCACGACGGCATGCTCGTCCACGCCCAGTTGCTTGGACGACTCGGACGTGCCGCCATGCTCGACGTAGTCGTAGACGTGTTCCGTGAACACGATGCCGGCGCGCTTCAGGGCCTGGGTGGCCGGGGTCTCGCTGACGTGGCTGCTCTTCTTGCTCATGGGCGGCATTGTCGCGGCCGCGCCCTGCCGGCCCGCCTCACTTGGGGTCGGAACCGAGCTGCCAGACGCGCAGCAGCCGCTCATAGGGAATGGTCAGGCCGGGGGGCTTCTCGTTGGTGAGCCGCGGCTGGGCGGCGCCGGCCAGCGCGGCCCAGTCCGGGCGCTCGGCCGCCAGTTGAGGCGCGCAGGGGCTGACCTGGCTGCGCTCCAGCTGGCCGAGGGTCCGGTCCATGGCGGCGGCGAGGGCGTCCATGGCCTGCTGGGGCGAGAGCTTGCCCTCGGTGGCCTGGCCGATGTGCTGCCACCACAGCTCGGCCAGGGCGGGATAGTCGGGCACGTTGGGGCCGGTCGGCGTCCAGTAGATGCGCGACGGGCTGCGGTAGAACTCCACCAGGCCGCCCAGCCGCGGCGCCAGCTCGGTCAGGGCCCGGGAGCGGATGTCGCTCTCGCGGATGAAGGTCAGGCCCTCCAGCGTCTTCTTCAGCGACACCGTCTTGCTGACGCAGAACTGCGCATAGAGCCAGGCCATGCGGCGGCGCTCCAGCGGCGTGTGGCGCAGCAGCGTCCAGGAGCCGACGTCCTGGTAGCCGCGCTGCATGCCTTCGCGCCAGTAGGCGCCGTGGGGCGAGGGGGCGACGCGCCACTTGGGCCGGCCATCGGCATGGTTCACCGACAGGCCACTCTTGAGCATGGAGGCCGTGAAGGCCGTGTACCAGAAGATCTGCTGCGCGATGCTGCCCTGGCCGGGCACCGGGCCGGCCTGGTTGAAATCCAGCTCCACCGAGCCCGGCGGCGCGAAGCGGCGCATCCAGTTGAGGTAGCGGTCCAGCGCATAGACGGCAGCCGGGCTGTTGGCGCCGCCGCCTCGCGTCACGCTGGCGCCGACCGGACGGCAGCCCTCCATGCGGATGCCCCACTCGTCCACCGGCAAGCCGTTGGGATAGCCGGGGCTGCCCTGGCCGGCCATGGACAGCCAGGCGTCGGTGAAGCGCCAGCCCAGCGAGGGGTCGCGCTTGCCGTAGTCCATATGGCCCCAGACCCGGTGGCCGTCGAGCTGCTTCACGTCGTCGGTGAAGAACTCGGCGATGTCCTCGTAGGCCGACCAGTTCAGCGGCACGCCCAGGGCATAGCCATAGCGACGGGCGAAGCGCTGCTGCAGGTCGGGGCGGCTGAACCAGTCGTGACGGAACCAGTAGAGGTTGGCGAACTGCTGGTCGGGCAGCTGGTAGAGGTCGCCGCTCGGCGCCGTCGTGAAAGCCAGGCCGATGAAGTCCTTCAGGTCCAGCGTGGGCAGGGTCTGGGCGCGGCCTTCGCCCTTCATCCAGTCGCTGAGCACGACGGTGGCGCCGTAGCGCCAGTGCGTGCCGATCAGGTCGCTGTCGTTGACATAGGCGTCGTAATGCTGCCGACCGGTCAGCATCTGGTCGTGGATGCGCCTCACCAGGTCGCCTTCCGGGATCAGCTCGTGCTGGACCTGGATGCCGGTCAGTTCGCTGAAGGCCGTCGCCAGGACCTTGGATTCCCAGGCATGGGTGTCGAGGATTTCCGAGACCACCTTGATGCGCTGGCCGCGGAAGGGCTGGGCGGCCTGGATGAACCAGGCCAGTTCGGCCCGCTGGGCGCTGCGCGACAGGGTCGACGGCTGGAACATCTCCAGCCAATGCTCCAGCGCGTCGCCACCCGAACGCGCCGGCGCCGCCAGCGCTGGCAGCACCGACGGCACCAAGGCCGGCAGCAGCGCCCGGCGCGTCAACCCGGCCATTGCACACCCCTCAACGTTTCCGCGGGGATGCCATAACTCTCCAGCAGCGCGGCGTAGGCCGGGCCTTGCTTGTACTTGCGCAAGGCCTCGCCGAAGCGCCGCGCCAGCGCTTCGTGGCCCTGGCGGCGCGAGAAGCACACATAGAGCTGACCCGGCGCGATGGGCGTCGGGTCGGCGCCCAGTTGGGCGCGCCAGTTCTCGCGACGGATCAGGTGCTCGGCCACGCCGGCATGCACCAGGGCCAGGTCGACGCGGCCGGCCAGCAGCATGCGCAGGCATTGCTCATGCGTGTTCACCGCCTGGCGATGGAAATACGGCGCCGCATTGAAGTCCGGCGGCAGGCTGTAGCCGGCCACCACGGCCACGCTCTTGCCCTTGAGCGTGAACAGGCCGTCGAAGACGAAGGGCTGGCCGCGACGGAAATACAGCCGGCTGTAGGAGGCACTCAGCGGCTCGTCCGGAAAGGCCAGCAGTTCCTCGCGCTCGTTCAGGTCGCCGCGCGTGCCGCCAATCACCGCATCGAGCTCGCCCTGGGCCACGTCCCGCAGGGCGCGCTTCCACGGCATGACCAGCAGTTCGGCGCCGAATCCCAGCCCGTCGAGCACGGGCCTGACCACCTCCCAGTCCAGGCCCTTGGGCTGCCCGTTCTCCACATGGCTGAACGGCGGAAAGTTCTCCGCGGCCAGACGCAGCACAGGCCGGGCGGCTCCCACTGCGTGGGGCGCTGCCAGGGAGGCAAGCATCAAGGCTCGGCGCTGGAGCATGTCGACAAGGTGGAGTGACGCCGCAGCATACGGCCGGGGAACAGGTGGCCACACCACCCGAGTGCGTCAGGTCTTGCCCGGATGCCATGGCGACGCATGACCCGCTCGCTCTCGTTTCTCATCGCTTGGCGGCAACAATTTATTGTTTTACAGTAAGTTTTCCTGTTTCAAAAAGACCGCCCATGCCCGACTCCTTCTCCGCCGACGGCCTGCGACGCATCCGCCGCCTGGCCTGGGTCGTGCGGCTGCTCTGCCTGCTCGGCGTGGTGGTCATCGGCACCCTGCCCTTCATCTTCTGGGCCGACGCGGTCTGGGTGGCCGAGGTGGCAGCGCGCACCTGGAGCCTCCCCAAGGTGCAGCTCGACCTGGGCGCCCGGCTGTGGGGGCTGGCGGCATCGATGCTGCCCACCCTGGCCAGCCTGTTTGCCCTGTGGCAGATGTGGTCGCTGTTCGGCTGCTTTGCCGAGGGCGAGCTGCTGGCGCGCCGGCCGGCCCAGCATCTGCGTCGGCTGGGTTTCGGCCTGTGCTGCCTGGCCGCTGCCCAGCCCTTGAGCCACACCCTGGCCATCCTCGCGCTGACCTGGGGCAACCCGGTCGGCGAGCGCCAGCTCTGGTTCGGACTGTCGGGCGACCACTACCTCGCCCTGCTCTTCGGCCTGCTGCTGCTGGCCCTCGCCCAGGTGCTGCACGAGGCCGCGCGCGTGGCCGACGAGAACGCCGAATTTGTATGAGCCCCTCGTCCAAGGACTACCTTGGCCGGCCCCCCGAGGGGGCGGCGATGCTTGCGGCAATGAGCCGCAAGCACATCGCCCTACGCGGGCCGGCTAGGGAGCAGCCCGGCGCTCGGCCCGCAACACCCTCACGGCCATGCGTGAAGGAGCGGTTCGCATGCCGGTGATCGTCACCCTCGACGTCATGCTCGCACGCCGCAAGATGCGGTCGCGCGAGCTGGCCGAGCGCGTGGGCATCACCGAAGCGAACCTGTCCCTGCTCAAGAGCGGCAAGGTGCGGGGCGTGCGCTTCGACACCTTGTCGCGCATCTGCGAAGTCCTGCAGTGCCAGCCCGGCGACCTGCTCGCCTGGGAGCCCGGCCCCGAACCTCCCGACGAAACGACGCCCTGATCCATGCGCTTCCTGCTTGCCTGCCTGCTGACCGCGGCCGCGACCGCCCATGCCCAGACCGAAGTCCTGCCCGCCGTGAAGACGGAGCTCAAGCGTGACGGCGGCGTGCTGCCCTATGGCCAGATCAACAGCCTGCTGACCAAGCTCAGGCAGCATGGCGAAGGCCTGTTCCGCATGGACTTCAAGGTCGACACCGAGAAGACCAAGATGGCGCTGCCCGACATCCGCATGGCGGTGCGCAGCGACGATGCGGACTACCCGCTGAAGATCGACGCCGAGGGCCGCTTCGACCTGCCGCTGCTGCCCGAGGCCGAGGCCAAGACGGCCGACCTGGCCACCAACACGGCCAAGGGCCAGATGGCGGTGCGCGGCTCCATCGAGCTGACCGTGCCGCCCGAGCAGCTGACCCTGGCCAAGGTGCGCCAGGTCATGCGCGTCGCCCGTACGCTGCGCGAGGAGCTGCTGCCCTGGTATCTGCGCTGGCTGTTCCCGCGCATCGAGGCCGTACGCATCTGCAGCGCCACGCCCGCCTGGCAGTTGCAGTGGCGCGAGAACGGCCAGTTGCTCGGCCTGCCGCTGCCGGTCGCGGCCGGCGAACGCGACCACGAGGCCAGCAAGGGGGAGCCGGGCCGCGCCTGCGCCCTGTTGAGCGGCCAGGAGAACTGGCCTGACGCGGCGCGCCTGGTGGCCCCGGCCGACACCCGCCTCAGCATCAAGTTCTGACGGCCATGGACCACCGCTGGATCGCGCGCATCGCCGTTGCGGCCCTGCACCTGGGGCT
Organism: Roseateles sp. FW305-36; assembly: GCF_058787015.1. Taxonomy (NCBI): domain Bacteria; kingdom Pseudomonadati; phylum Pseudomonadota; class Betaproteobacteria; order Burkholderiales; family Sphaerotilaceae; genus Roseateles; species Roseateles sp. FW305-36. The sequence goes on along the minus strand of NZ_JBYSZK010000015.1, from coordinate 73,062 downwards.
GCTCGCCGCGCTGTGGATGCACAAACCGCCCTCCCTCGGCGAGCACGTCGACCAGCGGCTGACCACTGTGCGCCTCATCGCAGCGCCGCCGCAGCGGGTGCCGCCACCGCCGGCGGCGCCGAAGCTGGCAGCGCCACGCGAGACCGAACCCCGCGTCATGCCGCCACCCAACGTCACCATCGCGCCGCCGACGGTGCCGGAAACCGCAGCCGCGCCGGTGACCATCCACCCACCCATGGCGACGCCGTCTACCGAGCCCCCTCGCACGGCGCTGCGCCTGAGCCTGCCACCCGGCTACGCCGCTTCCAGCGCCGCGGCGCGCAACCCGGCCCTCAGCGACCCGCGCAGCAACACGCCACGCGCGACGCTGGAAGACCGCATCGCCGACGCCACCGGCGGTGCCGGCGCCTGGGTCGAGGAAAGCACCAGCGAGAACCGCTCGCAGTCGGTCGGCGCCCAGGGCGATCACCGCACCGTCATGCGGCGCGGCAACACCTGCGTCGAGATCTTCCGCTCGCGCATCGGCGACACCGACGCCTTCAACGGCAACGTCGCGCCGCGGGCGGTCAGCATGGTGGGCAAGCCCTACAAGTGCAAATGAGCTGACGCTGCGCCGAGCCGCTCGCGCAAGGCCTGCCCACCCGCGCCGCGGTGACGGCGCAACTGGCGGAACAGCGTCTGGCGCGAGCCCAGGCCGCTGCGCGCAGCCACCTCTTCCAGCGACAGGCTCGCGTCGCCCAGCAGGCCAAGCGCACGCTGGGTGCGCAGCCGCGTCAACCAGGCCATGGGCGTGCAGCCGTGCAGGGCCCGGAAGCAGCGCACCAGGTGGTATTTGGACAGGCGCGCGGCGCCGGCCAGGTGGTCCAGATCCAGCGGCGCGGCAGGATCGCTCAGCATCAGGTCCATGGCACTGTCCAGGCGTGACAGCAGCTCGGCGTGCTGGCCGCGGCTGAGAGCGGTCAGGGCCTGGCTGCGGCCGCGCCAGCCGGGTTCGGCCTCCATCATGCGCCAGAGCAGCGACTGCAGACCTTCCTCCAACCAGGCTTCGTCGTCGGCATCGCCAAGGCAGTCCCCCCGGCCGGCGAGAACGGCGTCGCGCAAACCGGTCAGTGCCGCGCCGAGCCGGCCATCGGCGGGGCGCAGATGTTCGGCAAAACCTGGGCCCCATCCCCTCAACTCGCCCTCCGCGGCCAGTGCCTCGGGCAGGGTCTGGCGCGCCGCATGGGCCAGCTCGGCCACCATGCCGGGGCGAAAGAACACGCCGAAGCTGAGCACCGGCTCGCGGCTGCGGATGCGCGCGCCGTAGTGGCCGCCCTGGTTCAGGATCAGGCAATGGCCAGCATCGACACGCAGCCGGCGCGTCGGCAGCAGATAGTCCTCGCCCTCGCCACCCCAGGCGCGCTTGATGGACAGCGTCTGCGTGTGCGGCGGGAACTCGACATCGCGCGACCAGCCCATGACGATGGCGTTCTCGCAGCCCCAGTGCTCGGCGAACCACTGCCGAAAGGCCGCGTTGGCCGGCGTCAGCGGCCGGGGCGCCAGGTCGGGCAGTTCGCGCAGGATCATGGGGCGCCCAGTCTAGGCGCTGGGCCACCGCGCCGGCGTTGCAAATCTTGCGCGGCCGCCCCCGGCGTTGCGCCGCAATCGCTGCAACGCCGCCCGCCTGGTCCGCCCATAGCCTGAGCTCACGTTCAAACCGGAGCCCTCAGGCCATGACTCGACTTCTCCCCGTGGCGTTTGCCACCGCCCTCCTCGCCTCCCACGCCCAGGCCGCCGAAAGCCTGGACCGCGTGGAGATCACCGGCTCGTCCATCAAGCGCATCGACGCCGAGACCGCCCTGCCCGTGCAGGTCCTCAAGCGCGAGGACATCGCCCGCAGCGGCGTGGCCAATGTGGAGCAGCTGATGCAGACCGTGACGGCCATGGCCAGCTCGGGCGGCAACCTGGTGTCGGCGGCCTCGGGCGCCACGACGGGCAGCATCTCCTCGGTGTCGTTGCGCGGCCTGTCGTCGCTGCGCACGCTGGTGCTGGTCAACGGCCGGCGGCTGTCGCCCTACGGAATCGGCTTCACCAACGACTCGGTGTCAGTCGACATCAACAGCATCCCGCTGGCCGCGATCGAGCGGGTCGAGATCCTGAAGGACGGCGCGTCCAGCATCTACGGGTCGGATGCGATCGCCGGCGTCGTGAACTTCATCCTGCGCGCCGACTACCGTGGCACGGAGCTGGCGGCCAGCCTGGGCTTGGCCACCCAGGGCGGCGCCGGCACGAAGCGCGCGAGCCTGCTGTGGGGCCGCGGCGACCTGGCGAGCGACGGCTACAACCTGATGCTGCTGGCCTCGGCGCAGAAGGAGGACGGCCTGTTCGGCCGCGACCGCGCCTTCGCCGGCCATGCCTACAACGTCGACACCGGCAATGACACAACCTCGGGCAACACCTTCCCGGCCAACATCGCCGCGGTGGACGGCAGCCTCGGCTCGGTCAACCCGACGGCCGCCAGCGGCTGCGCGGCGCCCTACTCCTTCATCGACCCGCTGCGCTCGCCCAAATCCTGCCGCTTCGACACGGCGCCGCTGGTCTCGCTGCTGCCCGACGTCAAGCGCGTCAGCCTGTTCGGCGCGCTGCGCTTCAAGCTCGGCGCGCAGTTCGAGGGCTTCGTCGAGGCCGGCATCAACCGCAACGAGAACCGCACGGTGATCCAGCCCGTGCCGCTGTCCGACCAGTTCAACCTGCCGGCCAACAACGTGCTCTACAACCTCGACCCCTACCGCGTGCCGGGCGGCATCAGCGCCAGCACCATCGTGCTCAAGCCCGACAGCCCCTACTACCCGACGGCCTTCGTCACGGCCCAGACCGGCGGCGCCACGCCCGACCTGCTGGTGCGCTACCGCGCAGCCGTTTCGGGCAACCGCGACATCACCGACATCGCCACGTCGCCGCGCCTCACCTTCGGCCTGCGCGGCGAGTGGGCTGGCTGGGACATCGACACCGCGCTGCTGCGCAGCGAGAGCCGTGTGCGCGAGCACAACAACGATGGCTGGCCCATCCTGTCCAAGGTGCTGCCGCTGCTCAACAGCGGCCAGGTCAACTTCTTCGGCGACAACACGCCGGACATCGTGGCCCAGATCCGCGCCGACAACTTCGTCGGCGACGCCTTCAGCGTGCGCACGGTGCTGTCGAGCTGGACGGGCCGAGCCTCGCGCGAGGTCTTCGATCTGCCGGGCGGCCCCGCGGCCATCGCCATCGGCGCCGAGCTGCGCAGCGAGCGCTACGACTTCCGCCCCAGCCGCGAACTGGCCGAGGGCGACATCGGCGGCTACGGCGGCAACATCGCCGCCACTAACCGCTCGCGCCGCGTGGACGCCGTCTTCGGCGAGGTCAACCTGCCCGTCATCAAGGGACTGGAGCTGGACGGCGCCGTGCGGCTGGACCGCTATGGCGGCGTGGGCTCGTCCACCACGCCAAAGCTCAGCCTGCGCTGGCAGCCCGTGCACGAGGTGCTGGTGCGAGCCGCGGTGGGCCGGGGCTTCCGCGCGCCCAGCCTGGCCGACCTCTACACGCCGCCCACGACCGGTGTGACCACGCAGGGCCAGACCGACCCGCTTCGCTGCCCGACCACCAACGACGGCATCAAGGACTGCCAGACGCAATTCGCGACGACCAACGGCGGCAACGACAAGCTCAAGGCCGAGAAGTCGCGCAACAGCAACCTCGGCCTGGTGCTGGAACCGTCGAAGAACCTGTCGCTCAGCGCCGACCTGTTCCGCATCAGCCTGTCCAACACCATATCCAACGGCCTGGCGCCGAGCTTCATCCTCAGCGACCTGGGCAAGTTCGGCATCTACGTGCAGCGCGGCCCGACGGACCCTGCCTTCCCCACGCTGCCCGGCCCCATCGTCAACATCGACCAGAGCAACCTCAACACCGGCCGCACCGAGGTGCGCGGCACGGACTTCGACGCTCGCTGGCGCCTGACGCTGGGCGGTGCGGGCCGCCTCGCGCTGGCCTTCAACGGTACCTACTTCGACCGCTTCGACAGCGAGAACCCCGACGGCAGCTTCAGCACCGGCGTGAGCCAGGTCGGGCCGGCCGGCGGCATCATCCCGCGGCTGAAGGCCTACCAGGCGGCCACCTGGAGCCACGGCGCCATGGAGGCCACGCTGGCGCTGAACTACCAGCGCAGCTACGACGACCTGCCCGGCGCGCTCAGCGGCGCACCGCGCCGGGTCTCGTCCTACCGCACCTGGGACGCCCAGTTCGGCTACGCGGGCTGGTTGCCCGGCATGAAGTGGACACTCGGCGTGCGCAACTTGTTCAACACCGACCCGCCGTTCAGCAATGCCGGCGGCCAGACCTCGTTCCAGTCCGGCTACGACCCGCAGTACGCCGACCCGCGAGGCCGCTTCATCTACGTCAACGCCAGCTATGCCTTCCAGTAAGCCCTCAGCCAAATGGTCAATCGCCGTGCTGCTAACCGCCTTGCTGCAAACCGCCAGCGCTGCCCCTGCCAAGGCGCACTGGTTCGACTTCTGGGTCGGCCAGTGGACGGTGCGCTGGGTCAACCCCGACGGCAGCCCGGGCCAGGGCCGCAACCAGATCCGCAAGATCCTGGACGACCAGGTCATCGAAGAGCAGTTCGAAGGCGAGGCCGGTAGCACGCCGCCGGCCCTGCTCGGCCGCTCGCTGTCGGTCATCGAGAAGCGCAGCGGCGAGTGGCGCCAGTCCTGGGCCGACAACCAGGGTGGCTTCTTCGTGTTCACCGGTGCGCTGGACCGCGAGACCCGTGTGTTCGCGACCGAGTTCGCCGAGCTCAAGGGCCAGCGCATGCGCTTCTACGACATCCAGGCCGACAGCTTCACCTGGGACTGGGAGGGCAGCAGCGACGGCGGCAAGACCTGGAAGCTGCTCTGGCGATTGCACTACCGCCGCGCGGGGTCTTGAGCGCTGCCGCCTAGACTCGCCGGGTCATTGACCTGCCCCGGAAGTCCCCATGCCCTTCTCGACCTGGCTGCTGTTCTGCGGCGTGGCCCTGCTGACCTGCTTCTCGCCCGGCCCGGGCGTGCTGCTGGCCATTTCCAACGCCATGGCCGTGGGGCCGCGGCACACGGTGTTCAGTTCGCTGGGCAATGCGGCCGGCCTGCTCATCGTGTCGGGCGCCGCGACGGCGGGCATGGGCGCGCTTCTGGCGGTGTCGGCATCGGCCTTCCTGGTCGTGAAGCTCATCGGCGCGGGCTATCTCATCTATCTGGGCATCAAGCAGTGGCGCAGCGCCCCCATGCGCCTGGACGCCACCGCGCGCACCGACCAGCCCACCACGCCGGCCCGGCTCTTTCTGCAAGGCCTGGGCGTGGCCGTCACCAACCCCAAGGCCATCCTGTTCTTCACCGCGCTGTTCCCGCAGTTCCTCACCCCGGGGCATTCGCTGCTGCTGCAGACCGTGCTGCTGACGCTGACCTTCACGGTGCTGGCGCTGGTGTCGCACGCCTTCTACGTGGGCCTGTTTCGCACGCTGCGGCGCTTTTTGTCCGATGCGCGGCGCATGCGCCTGTTCAACCGCATCACGGGCGGGCTGTTCGTGGTGCTGGGGCTGAGCCTGCTGAAGCTACGCAACCGCGCGGCCTGAGGCGGCCGCCCGTTCCTGCTCGCGCAGGCGCAGCACGCGGCGCTGCACCTTGCCGGTCGTCGTCATCGGCAGGGCATCGATGAACTCGATCTCTTTCGGGTACTCGTAGGGCGCGAGGCGCGCCTTCACGTGGGCCTGCAGGGCCTCGACCAGAGCCGCGTCGCCGGCATGGCCCTCGGCCAGCACGACATAGGCCTTCACCAGCGCGCCGCGCTCGGCATCCGGCTTGGGCACGACGGCCGCGTTGGCCACCGCCGGGTGCTTGAGCAGGCAGTTCTCGATCTCGCCCGGGCCGATGCGATAGCCGGCGGCCTTGAAGACATCGTCCGCCCGGCCCTCGTACCAAAGGGTGCCGTCGCGGTCGCTGCGGGCGAGGTCGCCGGTGCGGCACCACTCGCCCGTGAACTTGGATCTCGTCGCGGCGTCGTTGTTCCAGTAGCCGAGGAAGAAGACCGGGTCGGGCACGCCATGGCGGTCGCGCGCATGCACGGCGATCTCGCCCGTCTCGCCCGGCGCGCACTCCTTGCCCGCGTCGTCGATGACAGCCACACGATGGCCCGGGTAGGCCCGGCCCATGCTGCCGGGCTTGGCCGGCCACAGGGCCTGGCAGTTGCCGACGACATAATTCATCTCGGTCTGGCCGAACATCTCGTTGACCGGCACGCCCAGGGCATCGCGGCACCAGCTGAACACCGCGTCGCCGACCGCCTCGCCGGCGCTCATCAGCGCGCGCAGCTTCAGCGCATGGCGCCTGGGCCGCGGCTCGGCCTTCATCATGGCCTTGAGCGCCGTCGGGAAGAGGAAGGCGTGCGTGACCCCGTAGGCCGCCATCAGCTCGAAGGCCTTGGCTGCGGAGAAACGGCCCTGCCAGGCCACGATGGGGCGGCCGAAGTAGAGCGTCGGCAGCAGCGCATCCATCAAGCCACCGGTCCAGGCCCAGTCGGCGGGACTCCAGAAGACGGCGTCGCTGGGCTTGCCGGCGTCGAAGGGGTCGAAGCCGAACCAGTTCTGGCTGGCGACGAAGCCGGTCAGGTTGCCGATCAACGCTCGCTGCGGGATCAGGGCGCCCTTGGGGTTGCCAGTCGTGCCGCTGGTATAGATCAGGATGGCCGGGTCCTCGGCCTGGGTGCCCACCGGCTTGAAGCGGGCCTCCTCGGCCTGCAGGGCTTCCATCCAGGGCATCTCGTCGCAGTCCACCGGGCATTGGCCGACGACGAAGATGCGGCGCAGGGCCGGGCAGCGGGCCTTGACCTCGCGCAGGGCCGGCAGCGCTTCGCAGGCGGCGATGGCAAGCACGGCGCCGCTGTCCTGCAGCCGGTACTCCAGCGCCTCGGCACCGAACAGCATGGACAGCGGCATGGCGACCGCGCCGATCTGCTGGATGGCGATGTGGGCGACGGCGGTCTCGAAACGCTGCGGCAGCACGATGGCCACGCGATGGCCCCGGCGCACGCCCTGGTTCAGCAGGGCATTGGAGAGGCGGTTGGCGGCGCGCTGCAGCTGGCCGTAGCTGTAATGGGCGCGGCAGCCGCTCTCGCTGTCGAAATGGATGGCGGTGGCATTGGGCGTGTCACGCGCCCAGCGGCCACAGCAGGCCTCGGCGATGTTGAAGTCCGGCGGCACCTGCCAGCGGAAGCCGGCATGCAGCTGCTCGTATCGGTCTTCCGCCATGGGCCACCCCGTTTGGGACAAGGGGGCGAATGCTAGCCAGCCCGACCCGGGCCGGCCTAGTGGATTGTCCGGATCACAGCCCCAACCAGGCGCTGGGGGACCACATGCTCGGGCGGTCGCCGTCGGCATAGCGCTCCAGCGCCTCGCCGGTCAGGCGGCAGATGCGCCAGTCGGGCATGACCTCGGCGCCCAGCTTCTCGTAGAAGCGGATGGCGTCCTCGTTCCAGTCCAGCACCGTCCAGTCGAAGCGGCCATAGCCGCGCTCGCAGGCCAGCTGGGCCAGCTGGATCAGCAGGGCCTTGCCCAGGCCGCTGCGGCGGTGGGCGGGGCGAACGTAAAGATCTTCCAGATAGAGGCCGGGCTTGGCCAGGAAGGTCGAGAAGTTGGTGTAGTACAGCGCGAAACCGACGACCTCGCCGTTGATCTCGCCCACCATGCACTCCGCCACCGGCTCGTCGCCGAACAGATGCGGCTCGAGCTTGTCGGGCGTGACCTCCAGCAGATGGGTCAGGTGCTCGAACTCGGCCAGTTCGCTGATCAGCTGGACGATGGCTTTCAGGTCGCGCGGCTCGGCGGCGCGGATGTCGTGGCGGGGTGCGGGCATGATGACCCCATTGTCAGCGGACTGCGGTGTCCTACAGTGCGGATATGCCCGATGTCTACACCCCGCGCCGCGCCCATCGCAGCGAATTTCTGACTCTGCGCGGCCTGCGCCATCACATCCTGCGCTGGGGTCAACCCTTGCCAGGCCAATTGCCCCTGGTCATGGTGCATGGCTGGATGGACGTCGGCGCGTCCTTCCAGTTCGTCGTCGACGCCCTCAAGGACGAGCGCGAAGTCATCGCCCTGGACTGGCGCGGCTTCGGCCTCAGCGAGACGACAGGCGCCGATTGCTACTGGTTTCCCGACTATCTCGGCGACCTCGACGCCCTGCTCGATGCGCTCAGCCCCGAGGCGCCGGTGGACCTGCTGGGCCACAGCATGGGTGGCAATGTGGTCATGAGCTATGCAGGCGTTCGTCCGCAGCGCATCCGTCGCCTCGTCAATCTCGAAGGCTTCGGCATGCCCGACATCGCCCCCGCCGCCGCGCCGGAGCGCCTGGCCAAGTGGCTGGACGAACTCAAGGACCCGCCGTCACTCAGGCCCTACGCAACGCTGTCCGACGTGGCCGAACGCCTGCGCAAGAACAACCCCCGGCTGGCGGCAGACAAGGCCGCCTGGCTGGCTGGCCACTGGTCGCGCGAAACCCCCGAGGGCTTCCAGCTCAATGCCGACCCGGCCCACAAGCTGGCCAACCCCATGCTCTACCGCAAGGCCGAGGTGCTGGCCTGCTGGCAGCGCATCGCCGCGCCGACGCTGTGGGTCGAAGGCAGCGACGACCAGCTGACGCGCTTCTGGGGCACGCGCTATCCGCGCGCCGACTTCGAGGCCCGCCTGGCCCTGGTGCCCGACCTGCGCCAGACCGTGCTGCAGGACGCCGGCCACATGCTGCACCACGACCAGCCCCAAGCCCTGGCCGCCGCGCTCGAGTCCTTCCTGGGCGCATGAAGCGCTCGGCCGTCGCGCTGCTGATGGCGCTGGCCGCGGCCGGCGCCCAGGCCGGCTGCTCACGCGAGCTTCAGGTCGGCGTCTCCGAGCTGGGCTACGGCGCCTACCAGCGCGACGGTCAGTGGCTGGGCATCGTGCCGGACCTGATCGGCGAGTTGTCGCAGCGCAGCGGCTGCCGGCTCAAGATCGTCGGCCGACCCCGCGCTCGCGTGCTGCTGGAGTTCGAGCAAGGGCAGCTGGACATCATCACCTCGGTCATGCGCGCCCCCGACCGCGAACGCCTCGGCCAGTTCCTGGCCTATGCCTACGCCGAACAGGACCTCATCGTCGTCGGCGAGCCCGTGCCGCATACCCTGGACGAATTGCGCCGCATGCCCGACCTCAAGCTCGGTGTCGTGCGCGGCGTGCGCCTGAGTCCGCGGCTGGATGACCAGATCAACGCCATGCTGGCCTCGCGCCAGGCCGAATACTCGCCCGACTTCGAAAATCTGGCGGCCAAGCTGAATGCCGGCAGGGTGCGCGCGGCCCTGGTCCCCAGCGTCATTCACGTCAAGCAGCGCCAGGACGGCGTGCTGCCGGCGCAGATCACCATCGTGGACCTGCCCGAGTCACAACCTGAGCCCATCGGCATCTATGTGAACCGCCAGCATGTCAGCGACGACGACCTGCAGTTGCTGGCGCGCCACCTGGAGATGCTCAGGCGCGACGGCCGCGTCGTGGCGATCTACCAGCGCCATGTCGGCGAGGCCGAAACGCGCCGCCTGTTCAGGAGCGAGGCGGCCCGCTGATTTCCAAGTGCGGCTCGGCCTCCATCTTGTCCATGACACGGGCATAGACGACGACGATGGCGCAAAAACCCAGCAGGGCCCCCTGCGAGGCCAGCCAGAAGGCCAGCGGCCAGCCGAACACCTCGACGCTGAGCTCGCGCGCGAAGAACACCGGCGCGAAACCGACCACGCCCCAGGCCAGCAGCAGCCAGACGGTCAGGCGCCGGGTGCGGCGCCAATAGTCGTCTCTGGGCGGGGCTGTCATGGGGGTCATTCTCACCCATGAGAAAATCCGCTTTTTCGCCAAGACAAGACGTGCCCTGACATGGACATCGAACACATCAACCAAATCGGCAACAGCCTCGCCGACCTCGCAGCGCGCACCGACGCGCTAAGGGGGTATCTTTGACTTCGATCGCAAGGCCCTGCGCCTGAACGAAGTCAACGCGTCGCTCGAGAACCCCAACGTCTGGAACGACCCCAAGCGCGCCCAGGAACTGGGCAAGGAAAAGCGCACGCTGGAGACCGTGGTCGAGACGATCACGCACCTGACCTCCTCGCTGGCCGACAACGCCGAGCTTTTCGAGATGAGCAAGGAGGAAGGCGACGAGGCCGGCATGCTGGCCATCGAGGCCGATGCCGCCACGCTGCAGGCCAAGGTCGAGGAACTCGAGTTCCGCCGCATGTTCAACAACCCGGCCGACCCGAGCAACTGCTTCATCGACATCCAGGCCGGCGCCGGCGGCACCGAGGCCTGCGACTGGGCCGGCATGCTGCTGCGCCAGTACCTGAAGTACGCCGAGCGCAAGGGCTTCAAGACCACGATGGAAGACGAGACGCCGGGCGACGTGGCCGGCATCAAGAGCGCCACCATCAAGGTGGAAGGCGAGTACGCCTTCGGCCTGCTGCGCACCGAAACCGGCGTGCACCGCCTGGTGCGCAAGTCGCCCTTCGACTCGTCCGGCGGCCGCCACACGTCCTTCGCCTCGCTGTTCGTCTACCCGGAAGTCGATGACTCGATCGAGATCGACATCAATCCGGCCGACGTGCGCACCGACACCTTCCGCGCTTCCGGCGCCGGCGGCCAGCACATCAACAAGACCGACTCGGCGGTGCGCCTGACGCACATCCCGACCGGCATCGTCGTGCAATGCCAGGACGGCCGCAGCCAGCACAGCAACCGCGACGTCGCCTGGCGCCGCCTGCGCTCGCGCCTGTACGACCATGAGATGAAGAAGCGCATGGAAGAGCAGCAGAAGCTGGAAGACACCAAGACCGACGTCGGCTGGGGCCACCAGATCCGTTCCTATGTGCTGGACCAGAGCCGCATCAAGGACCTGCGCACCAACTACGAGACCTCGGCCACGCAGAAGGTGCTGGACGGCGACCTCGACCCCTTCATCACCGAATCCCTCAAGCAAGGCGTCTGACGCCCCGGGGCCGCTGCCGCGGCCCCTTGTTTTTTCTTGCCGCCACGGCGGCCCTTCTCTTTTCCTCACCCAAGGAAGCCCCTCATGCGTGAAGGCACCGCCCCCCTGATCCAGCGTCTGGACTACCAGCAGCCGGCGTTCTGGATCCGCCAGGTCGACCTGACCTTCGACCTCGACCCGGCCAAGACCATCGTCACGAGCAAGATGCAGATCGAGCGCAATCGCTCGGTCGCGCACGGCGCGCTGCGCCTGCACGGCGAAGAGCTCAACCTGCTGCGCGTGCTCATAGCTGGCGCAGGCGTCTCCTTCCGCCAGGAAGGCCACGAGCTGGTCATCGACAACCCGCCGGACGACGACTTCCTGCTGGAGATCCGCAACACCATCTGCCCCGAGAAGAACACCGCCCTGTCCGGCCTCTACACCTCGGGCGGCAGCTTCTTCACGCAGTGCGAGGCCGAGGGCTTCCGCCGCATCACCTATTTCCTGGACCGGCCCGACGTGATGGCGATCTACAAGGTCACGCTGCGTGCCGACAAGGCCCGCTTCCCCATCCTGCTGGCCAACGGCAACCTGGTGGACAGCGGCGACCTGGAGAACGGCCGCCACTTCGCCGTCTGGAGCGACCCCTTCCCCAAGCCCAGCTATCTGTTCGCCGTCGTGGCGGGCGACCTGGTGGCCCGCGAGCAGCGCGTGCGCACCCGTGCCGGCAAGGACCATCTGCTGCAGGTCTATGTGCGCCGCGGCGACCTGGAGAAGACCGAGCATGCGATGAACTCGCTGATCGCCTCCATGGTCTGGGACGAGGCCCGTTTCGGCCTGCCCCTGGACCTGGAGCGCTTCATGGTGGTCGGCGTGTCCGACTTCAACATGGGCGCCATGGAGAACAAGGGCCTGAACATCTTCAACACGGCCGCCCTGCTCGCCTCGCCCGCCACGGCGACCGATGCCGACTTCTCCCGCATCGAGTCCATCGTCGCCCATGAGTACTTCCACAACTGGACCGGCAACCGCGTCACCTGCCGCGACTGGTTCCAGCTGTCGCTGAAGGAAGGCCTGACAGTCTTCCGCGACCAGGAGTTCTCCATGGACATGGCCGGCAGCGCTTCGGCACGCGCCGTCTGCCGTATCCAGGACGTGCGCCAGCTGCGCGCCATGCAGTTCCCCGAGGACAGCGGCGCCATGGCCCACCCGGTGCGCCCGGACAGCTACAGCGAGATCAACAACTTCTACACGGCCACGGTCTACGAGAAGGGTGCCGAGGTCGTGCGCATGTACCAGACCCTGGTCGGCCGCAGGGGCTTCGAAGCCGGCATGAAGCTCTACTTCGAGCGCCATGACGGCCAGGCCGTGACCTGCGATGACTTCGCCCAGGCCATCGCCGACGCCAATCCGGGCTCGGCCCTGGCCACGCGCCTGGACACCTTCAAGCGCTGGTACTCCCAGGCCGGCACGCCGCGCGTCAGCCTGCGCGGCGAGCATGACGGCGCCGCCCGCACCTTCACGCTGCGCCTGTCCCAGACCACGCCCGCCACGCCGGGCCAGGGCGACAAGCAACCCCAGGTCATCCCCATCGTCATGGGCCTGCTGGACCGCCATGGCAACGCGCTGGCGCTGAACGCCGCAGGCGAGACCGAGCAGGTGCTGGTGCTGGACCAGGCCGAGCAGACCTTCGTCTTCGACAACATCGACAACGAGCCCGTGCCCTCGCTGCTGCGCGGCTTCTCGGCCCCGGTGGTGTTGGACGACGGCCTCTCCGACGCCGGCCTGATGGTGCTGATGCGCCACGACAGCGACGCCTTCAACCGCTGGGAAGCCGGCCAGCGCCTGGCGCTGAACCGCATCCTGCATGCGCTGCGTGCCGGCCAGCCGCTGGTGCTGAGCCCCGTCTTCATCGAGGCGATGCGCGGCATCCTCAACCACGCCGAGCTGGATCCCGCCTTCAAGGAACTGGCCCTGACCCTGCCCGGGGAGGCCTATATCGCCGAGCAGCTCGACGTCGTCGACCCTCAGGCCATCCACGCTGCCGTCATGGCTGCGCAAACCCAGCTGGCCAGCGCCCTGCGCGACGACTGGGCCGCCGCCTTCGAGGCCAACCAGATCGCCGGCGGCTACGCGCCCGATCCGGTCTCCTCCGGCAAGCGCGCCCTGGCCAACCTGGCCCTGTCCATGCTGGTGCTGGACGCGCAAACGACGGGCGACAGCGTCTGGCCGGGCAAGGCCTTCCAGCGCTTCAAGGATGCGTCCAACATGACCGACCGCCTCGGCGCGCTGGCCGCCCTGGTCAATGCCGGCGCCGAGCTGGCCAAGTCGGCCCTGGAACGCTTCCACACGCTGTTCAAGGACGACGCTCTGGTGGTGGACAAGTGGTTCGCCCTGCAGGCCCGTGCGCCCGAGGTCGATGGCCGCGTCTTCGCCCGCGCCAAGGCCCTGACCAAGCATGCCGACTTCACGCTGAGGAACCCCAACCGCGCCCGCAGCCTGCTGGCCTCGCTGTGCATGTTCAACCCGGCCGCCTTCCACCGCGCCGACGCCGCCGGCTATGTGTTCTGGGCCGACCAGGTGCTGGCGCTGGACGCCATCAACCCGCAGGTGGCCAGCCGCATCGCCCGCTCGATGGACCGCTGGGCCGTGCTGGCCGAGCCCTATCGCACGGCAGCGCGCGAGGCCGTGGCCCGTGTGGCCGCCAAGCCCGACCTGTCCAGCGACGTGCGCGAGATCGTCGAGCGCGCACTGGCTTCGGGAGCTGCTTCGTGAGCCGCGTCTCCCTGACCCAGTACCTCGTCGAGCAGCAGCGCGAGCATGGCCACATCCCGCAGGAACTGCGCCTGCTGATCGAGGTCGTCGCGCGTGCCTGCAAGCACATCGCCATCGCCGTCAACAAGGGCGCCCTGGGCGGCGTGCTGGGCAGCGCCGGCAGCGAGAACGTGCAGGGCGAGGTGCAGAAGAAGCTCGACATCATCGCCAACGAGGTGCTGATCGAGGCCAATGAATGGGGTGGTCATCTCGCGGCCATGGCCAGCGAGGAGATGGACAGCATCTACGTCGTGCCGAATCGCTACCCGCAAGGCGAATACCTGCTGCTGTTCGATCCGCTCGACGGCTCGTCCAACATCGACGTCAACGTCAGCATCGGCACCATCTTCAGCGTGCTGCGCAAGGTCGGCCATTCGCGCGGCGTCAGCGACGAGGACTTCCTGCAGCCGGGCAAGCAGCAGGCCGCGGCCGGCTACTGCGTCTATGGCCCGCAGAGCATGCTGGTGCTGACGGTGGGCGACGGCGTTGCGATGTTCACGCTGGACCGCGAGACCGGCTCCTGGGTGCTGACCCAGGACGAGGTGCGCATTCCCGAGGACACCAAGGAATTCGCCATCAACATGTCGAACATGCGCCACTGGGCGCCGCCGATGCGCCGCTACATCGACGAATGCCTGGCTGGCGCCACCGGCCCGCGCGCCAAGGACTTCAACATGCGCTGGGTGGCCAGCATGGTGGCCGACGTGCACCGCATCCTGACCCGCGGCGGCGTCTTCATCTACCCCTGGGACCAGCGCGAGCCCGACAAACCCGGCAAGCTGCGCCTGATGTACGAGGCCAATCCCATGGCCTTCCTGGTCGAGCAGGCGGGCGGCGCGGCCACCAATTGCAGCGAGCGCATCATGAGCCTGCAGCCCACCAAGCTGCACGAGCGCGTGTCCGTGGCCCTGGGTTCGAAGCACGAGGTCGAGCGCCTCACCCGCTACCACCTGGAGACGCCCGCAGCCTCGGCCTGAGCGGCGCTGCAGGTTTGAGGACCCGGCCCCGGTCGGGTCTTTTCATTTCGGGCCGCTCAACGCCCGACGGATGCGAACTCGCCGAAGCCCTGCAGCGTCGCCGCCTGGCGCAGTCGCAGCATTTCGGCATCCAGGCGCACACGCCGCTCCTGGTTGAACAAAAACGTCTGGATGGCCTCGCTGGCCTGCTCCAGGCTCAAGGCCTGGGTCCGGGAACTGTTGAGATAGAGGATGGTCAGCCCCGCGGAGAACGGGCTGACCATGGCGTCGCCATCCTTCATTGCCGCGATGGCATCGAGGTTGGCCATGGGCAGCTGCTCGGCCTTGCGCTCGGCCTTGCTGCCACTGAATTGCAGGCCGCGAGCCTTCAGATAGGCCAGGATCTCGTCGAGATTCCTGGCCGTCTTCAGCTTGGCCTTGATGGCCTCATGCTGGGCCGGCGCCGCCTCGACCTTCACTTCCCGGAGGTCGTAGATGCGGCGCTTGCTGAAGAGATGGGGATGCTCGTCGTAGAAGGCCTTGACCGCCTGCGGTGTCGGCAGGCTGGGCATCAACCCCAGGGCGTAATCATGCTTGGCGGTCCATTGCCCGACCTGTGCATTGAAGACGGCCAGGTCGCCCTGGGGCAACTCGGGCTCCAGGCCCAGGGCCACGACGCGCTGCCCGATCAGCACCGCGTCGATCGAGCGGTTCAGCAGTTCCTGCCGCGACAGGGGCTTGGATGCGATCTGCGCCGCGACGGCCTCGTTGAGCTGACGAGTCTCGATGGGGCGGCCATTCACCGTGACGGCGATGTCTGCGTCGGCCATGGCGGGCGCTGCCCAAGACGCCAGCTGCAGGCAGACCGCCGCGCAGGCCAGTGCCTTCATCCCGATACCCCGCATGCTTCCTCCCTGTTGCGCCTGTCCCGGCATTGACGGCGCGGATGATAGGAGGCGCGCGGCGCCGTTTCAGGGTCTTGGCTGGTCCATCCAGCCGGTCATGATCTTCACGGCCTCGGTCTCCATGCCGATGAAGCCGTGCCAGTGCAGGGCCTCGCAGGTATCGCCCGTCGGATCGGCGCCGCCGTCCACCATCACCAGCTTCTTCACCGGCGCGGCCGTCAGTCCCTTCAGGATGTAGCCGACGTCGCGCGGCAGCGTCTGCCGACATTGGTCCTTGGCATGGTGCAGCACCAGCACCGGCACGCGGAGGGCGGGGAGGTCCTGGCGTGGCACCGCGCCCGGCTTGTCCCAGGCGACGATGCTGGACGTCAGCACCAGGCCGGCGATGTCGCCCTGCAGGCGGATGGCCGCCGCCGTCGCCGACACCGTGCCGCGGCTGGTGCCCACCAGCCAGACCGGCACCGAGGATTTCTGCTTCACCGCCTTCAGCACCTCGCCGATGTCGGTCATGTGGGCGGCCGAGATGCGCTCGTTGTAGCCGAGGTCGGGCGTGTCGCCGGGCTTGCCGAAGATGGCCACGTTGTAGCCCTGGGTGAGGAAATCTCCCAGGGCCCGCACCAGGAAGTTGCGGCTCGTCGGCCGGCCAGCTTCCATGCGCCCGAAGCCGCCGGCGCCGCCAGGAAACAGCAGCACCGTCGCCTTGGCGCCCTCGGCTGCCTCCCAGAACACCGGCGTCACGACGCCCTCGCGGGTGGGGACATCGAAACGCTCGCCCGCGGCCTGCGCCCGACTCAAGGCCAACAGCGCCCAGACGATCAACAGCAATTTCGCGATCTTTTCCATGCGGCGGAGTTTCCAGCCTCAACCCCGAAAAGCAAGCCGATCTTGGCGCCTCGCTGCACTTAGGCTATGATCCAGGGCTTCGCCAAACCCGCAAGGGTCAAGCGTTCGGTTGCCACGCAAGTGGCAAGCGCTAGGCCGGCATAGCTCAGTTGGTAGAGCAGCGCATTCGTAATGCGAAGGTCGGGGGTTCGACTCCTCTTGCCGGCACCAAGAACAAGAAATGGACAAGGGCCTGATCTCGCGATCAGGCCCTTTGTTTTTGGGCGCCGGACACCGCCCTGCCCTGCGGCGTCCTCGGCGCTACCAAAGCTTCACACAGCTCCCGGTCAGCACGAAGGCGCCCGGCGAGGCCGCCAGGCTGCCTTCGGGCTCCACCGTCACCCCCAGACGGGGCACATTGAAGAGCAGCTTCTCGGAGGTGTCCGCCATCTCGATGGCGGCCGAGCCCTTGGCGGGCAGCGTGCCCAGCAGGAAGGGCGCACCGGACTTCGGCACGGCCCAAAGCCGCGCCACCATGCCCTGCGGCAAGTTCAACGGTGCCAGCACCTTGAGCGTCAACTGCTTGCCGTGGCGGCGCGAACTGGCGAGCACCATGGGCTTGTCCTGCTCGTCATGCAGCAGGCCGACATAGCTCTGCGGCAGCGCCTCGCTGCTCTCCTCCAGGCCCGCCCATTGCGGTGCGGACCGGAGCGTCAGCACTGCCACGAGCACACCTGCCGCGACCCCACCGAGTACTCGACCCGGTCGCCAGCGGGCCATGGATTGCCACCAGGAACGCTTGAGCTCGGCCGAGCCGAACAGCCTGCCCTCGATGCCAGCCCAGTTGCCCACCGGAGGCTGCAGCGGCACGTGGGACAGCTCCAGCACGGCAAGGCGTTCCTGCCAGGCCAGCACGGCCTGGCGCGCCTCGGCCGAGCCGCGCATGACGGACTCGAAGCGGCGGCGTGCGCGGCCGGCCAGCGTGCCCAGCACGTACTCGCGCGCGAGCCGGTCCAGCAATTCGGGGCGCAGATAGTTCATGCCTGCCTCATGCCGACGGCCTCGAGACACAGGCGCAGCTGCTCCAGCCCGCGGCGCACCCAGCCCTTGGCGGTGCCCAGGGGCGCGTTCATGGCGGCGGCGATGTCGGTGTGCACCAGGCCGCGGTAGTAGGCCAGGGCCAGAGCCTGGCGCTGCGACGAAGGCAGGCCGGCCATGCAGGCATGGATGCGCGCCTTGGCGAGGCTGCTCTCCAGCAGTTCGCCGGGCTCGCCTGAGGCATCGGCGGGCACCTCGTCAGCCGCGTCGTCCAGTTCGACGGTGGACGCGGCCTCGGTACGGCGCGAGCGCACGGCGTCGATGGCCTTGTTGCGAACGACGTTGATCATCCAGGTCATGGGCGTGCCGGCTTGGGCGTCAAAGGTCGCGGCCTGGCGCCAGATGTTCACATAGGCCTCCTGCAGCACCTCATCGGCCTTCTGCTCGTTCCTGAGCGTGCGCAAGGCGATGGAGTAGAGGTGAGAGCAGGTGGCGCGGTACACGCGCTCGAAGGCCGCGCGGTCACCCAGGGCCACGCGCGCCATCAGGGCCGGCAAGTCCTCAACGGCTGCCATGGCGGGCGATGGTGGGGCTGGGCTGGAACCGTGTCATGAGCTCTTTCTGAGGCGGCGCGATTCTGCTCACCGAGGCGCGAGGCGCAAAGCCACTTGTTTCGATGACGCCACGCGGCGCCGGGCTTGCGGTCTGGACTTACGAGAGCGGACGCGTTCCGGACGTGCGGACGACGAAGTTTTCTGCGGCGATACGCCCCCCACGTTCAAGGGGTAGTCCAGCGGATCCGCCAACTCGTAGGTCCTGGCGGTGCGCGCCGAAGCGCTTGCCCTTTCCCTCTCGTCCAATCCAGGAGCCCCCATGTCACTCGTTTCAAGCTGCAGCCGCATCTCCCTCTCGCTGGCCCTGATGGCCAGCATGGCGACGGCCGGCGCCGCCCCGGTGCTGATCAACGTCGACCCCTTCACCGGCAGCACCGCCCTCGCCACGCCCGGCCGCCAGGTCTTCTCGGGCCAGGAGCGTCTGCTTCCCGCCTTCTCCACCAGCCAGGACAGCTTCGTCTTCGACCTGGGCGCCTTCAGCGCCTACGCCGTCAGCGCACTGCACTTCCTGAACGCCCCCGCCAGCGCCATTCCCGGCTCGGGCTTCAACGTCATCGTGCTGCAGGACATCGACAACGACGGCAATCCCGCCACGCCCTTCGGTGCCGGCAACGCGGCCAGCCTCATCGCCGGCAAGGTCGACACCGACGGCGCGGGCTTCTTCATCTACAAGAACAGCGCGCTGGACGTGGACCGCCTCGTCTTCTCCACCAACCTGAACGACGCGACCGCCGACCTGAGCGTGCTCGCACGCATCACCTCGCCCACCGGCCAGGCGGCCATCGACGCCCTGCCCCGCTTCAGTGCGGAGAACTTCACCGTCGCCAGCGTCCCCGAGCCCTCGTCGCTGACCCTGCTCGGCGTCGGCCTCGCCGGCATCGCCGCCTTGCGCAAGCGTCACATCCAGGCTTGAACTCCCATCCCACCGCAACCGAGAGAAGCAACTCATGAAGTCCCTGCAAGCCCTGACCGCCGCCGCACTGGCCACCGCCCTCTTCATCCAGCCCGCGCAGGCCGCCGACACCATGGCCCCGATGGCCGCGCCCGCGGCCGCCGCCGATCCGCTGGCCAATGCCCGCACGATGATCGAATCGCGCCAATGGGCCGCGGCCCTGTCGGAGCTCAAGCGCGTGGATGCGCGCGACAGTGCCGACTGGAACAACCTGATGGGCTACACGCTGCGCAAGTCCGCCAACCCGGACCTGGCGGTCTCCGAGCGCCATTACGACGCGGCACTGCGCATCGACCCCCACCATCGCAATGCCCTCGAATACTCCGGCGAGCTCTATCTGATGAAGGGCGATCTCGCCAAGGCCCAGGCCCGCCTCACCGCGCTGGCAAGCGAGTGCAAGGCCGGCTGCACGCAACTCAGCGAGCTGAAGGACGCCATCGCGCGCTACCAGCAGAACGGCAACAACTACGTGGCCAAGGGCTGGTAGGCGAGTACAGGCCTTTGGCCTGCCGGGGCGGCAGTTTTTCGCGCTTGAAACGGCTGTTGCAAACGACTTCAGCCGGAGCGCGATAACGCACGCGCGCTGCGGGCTGCAGGCCGCTAGTCTGGCGGCACTGCAGTACCCCAAGCTCCCGAACACCATGGACAGCGCCAGCAAGGCTCCCACGCCCGGATTGCGTCAGAAACTCATCATCGCCGCCAGCGCCGCCGCCCTGCTGCTGGCCGCCCTCGGCCTGTCGACGCTGCATGAGCGCACGGCCAGCGAGGTGCAGGCGCGCAAGAACGCGACCGCCCTCGCCTTCGAGAAGACCCCCGAGCAATGGCTGGCCCACCCGCGCGAGGCCTCGGAATTCGAGCGTGCGCTGCAGGCCAAGAACGTCACGGCCGTCGGCGTCAGCGGCAGCCTGGTGCTCTACACCGACCGCGCCGGCCAGCAGTTCAGTACCCGCCTCATCGACTGCGGCCTGGGCTGCAGGAACGAGATCGGCTCGCGCCTGGGTGAATTCAGCGTGGCCCAGGGCTTTGCGCTGACCGACATCGACGTCGACGCCCGCACCGGCGGCCAGCGCCTGTTCGAGTCGCTGGAACGCGCAGGCCATGTGCTGGCCCCCATCCTGCTGATGCTGCTGGTGGCCGCGCCCCTGGTCTATCTGCAGATGCGCGGCTCGCTGGGCCAGCGCACCCGCCTAGCCGAAAAGCCCAGGACCCGCTTCGATGACGTCATCGGCGCCGAGGAGGCCAAGAAGGCCCTGCGCCGCGTGGCCGCCTTCATGAAGGATCCGAAGCAGTACGCGGCCGTCGGCGCCAAGGCGCCGCGCGGCGTGCTGCTCGACGGTCCGCCCGGCACCGGCAAGACCCTGCTGGCCAAGGCCCTGGCCGGCGAATGCGGCGCCAGCTTCATCAGCGTGGACGGCTCCTACTTCAGCTCCATGTTCTACGGCGCCGGCATCGGCAAGGTGAAGGAGCTGTTCAAGAAGGCCCGCGAGTCGGCGCCCTGCATCGTCTTCATCGACGAGATCGACGGCATCGGTCGGCGCAGCAGCGGCGCCGAGGCGCCCGGCGGCGGCGAGCAGGAACAGAACCGCATCATCAACCGCCTGCTGGTGGAGATGGACGGCTTCTCTTCGCTGGAGAACGTCGTCATCGTCGGCGCCACCAACCATGTCGACAACATCGACGCGGCCATGCGCCGCCCCGGCCGCTTCGACCTCATCGTGCGCACCACCATGCCGACCGTGCCCGAGCGCGAGCGGCTCTTCGGCCTCTATCTTGGCCAGATCCAGGCGGCCGCCGGCATGGACCTCGCCGCCATCGCCCGCACGGCGGCCACCATGTCGCCGGCCGACATCGCCAACTGCGTCAACCGCGCAGCGGCCTACGCAGCCGAGGCCGGCGAAGCCCTGGTGAGCCAGGAGCGGGTCTTCCAGTCGCTGGAGACTCACCAGCTCGGCGGCGAGGTGAGCAACGCCAGGAACGTCATCACGCCCGAGACCCTGCGCCGCATCGCCTTCCACGAGTCCGGTCATGCCCTGGTCGCCCATGTGCTGGAGGCCGGCAGCGTCGAGCGCGTCAGCATCGAGCCGCGCGGTCCGGCCCTGGGCGTGACCTATGTGACGCGCACCCACGAGGAGCCGCTGTACGGCGAGCGCGAACTGCGCAGCCGCCTGGCCATGATGCTGGCCGGCCGCGAGGCCGAGCTGATCGCCTTCGGCAACGCCTCCTCCGGCGCGGCCGACGACCTGAAGCGCGCGTCTGAGCTCGCCACCAACATGGTCGGCTCGCTGGGCTTCGGCAAGACCTTCGGCCTGCTCAGCATGGCCGGCGTGCCCAAGGAGCTCATCGGCCCCGACGTGCAGAAGTCGGTGCTGGACGAAGCCCGCGCCCTGCTGGAGAGCGCCCAGGCCGAATGCCGCCGCGTGCTGGAGGACCAGCGCGACCGCCTGGATGCGCTGACCGAACTGCTGCTTGGCCAGGAAACCGTCAGCGGCGCGCCGCTGAAACGGGTGCTGGCCGGCGAACCGGTCTAAGCCGCCGCCAGTACCGGTCGCGAGGCCGCGGCGCGCCGGGCTGGTGTCAGGCGGCGCTCGCGCTGCTGCCGCCTCTCGGGTGTGAAGCGCCAGTTCGCCAGCGCGGCCGCGATGTCGGGCACCCGGTGCACGTCCACCTCCACCAGCACGGCCCGGGGCAGGAGCTCGATCACCCGCGCGCCACGCGCGACTGCGACGGCGCCCGCCTTGCGCACCCCCTCATGGTCGACGGCGTTGTTGAAGAAGACATAACGCTCCGTCGTTGCTGACATGGGCCACCCGGTTCAAAACTGAAGAAAAGGCACGGCAAACCGCATGCCCGCCTCTTTGCCGCCGACACCTAGCGCCTCGGCGGCCACCGCTTCAGGACCTGGCGGCTCTTCCAGAAGCCGGCCCAGGGGTCCGACCTCTGCAGCGACAGGTGGTCACGCGCCGTCTTCACCGTCCACTGCGCGCCGCCCTTCAACTCGGCCAGCTGTTCCCAGGCCACCGGCATGGAGACCCCCAGGCCCGGCCGGGCGCGGGCCGAAAAGGCCGCCACCGTCGTCTGGCCGTGGCCATTGCGCAGATAGTCGATGAAGATCTTGCCGACGCGGTTGTTCGCGCCGCTCTTGGCGACGAAGCGCTGCGGGAGGGTTCGCGCCATATGCGCCACGACGGCATGGGTGAACGCCTTGGCCTCGGCGTCATCGACCTTGGGTTTCAGCGGCACCACCACATGCAGGCCCTTGCCGCCGCTGGTCTTGAGCCAGCTGCGCAGGCCCAGCTCCTCCAGCATGGTGCGGGTCAGCACCGCGGCCTCGCGCACATGCGCCCAGCTGACGCCCTCCCCAGGATCGAGGTCGAAGACGATGCGATCGGGCTGGGCGATGCGGGCAGTGGTGGAGTTCCAGGTGTGGAACTCGACGACATTCATCTGCGCCGCCGACACCAGGCCCTCGACGCTGTCCACCACCAGCAGCGGTTCATGCCCGGGCCACAGCGCGGCATCGAGCTGGCGTAGGCCCGGCATGTCCGTCTCGGCATGCTTCTGGAAGAAAAGCCGTCCCGCGATGCCGCGCGGCGCACGCACCAGCGACACGGGCCGCTCGCGCAGATGCGGCAGCAGCCAGTCGGCCACGCTCTCGTAATAGCGCACCAGGTCGAGCTTGGTCAGGCCCGAGCTGTCGTCGATGACGCGTTCGGGGTGGGACACCTTGAAGGCGGGCGCCTGGCGGCTGGCAGCGGGCATGGCTTCCTCGCGAACGATGAGCCGCGCCGGCTTGTCCTCGCGCAGGCCGCGAAAGCTCGCATGGCGGATATGGCCGTCGGGCGTCCATTCGCCGAAGGCGACCTCGACGACGAGTTGCGGCTTGACCCAGCGCTCGCGACCCCGCGCACGCCCGCCGCGCCGGCCGGGCGGCGCTGCCTCGGGCGCTACGGCCGGGCGCTTCGTTTCCAGCTTCACCAGCACGCGGTGCAGCTCGCGTCCCTGGGCCGACGACCAGCCGGTGCCGACCGCGCCGGCATGGCGCAGCCGGCCCTGCACGTCGTGATAGCCGAGCAGCAGCGCGCCGACTTCGCTCGGCGAGTTGCTGCGGTCGGTGAAGCCGAGGACGACGAACTCCTGGCGGCGCTGGCATTTCAGCTTCAGCCAGCTGTCGCTGCGCCGGCTCACATAGGGCGAATCGGCCCGTTTCAGGATGACGCCTTCCAGGCCGAGGCGGCAGGCGGCGTCCAGCACCTCGGTCGGCGGCGCCGGGAAGGCGTCGCTGAAGCGGATGCGTGGGCCCTCATGGCCCTCCAGCAACTCCCGCAGCACGGCGCGGCGGCTTTGCAGCGGCACCGCGCGCAGGTCGCGGTCGCCCAGGAAGGGCAGGTCGAAGAGGTAGAAGACGATGTCCTCGTTGCCCGCGCCGTCCATGGCGTCCTGCAGGCGGTTGAAGTCGGGCAGGCCGGCCTCGTTGAGCACCACGATCTCGCCATCCAGCCAGGCCTTGGCGATGCCGAGCTGCTCGACCTCGGCGGCCAGATGCTTGAGCCTGGCCGTCCAGTCGTTGCCGTTGCGCGTGATGAGGCGAGCCTTGCCGGCCGACAGCAGCACCAGCATGCGATAACCGTCGAACTTGTTCTCGACGATCCAGTTCCCGCCCGGAGGCACGGCTGCAGCCAGCGTCGCCAGCTGCGGCTCCAGCGCCTTGGGCAGGGTCGCCTTGACGGCCTTGGCGAGATCGGGCGCGGCGGGCGCCTCACGCCCCTCGCGCTCCTCGGCCAATCCCAACGGCGTCTCGACCACGCTGTCCGGCAGGGCCGTCACGACGTCGACCTCGCGGGTCGGCCGCGCCCACGCGTCGCCCTTCTTCTTCAGCAGCAGCCAGGCCTCCTGGCGGTCACCAGGCTTGGCGATGCGCACCAGCTCCCACAGGCCGGCCAGCTTCTCGCCATGCAGCTGGAAGACCAGCTTGCCCTGGGCCAGGCCCTCGTGCGGGTCGCCAACGGGCGCCCATTCACCGCGGTCCCAGATGATGACGCGGCCCGCGCCGTAGTGGCCCTTGGGGATCTCGCCTTCGAACTGGTTGTAGCTGACCGGATGGTCCTCCACCCGCACCGCCATGTGCTTGACGGCCGGGTCGCAGCTGGGGCCCTTGGGCACGACCCAGCTCAGCATGACGCCGTCGAGCTCGAGGCGG
The DNA here is from genome assembly GCF_058787015.1 of Roseateles sp. FW305-36. Classification (NCBI taxonomy): domain Bacteria; kingdom Pseudomonadati; phylum Pseudomonadota; class Betaproteobacteria; order Burkholderiales; family Sphaerotilaceae; genus Roseateles; species Roseateles sp. FW305-36. The sequence continues at coordinate 48,746 of NZ_JBYSZK010000015.1, read as the reverse complement.
AAGTCGTAGTGCAGCCGCGAGGCCCAGTGCTTTTGCACGACGAAGACCAGGGCCTTGGCCTTCTTGCGCCCGACGCGACCCTCGGGCTCGGCCGTAGCGCTGAAGTCGCGCTTGGCGTTGTAGCGCGCCAGCGGCACTTCGGGCTCGGCGGGCCGGGCTCGGGCCATGGGCTAGCGCGTGCCTTCCTTCAGGTAGTGCTCGACCTCGTCGGCATGGTCGCCGACAAGCAGCACCGTCTCGCGCAACCGTTCGATGGACACGCCGAACTTCGCAGCCCAGTCGCGCAGCTCATGGTCCTCGTTCACGTTGATGCGCTGGCGGTCCTGGCCGCCGATCTTGCTCTTGTCATCTGCCATGGGAATTCTCCAATCAACGGTTCAGCGGTGGGCCCGCGCGCGCTTGGGCGCGGGCTCGCTCTCGGTTCGTTTGGCCACGGCCTTCTTGCGGGCCGGCAGCGGCGTGACCTTGGCGGAAGTCCTGGTGCTGGTCTTGGCCGCAGGCTTCTTGCCCAGGCTGGCGCGCAGGGCGTCCATCAGGTCGATGACCTGGCCACCGCCGACCGGTCCATGCTCCTCGCGCGAGGAGGTGACGATCTTCCTGCCCTTGACCTTTTCCTCGATGGCCGCCAGCACCCTCTCCTTCTCCTCGTCGTGGAACTGCTCGGGGTCAAAACCGTCCGCGGCGATCTGCTCGACCAGTTGCAGGGCGAGTTGCAACTCGGGCTTGGAAACCGCAGTCTTGGGGATGTCCAAGGCGGCCAGCGACCTGACTTCAGCCGAATAGCGCAGCTGCTGCAGGATCAGGCCGTCCTCGTTGGCCCTCACCTGGGCCACGTACTGCTTGGCCTTCCACGGCCACTTGGCCAGCGCGCAGCGGCCGGACTGGCGCAGCGCCTCGGCCAGCAGGGCATAGGGCTTGTCGCCGCGCTTGTCGGGCGCGAGCAGATAGCTCTTGTCGTAGTAGAGCGGGTCGATGGACGCCAGCGGCACGAAGCTGACGATCTGGACGACGTGGCTGCTGCCCTCTTCCAGCTGCTTGAGCTCGTCGGGCGTGAAAAGGACGAACTGGTTGTCCTCGATCTCGTAGCCCTTGACCATGTCCTTGCGCTCGACGACCTTGCGGGTGCGCTCGTTGACGTACTGCTGCCTGAGCCGCGAGCCGTCCCGGTCCAGCAGGTTGAAGCGGATGTCGGCGCCGCTCTCGGTCGCCGAGAACAGGCGCACGGGCACGTTGACGAGGCCGAAGCTCAGGGTCAGCGAGGCAATGGAGCGGGTCGAGGTGGCCATGGGATCTCCTGTCGTCTGCGCGAGGCTGGCCCACCGGCAAGCGCGGGCCCTCAAAGCCATGGCAAGGCTCATGCCCGGGACCGGGCACGCCGTTTGCCAGCGTCTGCACTCATGGCTTCATGCCGTCCCTTCACCCCAAGACACCACCCGCGAAAGCTCCGGCCATGATGTCCCTGCCCCACAACCCCTCCAGCCTGTCGACAATGCTCGATCTGCAACGGCCCGTCGCCCGCGCACCGCAGCGCCCCTGTCTCTTCATCGATAAGGACGGCACGCTGGTCGAGAACGTGCCGGGAGGCCACGTCGATCCCCTGCTGCTGCGCTTCCTGCCCGGCGCTGGCGAGGCGCTGGCCCGGCTGCAGTCGGCGGGCCTGGCCCTGGTGATCGTGACCAACCAGAGCGGCCTGGCCCGCGGCCGCTTCACGCGCGCCGAGTTCGCCAGGCTGCAGCAGGTTCTGCTGCAACGCCTGAAGGAAGAGTTCGGCGTGCACGTCGACGGCGTCGAGGTCTGCCCCCACGGCCCGGACAGCGAAGGCCGGCCGGCCTGCCTGTGCCGCAAGCCGGCACCGGGCATGCTGATCCGCGCCGCCCACCGCCACGGTCTGGATCTCAAGCGCTCCTGGATGGTGGGCGACACGCTGGACGACGTCGAGGCCGGCCACCGGGCCGGAGCCGGCGGCCTGCTGCTGGACACTGGCGGCGAGACTGCCTGGCGCCGCTCGCCGCTGCGCGAGCCCGATGCCCGCTTCTTCGACTGGCCGGCCCTGGCCACCTACCTCGAGAAGCTGGCCGGTGGCCTGGTGCGCGCCCAGGCTGACTGGCTGCCGCGACCGCACGGCGGCTACGCGTCGGCACAACCGGTCGGCTGACCGCATCGGCAAGCGAATAAAGGCCGCCGGGCCCTGAAGCCCGGCGGCACGACTGGAACGCCGCTGGCGATCAGGGCTTGCGGTTGTCGCGAGCGTCCTTGACGGCCTCGCGCAGGTCGCCCAAGGCCTTCTGGGCCTTGCCTTCGACCTGGGTCGCGGCACCCTTGACCTGCTGCTCGGTGCTGCCAATGGCCTCGCCCAGCTTGCGCTGCGCCTTGCCGGCGACGTCCTTGACGCTGCCCTTGATCTGGTCGCTGTTCATGATGTGCTCCTTTACGCCAACCCCTGGCGGACTGCCTGAGGAATGGCCATCAGACTAAGCGTTAGAGACAGGCCCCGGCGCCAGCCTCGACCGGGTCTGCCGGTGGGTCTGGTCCTACGCCCAGGCCGCGTCCGCTCTTCCTACGCGCGGGCCGGGCCCCGTCTGCTGTTTCATCGCCGCCTGTGCGGCCATGCTTTGCCTACCCCTTCACTCACAGGAGAACACCATGGGCAAATACCTCCTCGCCTGGCTGCTCGGCGTGCCGGGCATCGTGCTGCTGCTGGTCTATCTGTTCTTCCACTGACGCACGGCCGCAGGGCCCGGCATGCCGGGCCCTGCGGCGGCTGTCGGGCACCCGTCTTGCCTGATGCAGGCATGAAGACCCCCTTCTCCCTCCTGTTGTTGCCCCTGGCCGTCGCCGCCTGCGGCGAGACCACGCGGCTGCCGCCCAATGCCGACGTCGGCCCGCGCCCCACCCTGGTCGAGCCGGTGCAGACGCTGGTGCCGACGGCCCACGTCGCCAGCACCCGTCCCTGGACGGCCGGCGAGACGCCGACCGCTGCCGCCGGTCTGCGGGCCCTGGCCTTCGCCAGCGGCCTGGAGCACCCGCGCTGGCTGCTGGTGCTGCCCAACGGCGACGTACTCGTCGCCGAGACGAATGCGCCGCCGCGGCCCGAAGAGGGCCAGGGCCTCAAGGGCTGGGTCATGAAGAAGCTGATGGCCAAGGCTGGCTCGGCCACGCCCAGCGCCAACCGCATCACGCTGCTGCGCGACGCCGATGGCGACGGCCGCGCCGAAGTCCGCACGGTCTTCCTGCACGACCTGAACTCCCCCTTCGGCATGGCGCTGGTGGGCGACCGCTTCTATGTGGCCAACACCGACGCCGTCTGGGAATACGCCTACACGCCCGGCCAGACCCAACTGGCCGGCCCGGGCCGCAAGCTGGCCGACCTGCCCGCCGGCACGCGCAACCACCACTGGACCAAGAGCCTCATCGCCAGCCCCGACGGCAGCAAGCTCTACGCCACCGTGGGCTCCAACAGCAATGCCGCCGAGAACGGCATCGACGCCGAGCAGGGCCGGGCGGCCATCTGGGAGATCGACCGCGCGACCGGCAGCAAGCGCCTCTTCGCCACCGGCCTGCGCAACCCCAACGGCATGGCCTGGATGGCCGCGTCGGACGGCGCGCCGGTGCTGTGGACGGTGGCCAACGAGCGCGACGAACTGGGCAGCGACCTGGTACCCGACTACCTGACCTCGGTGAAGGACGGTGGCTTCTACGGCTGGCCCTACAGCTGGTACGGCAGCCATGTCGACACGCGCGTGCAGCCGCAGCGGCCCGACCTCGTCGCCAGCGCCCTGGTGCCCGACTACGCGCTGGGCGCCCACGTCGCCGCGCTGGGCCTGACGGCGGCGGGCTCCAGCCCCTTGCAGCGGATGCTCCCGGGCGGCGCCGCGGACGGCGTCTTCATCGGCATGCACGGCTCGTGGAACCGCCAGCCCTTCTCGGGCTACAAGGTGGTCTATGTGCCCTTCGCCGAAGGCCGTCCCCAGGGCCTGCCCATCGATGTGCTGACGGGCTTTCTCGGCGACAACGGCGAGGCCCGGGGCCGCCCGGTCGGGGTCGCCATCGATGCGCGCGGCGCGCTGCTGGTGGCCGATGACGTCGGCAACACGGTGTGGCGGGTGGCACCGCGCTGACGCAAGCTCAGGCCACGCGCCGGCGCCGGTCCACGGCCTCGATCTTCAGCATCTGCCGGTACTTGGTGACGGTGCGGCGCGCCACCACCAGGCCCTGCTGCGCCAGCTGCCGCGTGATCTCGGCGTCCGACAGCGGCGTGTCCGGGCTCTCGGCCTCGATGATGTCCTTGATGAGGCCGCGGATGGCCGTGCCCGAGCAGGCGCTGCCGTTGGCGCTGATCATGGCGCGGCTGAAGAAGTACTTCAGCTCCAGCACGCCGACCGGCGTGGCCATGTATTTGTTGTTGGTCACCCGCGAGACGGTGCTCTCGTGGATGCCCACCTCCTCGGCGATCTCCTTCAGGCCCAGCGGCTTCATGGCCATGGCGCCGTAGTCGAGGAAGTTGTGCTGGCGCCTGACGATGGCCTCGGCCACGTCCAGGATGGTGGAGAAGCGCTGCTCGACGTTGCGCAGCGTCCAGCGCGCCTCCTGCAGATGGGCGCCGAGTTCGGCATTGGCCCCCGTGCGGTGGCGCTGGAAGAGATTGGCATAGACCTGGTTGAGCCTGACCTTGGGCACGATGGCCGGGTTGAGCTGCACGGTCCAGCGGTCGCGCACCTTCCTGACGATGACGTCGGGCACGACATAGGCCACCTGCGAGGACCCGAAGCGCCAGCCCGGCCGCGGATCCAGGCGGCGGATGCGGTCGCAGACGGCCTCGATGCGCGCCGGCGACTCGTCCAGCTGCCGGGCCAGGGTCGCCACGTCACGCGCGGCCAGCGCCGGCAGGTGGTCGGTGACGATGGCCTGGGCCAGCTGGCGCATCTCGGGGCAATCGATGCCCGGCAGCTGCAGCAGCAGGCATTCGCCGACGTCGCGCGCGGCGACGCCCGCCGGATCCAGCGACTGCACCAGTTTCAGCGCGAACTGCAGTTCCTGCAGTTCGGGTGCCGGGTCCAGCCCGACGACGACGTCGACCAGCTCCCGCAGCGGCGTGCGCAGATAGCCATCGTCGTCCAGCGACTCGACGATGATGCGCGCCAGCGTGAGGTCGCGCTCCGACAGCGGCAGCACGTTCAGCTGTCCGTGCAGATGCGTCGTCAGCGAGGTCTCGACGGCCATCATGTCCAGCGCGCTGAGCTCGCCGTCCTCGGCCCGGCGCGGCCCCGTGCCGTCGGCGGTCCAGAGATCGCGGTCGCTGCCTTCCTCGTTGACGGCGGTGACGTCCACGTCGGCCGGAACGGCGGACAGATCGGCCCCGGCTTCGGCCACGCCGGCGTCGGCATCGTCCATCAGGCTGGACAGGCTCGACAGCTCGGGCGCGCCGGCCGATGTACCCGCGTCGGCCAGCGGCAGGGCGGCCTCCTCGCCTTCGCTGCCGTCACCGTCCTCGGCCTCGAGGAAGGGATTGCGACCCAGCGTGTCCCGCAGCATGGCCGCAAAGTCCAGCGACGACATCTGCAGCAGACGCACGGCATGCTGCAGTCGGGGCGACAGGGTCTGGGTTTGCCGGTGGTCGGCACGGAGGTCCAGAGACGGCACGAGGCTTCCTCTTGCGGGGTCGGGGCATGCCGCGTCCTTGCGAGAAGACGCGGCCCAGGCCCTGGAGTACGCAACCTCCATGCCGGCCACCGCCGTTTTGTCGCATCCCGACACAAGACCGCTTTCTTCCTTGCGTGCCAAGGGTTTGCGCCACCGGTTCCGCATCGTGGGGCCGCGAGCGGGCCGGGCGACTTGCAGGTTTTACCGATCCCTCCGCGGCCCAGCCGCAATTTCGGTAATCCCTGCCGTCGCCGGCGGGGTTGCCAGGCGCTGCCAGGACATGGCTTGCCCGGGCGTCGGGCACGCCGTTTGCCAGGAACGCGCTGGCAAATTCCATGGCCGGGGCCGGGTCATGGCGCTATGGTTGCGTCCTCGCGATCGGCCCCGCCCTGCGCACCCTGAAAACGCCATGCCGGTCACCATCCGCTCCCGCCTGCTGTTGCTCGTGCTGTCGGTCCTCCTCCCTGGCATGCTGGGCGTCGCCTGGCTCATCGCCAGCACCTACGAGGCCGAACGGGACGCCCACGAACGCAATCTGCGTGACACCGCGCGGGCCCTGTCCATGCTGGTCGACGGCGAGCTGACGCGCCGCGCCGCGATCGCCCATGTGCTGGCCCAGTCACCGGCGCTGGACAGTCCGCAGTTCATCAATCCCGAAACCCGCCTGGGCTTTGAGCGTCTGGCGCGGCGCGCCCTGCAAGGCCTGGACGGCTGGGTCGAACTCCGTGCGCCCGGCCGCCTGTTGCTGAGCACCCGCCTGCCCGAAGGCGGCAGCGCCGAAGGGCCCGGCCCGGCCACCTTGAGCGCCACCCCGGTCATGCTGCCTCTGCAGCCCGCCACGGCCGTCCCGCCCGGCGGGCCCGAGGACCTGCACGCCGCCTGGGTGGAGCCGGTGATGCGCAACGGCAAGCTGCTCTACAACCTCGTCATCACCGTGCGCCCTTCCGAACTGCAGCGCCTCGTGCAGGCCCAGGCACCGCACCCGGGCTGGATAGGCACGGTCATGGACAGCAGCGGTCGTCTCGTGGCGCGCCTGCCCGGCGGCGCGTCCTTTGTCGGCCGCACGGGCAGTGCCGATCTGCGCGAGCGCATGGCCGCGGAACGCGAGGGCGCCTTCCAGTCGGTCTCGCTCGACGGCGTCGCCACCGCCGGCTACTTCAGCACCTCGCCGCTGGGCTGGAGCTATGTCAGCGCCATGCCGCGCGACGAGTACGCCGGCCGCATGCCCCAGGCCGTGCAGCGCGTGGCAGTGGGTGCCCTGGTGCTGCTGGCGCTGGCCATGGCCGGTGCCATCTGGGTGTCACGGCGCATCGAACGGCCGGTCCGCTCCCTCAAGAGCCTCGCCGAAGACCTGCAGACGGGCCGCCCCGTGAAAGCGGAGCCCACCGGCATGGCCGAGGCCGACGACGTGGCCAGCGCCCTGGTCTCCGCCGGCCACAGCATGGCCAGTGCCCGCGCCGACCTGGAGCGCAGCGTCGCCGAGGCCGTGGAGCGGACCCGGCAGGCCGAGCAGCGCGGCGCGCAGAGCCAGCGCGTCGTCGCCCTCGGCCGGCTCACCGGCGGCGTGGCCCATGAGTTCAACAACCTGCTGGGCGTCATCAGCAACAGCATGCACCTGATGCAGCGCCATCCCAGCGCCGCCGAACTGCAGGGGCCCTTGAGCGCCACGCAGCGCTCGGTCGACAAGGGCAGCCAGCTGACCCAGCATCTGCTGCGCTTCGCCGGCAAGCGGCCGGTGCGGGTGCAGACCCTGTCGATGGCCCGCTACCTGCCCGAGGTGCAGGAGTTGATGCGCAGCGTGCTCGGCCGGCGCATCGAGATCCATGTGCAGGTGGCCGCCGATGTCCGGCCGGTGCGCGTGGATGTCAACGAGCTCGACCTCGCCCTCGTCAACCTCGCCCTGAACGCCCATGACGCCATGCCCGCCGGCGGCGAGCTCAGGCTCAGGGCCTGCAACGCCGAAGCCGCCGACAAGGAGGATCTCGCCCCGGGCGACTACGTGCTGCTGACGGTCGGCGACGACGGCATGGGCCTGGACCCGTCCCTGGTCGAGCATGCCTTCGAACCGTTTTTCACGACCAAGGGCGTGGGCCAGGGCAGTGGCCTCGGCCTGAGCCAGGTCCATGGCTTCGCGACGCAGGCCGGCGGCACCGCCCGCCTCGCCAGCACGCCGGGCCTGGGCACGACAGTCTCCCTGCTGCTGCCGGTGGCGGCAGGTGCGCAGGAGCCGCAGACGCCCGGCGCCGGCGACGTGGCCCAGCAGAGCATTGCCGGCAGCGCGGTGCTGCTGGTCGAGGACGACGAGTCGCTGGGCGACGTGACCACCGCCTTGTTGATGGCCCACGGCGCCCGCGTGCTGCGCGCGGGCCATGCGGATGCAGCCCTGCGCCTGCTGGACGGCGGTGCCGAGGCCGACGTGGTGCTCAGCGACGTCGTCATGCCCGGCGCCATGGACGGCGTCGCACTGGCACGCCGCCTGCGCGAGCAGCGCCCGCGCCTGCCGGTGGTGCTGATCACCGGCTTCAACAACACGGCCGTCGGCGAGGGTGAGTTCATCACGCTGCGCAAGCCCTGTGCGCCGGCCGAACTGCTGGCCACGCTGCAGGCGGTCGTCACGGCGGCCCGCGTCTCCCGCCCGCCCTTCGCCGGTCACAAGCGCTGACGGCTCGGGCACGCGAAATGCCCCATGCCGACCAGGACGCGTGGCGGCCGGGTTCGCCGCGCGCCTTCATCGAAACGCGAAAGGACATGCCATGAGCAACGACGACATCATCGACACGCTGAACGATCTCATCGAGACCTCCAAGGACGGCGAGTACGGCTTCCACGCCTCGGCCGAATACCTGAAGGATCCCGCCATCAAGCAGTCCTTCGAGCGCCGTGCCGAAGAATGCCGCCAGGCTGCCGCCGACCTGCAGTCCCTGGTCGTGCGCCTGGGTGGCAAGGCCGAGGACAGCGGTACGGCGGCCGGTGCCATGCACCGCGGCTGGGTGGCCGTGAAGGGCACGCTGGCCGGCTATACCGACAAGGCCATCCTCGAGGAAACCGAGCGCGGTGAAGACAGTGCGCTGAAGGCTTATCGCGAAGCCCTCGACCAGGCCCTGCCGCCCGACATCCGCCTGGTGGTGGAGCGCCAGTTCGAAGGCGTGAAGCGCAACCACCTGCAGGTGCGCACGCTGCGCGACCAGGCCCGCGCCGCCGCGCTCTGAGCGTGGCCGCACGGCCCCGGCTTCGGCCGGGGCTGGGCAGGCAGAAGCCGCAGGCCTTGCCGGTGCGGCTTACTGCAAGCCCTTCTTCAAGGACGCCGCCTCGGTTTCCTTGCCGGAAGGCGTCTGGGCGTCCAGGCCGCGGTCGGGCGACTCGGCCACCTGGGCCATGCCGCCGGGGCGCTCGATGAGCTCCTCGATGATGAAGTGGCCATAGTGCTGGGCGCGCTCCGCGCCACAGCCCTGCGCCGCCCGTGCGACGCAGGTCGCCTGGTCGTCGTTGGCCACCTGGACGATCAGCCAGTGGTAGCCCTTTTCGGCCAGGGCCCGGTGGGCGAGCACGAGGTTCATCTCCTGGCCCACCGAGGCGATGGGGCTGGCATGGGCGACGTCCTCGTCGATCTGCCTGAGCATCTCGCGGTCGCTGTAGTGACGCACCGCGCCGTCGGACAGGCCCAGCTCGGCCATGGCCTGTCCGGCGCGCGCGGCCTGGCCGGCCTCGGGGAACGAGATGACGACGTGGCCGACCGGCTTGAAGACGCCAAAGCTGCGCGGTGCGTCGCGGGGGGTGGTGGGCATGGGCTGACCTTGTTGCGCTGGGAACCCTAAGCAGGCAAGGGCGGTGCCCAAGGCGGCGGGTACGCGGATTGCCCCGTCAGCTGGCCCATGACATCCGGAGCATTCATGTTCACCCCAGCCCGCCGACCCGTTCTCTATGTCGAGGACCATCCGGTCAACGCGCTGCTGATGGCCGCCATCCTCGAACGACGCCCCGAACTCGAACTCCTCATCGCCACGACGGGCGAAGAGGCCCTGTGCATGGCTGCCGGCCTGCACCCCGCGCTGCTGCTGCTCGATCTGGGCCTGCCCGACTGCCACGGCAGCCGCCTGCTCGGCCTGCTGCGTGCGCTGCCCGGCTGCGAGTCGGTGCCGGCCGTGGCCGTGACCGCGGACGTCAACTTTCCCGTCGAGGACTGGGGCTTTTGCGAGCTCTGGTCCAAGCCGCTGAATGTCGACGAAGTCCTGGCCCGCCTGGACGAGCGCGTAGGCACCCTTCCCGCCCCGCCGCCGCAGTTGCCCGAGCTGCGCCTGCGCCAGATGCCGGCAGTGCTGGCACCCGTCTGGCGCTGAGGCAAGCGCCCGGGCTCAGGCTCTGGCGCTCTCCACGATGCGGTGCACCAGGTGCAGCTTGCGCACCGCCGGCGCCGACAGCACGAAGGGATAGAAGTCCGCCACGCCCATGCTGCGCGACAGCTCGTTGAGCACGCCCGTCAATTCCATCCAGCTGTTGATGAGGGGCAGGAAGTCGTCTGCATCGGCCAGCAGCTCGGCCGCGAAGCGCTCATAGCTCAGCTCCACCCGCTCGCCGTCCAGGCCGAAGCTGCGCGCCGTGTCCAGCGTGTCGACGAGGTGCAGATAGTGGGCCCAGGTCTCGGCCCAATCCTCCCAGGGATGGGCGCTGGCATAGGCGCTGACGAAGCGCTGCCCCCAATCGGCCGGCACACCCTGGGCGTAGTGGTTGGCGAGCGCCTGTGCGTAGTCCTGGCGCTCGTCGCCGAACAGCTCGCGAAACGGCTGCAGCCAGGGACCGGGCTCGACGAGGCGCTGCCAGTAGTGATGGCCCGTCTCGTGGCGCAGATGGCCCAGCAGCGTGCGATAGGGCTCACCCAGCTCATGACGCCGCGCCTCGCGGCGGGCGTCGTCGGCTTCGGAGGCATCCAGCGTGATGACACCGTCGACGTGGCCGGTGATGACGGGTGGTCCTTCGGGCGGTGCCAGCAGCAGGTCGAAGGCCAGACCGTGAGCGTCTTCGGCCTTGGCGGCGACCGGCAGCTTCAACCCGATCAGCGACGACACCAGGCGGCGCTTGGCTGCCTCGATGCGGCACCACCACAGCCCCGCGCCGGGCACCGACAGGTCGGGCAAGGTGCGCGTCAGCCGGCAGCAGCGGCACAGCGTGAAGCCGGCCTCCGTCTCGGCGGCATCGAGCAGCCAGTTGCAGGCAGCAGCGCTGCCGAGATTGGCGCAACGTGCATAACGCGGCGCGCGGCGCACCGGCACGCCAGCTTCGCGCCAGCTGCCGCCCCGCACGGGCTCGAGGGCCAGCAGCGCGCCGCGTACGGCGGCATAGCCCAGCGGCCGCCGGCAGGCCAGGCAGGCGCTGTTGCCGAAGAACACCGGCCGCCCACAGGCGCAGCTGAAGGCGCGCGGTGTGGTCGGTGGCGGCAGGGCGCGAAGCGTGGCAGCGACTGGCAGCATCAAGCCAGGGCGATGTGGCGCGGCAGTGCCTGCTCTGCGGCGGCCAGCTGCATCAGCATCTGCTCGAAGCGACGCTGCACGCCGGCCCAGTCGGCCCGGGTGGCCGCCAGCCGCGCCTCCATGCGCAGCAGGCCGTCCGGCGCGCTGGCATCGAGGGCACGCGTCGCGGCATCGAGAAAGGCGTCCGCCACGTCCAGGCCCTCGCAGGGCTGGGCCAGGCAGCCGCTGATGCCGTCGCGCACATGCTGGGCGGCGGCGCCGGTGTCGAAGGCCGCCACCGCCAGGCCGCTGGCCAGGGCCTCCAGCGTCACATTGCCGAAGGTCTCGGTCTGGCTGGGGAAGAGGAAGATGTCGGCGCTGGCGTAGTGGCGGGCCAGCGCGACGCCGGTCTGCATGCCGACGAAGCGGGCCGTCGGGTGGGCCTGCTCCAGACGCGCGCGCAACGGCCCGTCGCCGACGACCACCATGCGCAGGCCCGGGCGCCGCGCGCTCAGGCGCTCGAAGGTCTGCAAGGCCAGGCCGGCATTCTTCTCCGGCGCCAGCCGGCCGACGTAGAGCATGACGCGGTGCTCGTTGCCGACGCGCCAGTCGCGGCGCAGCCTGGCGTCACGGCGCTCCGGCGAGAAGCGCCTGGCGTCCACGCCCCGGTCCAGCACCTCCAGGCGATCAAAGCCATGGGCCGCAAGCTCGCGCCGCAGCTCCGCGGTGGAAACGAAGTTGAGATCGGCCATGCCGTGCAGGCGCTTGAGATAGCCCAGCACGACCGGCCTCAACCAGCCCAGGCCATGGTGCTCGCAGAAGGCATGGAAATTGGTACGGAAGTCGGCGCTGCAGGCAATGCCCTCGGAACGCGCGGCGCGCAGCGCGGCCCAGCCCAGCGGCCCCGGCGTGGTCACGTGCACCAGCTCGGGCGGACTGCCCAGCTCATGCCACAGCGCGCGCAGCGCGGCCGGCGCGGCCCAGCCATAGCGCAGCCCGGGGTGCATCGGGAGGGGGCCGCCGCCGCAGCGCCATTCCGACTCGTCGCGACGCGCCGCCTCACCCGGCTGGCGCGGGCGGGTCAGCTGCACTGCGTGCCCGGCCTCGCGCAGATGCCGCAGCGCCCGCTCCGACGTCAGGGAGACAACGTTGATCTCGGGCGGAAAGGTTTCGGTCACAAAGGCGATACGCACGAGGCTTCACTCCGGCGGGTTGCAGCCCGGTCCCGTTGGCAAATGGGATGCCCGCGCCGCTCGCGAGCGCAGCAGGGCCATCAGCTGGCGCTCGGCGGCGCTCAGGCCGGCCCGGGCGCCGGGCCTCGTCCAGGCCTGGCTGCGCAAGGCGACACGGCCGGTTTCGTCGCCGAGGGATTCGCCCAGGGCCAGCACGCGCGGGTGGATGTAGGCCTTGCGGCAAACCGCCGGCGTGTTGCCCAGGCGCTGGGCCACGCGGGCCAGCACCTGCTGCGGTCGGCAGGGCTCGGCCCCCTCGGCACAGGCCTGCAGCGTCAACTGCAAGGCCAGCACGCTGCCGTGCCAGGTGCGGAAGTCCTTGGCCGTCACGCGCAGGCCGGCGGCTTCGGCCAGCCAGGCATTGACGTCGGCCGAATCCAGCGCATGGCTCTCGCCCTGCTCGTCGACATAACGGAACAGTTCCTGGCCCGGCAGTTCGCGGCAGCGGCGCACGATGCGGGCGACGCGGCGGTCGCGCACGCTGACCGAATGGCGCACGCCGCTCTTGCCGACGAAGGACAGCTGGATCGCGTCGCCCTGGACGCCGGCATGGCGGTTGCGCAGCGTCGACAGGCCGTAGGAGCCGTTCTCGCGCGCATAGCTGCCGTTGCCGATGCGCAGCCAGGTGGTGTCCAGCAGGCGCACCAGCGTGGCCAGCACGCGCTCGCGCGTGGGCTCGCCCACACCGGCCAGCGCGCGCTGCACCCGCCGGCGCAGCCGCGGCAGCACGGCGCCGAAGCGCAGCAGGCCGTCGAACTTGGTCTGGCCGCGTCCGGCCATCCAGCCGGCGTGATAACGGTACTGCTTGCGCCCGCGCGCGTCGCGCCCGGTGACCTGCAGATGGCTGTCGGCATGCGGGCTGATCCAGACCCGCTGCCAGGCCGGCGGGATGGCCAGCTGGCGGATGCGGGCCAGCGTGTCGGCGTCGCGAACCAGGCGCCCTTGCGCGTCACGGTAGCGAAAGCCGCCGGGGATCGCCTCGCGAGCGATACCGGGGCCAGCATCGTTGAGCCAGCGCAGGCCGGCGCTGCGGGCCGCGCGGAGTTCGGGGCGGGTGGGCATGCCGGCCCCCGGGCAGGCGGCGTGCCAGGCATGCCAATTGCCATGGCGGCGCCATGCATCTGAATCACGCCGAGCCCGAGCGGCAGATCCAGCAAGCGCCTGCTGGCGCGGGCCACCATCTGCTGGATGTGTCGATGTTCTGGACCCCGACAGGCGGCGTGCGGCGCGTGCTGACGGCCAAGCACGACAGGCTGCGCTCGCTGGGCTGGCGCCACACCATCATCGCTCCCGGCGCCGAAGGCCCGGGCCTGCTGGACTGCGGCGGCCTGCCGCTGCCGCGCAGCGGTGGCTATCGCATGGTGATGGGCCGAAGCCGCGCGCTGCGGCAGATGGAATTCGTCGCGCCCGACCTCATCGAGTCGGCCGACCCCTATGTGCTGGCCTGGGCTTCACTGACCGCTGCCGAACGCCTGCAGGTGCCCGCCGTGGCCTTCTGCCACAGCAACCTGCCCGAGCTGATGGCGCGCCTGGCCGCCGGCCCCGGCCACCCGCGGCTGGGTCGCACCGCGCAACGCTGGGCCCGCCGCTACCTTGTCGGGCTCTATCGGCATTTCGATCTCGTCATGGCGCCCAGCACCGGCATGGCCCAGAGCCTGCAGGCCTGGGGCGTGCCCCGCGTGACCGTCCAGCCCCTGGGCGTGGACTGCTCGGTCTTCACGCCCTGCGCCCGGGATGCAGCCTGGCGGGCCCAGTTCTGCCGCGACCAGGGCCTGGCGCCGGACACGCGCTTGCTCGTCTACACCGGCCGCTTCGCGCTGGAGAAAAACCTGCAGCTGCTGGCCGATGCCGTCGGCCTGCTGGGCCGCGGCCATGCGCTGCTGGCCGTCGGCGACGGGCCGGCGCCGCCGGTGGGCGAGCAGGTGCGCGTGCTGCCCACCGAGCCCGACTGCCAGCAGCTCGCGCGCATGGTGGCGAGCTGCGATGCCTATGTGCACGCCGGCGATCAGGAGACCTTTGGCCTGGGGGTGCTCGAGGCCATGGCCTGCGGCACGCCGGTCGTCGCCGCGAGCGCCGGTGCCCTGGGCGAGCTGGCCCGTGACGCCGGCCTGCTGGTGGAGCGCCCGCGCGCCGGCTCCTGGGCCGAGGCCATGGATGCCAGCCTGAGCGGCAACAACGCCATCCAGCGCCGCGCGGCCCTGGCTCGCGCCCAGGCCCAGGACTGGCCGCGCGTGCTGGCCCAGATGACGCGACGCTATGCGGCCCTGCTCGGCCGCAGCGCCGTCGCGGCGCCCGAGCCGGCGCGCGCACCGGTTTTGCCGCCGCTGGCCACCGGCCGCCTGGCACGCCAACCAACGCTGAGGCCCGGATGCGGCGCCGCGCCTAGCTGAGGGCGACCAGCTCTTCGACGTCCGCCAGCCAGGGCTGCAGCAGGGCTTGGGCCGCAATCGCCAGTTCAGCCCAGGGCATGGTTGCCACGTCAACCTCGGCGAGCAACTCGTCCAGGCTGACGAAGTGCAGCTGGACCAGCCCCTCCAGCAGGGCCACGAGGGCGCGCTGCTGCGGGTCGGCGGTGCGGCTGCCCAGGGCCGCCAGGTCGCGCAGCGAGTCCACCGATTCCATCGCCTGGCCCAGGGCCGGCCACGCTTCGGCACGCGACGCCGACAGCGCCGGATGCAGCAACTCTTCCTGCAACCGGCACAACAGCCCGATCCCGGAGCGCAGTTTCTGCAACGCCAGGCCTGGCCGGTAACGCGCGCCGTGGCGGCAGTTGTCGAACTGCTCGTTCAGCGCTTGCTGGAAGTCGGCCAACCGGGTCAGCAGCGGCAGCCTGGCCACCGAGGCCTGGGCCATCAGCGGGAATTGCGCGAGCTCAGCAGATGCCATATCGCAAACACCAGCGTACCGACCGCTGCGGCGGCGACGGCCGTGCGCACCGGCTGCTCGCGCACTTGGCCCAGGGTGCGGTCGCAAGCCTGTGAGACGCGCGAGCGAACATCGCGCAGCCTCGGCACGACCGCGTCGGCGGCGTCGTGGACCAGATCGGCGTGACCCATGGTCAGTCCTTCGTCTTGATGATCGGGACTGGACCCTGGCAATCGACGCGCCCGCGGGCGCCGCTCAGTCCTGGCGGGACGTCGTGTGGTCCGTCGACGGGCTGCCTTCGGCGGCATATTCCTTCAGACGGTTGTAGAGCGTCTTCAGGCTGATGCCCAGCACCGCGGCCGTGCGTTCCTTGTGGTGGTTGAAATGGCGCAACGTCGCCAGCATCAACGCGCGCTCGGCCTGGGCCAGGCTGGAGCCGACGGGCAGGGTGACGAAGGGCACGTCGGCGTCGCTGCCCTGGCTCTCGGCCGACCGCGGCACGGGCAGCGGGGCACTGGCCGGTGGTGCGGCCGGCAGCTCCGGCGGCGCGAGGCTTCCCCATGACGAAGCGGCCCCGGCTTCTGGACTGCCGGGCAGCCAGGTCTCGTCGATGATCTCGCCCTGGGCCATCACATAGGCGCGCTGCACCACATTGCGCAGCTCGCGGACATTGCCCGGCCAGGGATAGCCCACCAGCGTGGCCAGGGCCTCGGGCGAGAAGCGCCTCACCGTGCCCTCCTGCTCGCTGATGGCGGCCAGGAAGTGGTTGGCCAGCAGCGGGATGTCGGCGACGCGGTCGCGCAGCGGCGGCAGCGCGATGGGGAAGATGTTGAGGCGGTAGAGCAGGTCTTCGCGCAGTTTGCCGGAGGCCACCGCCTGGTAGGGCAGGCGGTTGGTGGCGGCGACGATGCGCACATCGGTCTCCAGCGCCGTCGTGCTGCCCACGCGCATGAAGCGCCCGGTCTCCAGCACGCGCAGCAGCTTGACCTGCAGCTCCAATGGCATCTCGGTGATCTCGTCCAGGAACAGCGTGCCGCCGCTGGCACGCTCGAAGAAGCCCTGGTGCTGGCGCTCGGCGCCGGTGAAGCTGCCCTTCTCGTGGCCGAAGATCTCGCTTTCGATGAGATTGGGGCTGATGGCGCCGCAGTTGACGGCCAGGAAGGGTCGCTTGCGGCGGCGGCTGAGGTCATGCACGGTCTGCGCGACGACCTCCTTGCCGGTGCCGGATTCGCCGGTGATGAAGACCGACACGCTGGTGCCCGCTACCCGCGAGATCTGCTCGTAGATGCGCTTCATCGGCGCACTGCGGCCCCAGAGGTGCCCGAAGTGACCGGACTCGTCCAGATTGGCCGTCAGGTCCTCGACCTCGGCCTGCAGGGCCGCGGGCTTCATGATCCGCGACAGCACGCCCTGCAGCTGCTTGAGGTTGACGGGCTTGACGAGATAGTCGGCAGCCCCCAGGCGCAGCGCCTGCAGCGAAGTTTCCAGGCTGGCATGGCCGGTGCACAGCACGACCTCGGAATTGGCCACCAGCCTGGGATCAGCCAACAGGTCCATGCCGTTGCCATCGGGCAGGCGCAGGTCCAGCAGCAGGATGTCGGGTTGCTGCAGGGAGATCTGCCGGCGGGCGTCGCGCAGGTTGTGGGCAACCGCCACCGTGAACTGCTCGCCCGCGATCAGCTCACGCAGCGAGGCGGCCGAATCGTGGTCGTCGTCCACTACCAGGGCATGCGGCATTGTTTCCTTCCAGCTTTGTTACGTGGACAGCGAGCTTTTGCGGGGATTCATTGTCGGCAGATTCGCTTCACCCGGTAAAGATTTCGGCCCGGCCGCGGCGCCGTCCGTCGCGGCAGGCATGCCGGCTGCTCCGTCCCCCAAACACCACGTTATGCAGTTTGCCGGGTCGGCGCTTGTAGGAGCGGGCCGCGACGCGTCGCCAGCATTGCGGCAAGTTCTACCGGGTCTGCCCGCGCCGCGGCCAGCGCGCCGGCCAGGCACACCGTTTGCCCTGGCACCGGCATGGATGCATCGACCAGGGCTTCATGACGCCATCTCGCAGTTCGCGCTGCGGCGGGTGGGTGCGCGCCCTCGCGACGATGCTGGCCGCGGCCGGCACGGTGGCCTGCGGCACGCTGCCGGAACAGAACCGGCAGCTCCAGCCGGTGCCGCCCAGCCTGGTGGCACAGCGGGTCACGCTGCAGGGCAGCAACGGCCCGGTGCCCGAGGCCGTCGAGGCGCGTGACCTGGCCCGCGTGCGCGACGAGGGCAACGCCGCCCTGTTCGAGCGCCATCTCGGCGTGCTCGCCGCCAAGGGCGACACCCAGCTGCTGCGCGGCAACACCGCCCGGCTGCTGGTCGACGGGCCGGCCACGTTCACGGCGATGAAGGCCGCCATTGCTGCCGCCCGCCACCGCATCCTGGTGGAGTTCTACATCGTCGAGGACGAGGGCGTCGCGGCCGAGGTGGGCGAGCTGCTGCTGCGCAAGGCCGCCGAGGGCGTCAGCGTCGCGCTGATGTACGACAGCCTGGGCTCGGCAAGCACCGACGGCGCCTTCTTCGCGCGTCTGCGCCAGGGCGGCGTCGCGGTCTGCGCCTTCAATCCGCTGAACCCGCTGGAAAGGCCCGGCCACTGGGGCGTGCTGGAACGCAACCACCGCAAGATGCTGGCCGCCGACAGCGATGTGGCCTTCACCGGCGGCATCAACCTCAGCAATGTCTACGCCGAGGGCTCCTTCGGCAGTGCGCGCCGCCAGCGCCCGCCCGAGGACGCCGACAAGCGCGGCTGGCGCGACACCCAGATCGAGCTGCGCGGCCCCGTCGTGTCGGCCCTGGCGGCGGTGTTCCGCGATTCCTGGGCGCAGCAGGGTTGCCAGGGCCAGCTGGCGGCCGAGCCGCCGCCGCGCTCGGCCGCACCCGGCCAGCGCGTGATCAAGCTGGTGGCCGGCAACCCCGACCAGGGCATCAACCCCAGCTACACGCATCTGCTGCACGCCATCGACGCCGCCCAGCGCAGCGTGCAGCTGACCATGGCCTATTTCGCACCCGGCTCCGAACTCATCCAGGCCCTGTGCGATGCGGCCCGGCGCGGCGTCGCCGTGAGCCTGGTGCTGCCGGGCCGCAGCGACGTGTCCCTGGTGCTGCACGCGGCGCGCTCGCGCTATGCCCAGCTGCTGGAGGCCGGCGTGCAGGTCTACGAGATGGGCGGGGTCGTCATGCACGCCAAGACGGCGGTCGTGGACGGCGTCTATTCCAGCGTCGGCTCCAGCAACCTGGACTGGCGCAGCATCGTCGGCAACCACGAGATGGACGTCATCGTGCTGGGCGACGACTTCGGCCAGCAGATGCAATCCCTGTTCGCGCGCGACCTCACCGTGTCGCAGCGCATCGATCCCGCCCAGTGGGCCCAACGCGGCCTCGGCCAGCGCCTGCTGCAGGGTTTTGCCCGCCTGATGGAGCCGCTGCTGTGAGGCAGGCGCGCCGTTTGCCGGGGGTTGGCGGGTTTATTCAGCAACTCGGAGTCTTGCAATGACGATTGACACCATGGGCACCTCCTCCATGGCCGGCGCTCCCGACATGGCCGCTGCCGGACGCCTCCTGGGCAACCTGCGCCTGGATCACGCGCGCCGCCCCGGCGGCAGCAGCACGGGCCGCCTGATGCGGCGCAGCCGCACCCGCACGGCGGGTATCCGCTTTGAATGGGTGACGCGCACGACCGGGCCGGTGCTGCGCGTGGTCGCAACCTGGACCGACCGCCATGGCCAGCCTCACCACACCTCGTTCTCGGTGCAGTGCAACGGCCTGGAAGGTGCGCTGGATCGTGCCATCGCGGCACGCTGCTCCTGCGGTGCGCCGCCGCCGGACCGGGAAGATCTGCTGCAGCGCCTGCGCGAGGAATTCGCCACCGCGCCGCTGGCCGCGGAATACATGGCCGGCATGGCGCCGGGCCGGACCCTGCTGACCGCTCAGGGCAGTTTGGCGAGCATGGCGGCCTCGGTGGCCTCGTCCCAGGCCAACGGGTAGAGGCAGCGGGCCTGGGTCAGCAGCTCGGGCCGGCCGCCCCACAGCGTGATCTGCTCGCGCACCGTCGCGAAATCGATGCTCATCAGCACGGCCGGCGCGTTCACGCGCGGGTTGTGCCGGGCCGTCGTGTAGGGCAGCAGGCCCAGGTAGCGGCGGTAGAAGGCCACGTGCCGCGGGTTGACCTCGATGATGAGGCGCTCGCAGCGGGCGCGGCGATGGGCATGCAGATAGCCGAGATGAAAGACCTGGGCCAGCACGCGCTTGGCGTTGTGGGAATGGCGGTCGACGGCCAGGCTGCCGAACTCGCAGAGCTTGACGCCGGCGGAGCGCCACTCGGCCAGCTCCGGCCCGAACAGGGTGTCGGCATGCAGGCCACCCACGCCGTCGAAGCGCACCGACAGGGTGCCGACGATCTGCTCGCCATTGCGGGCGGTGCAGACGATGTCGCCGTCCTCGTTGCGGCTGCTGTAGCGCTCCTTGGACATCGACAGGCCGCGATCCCCGTAGCGCCGCTCGACCAGGTCGTAGGCGTCCCCGTCCAGCGAACCGAAATCGCTGTCCAGCTCCAGCGGCGGGCCGCCGTTGGGGTTCAGCGGCGTGCGGCGGCTTTCTTCGAAGGTAGGGATCATCAACAGCATCCTTGACGCCCAACGCGCCGAGCGGGCGAGTCTAGGGATTGAATTGCCCGATTTCATCGAAGCTCACAGACCGATACATCTAAATGAGTGGATTTTTCGGGTTTACCCCGTCGCCGGGACATGCGACAAGGTCAGGTTTGACGTGTGTTGGGGGCCCATTTCCAGCGGAGCGCCCAATAAGAAGGCCACGCAATGCGTGGCCTCGGGGTGGAAAAACCGCGATCAGGACGCGTACTTGCCCACCAGGCGGTTCATGTTGGTCAGCGACAGGCGGTGCATCTCGATCATGGCGATGAGGCCGTTGCGATGCAGTTGCAGCACCTTGTCGTCGGGCAGTTCGGCGTACTTCTTCTCGTCCAGGGCCATGAAGCCCTCGACGTCGAGCTTCTCGTCGTTGGTCAGCGTGGCCTCGAAGCGCATGTCCTGCAGCAGGTCCAGCTCGACCAGCAGGTTGCAGATCAGGCGGGTGCGCTCGGTTTCCTGCTCGAAGTTCTCCAGGAAGGCCTTGGCATTCATCAGGAACTCGGTCGGCTGGCCATCCTTGAACAGGGCTTCGCCGGTGGTCTCGTTGAAAGCCGCCCACTGGGTGTCGTAGCAGACCGCCATGTTGTTGGAGCTCTCGTCCAGGCGGGCCATCACGAAGGGGTAGCGGCGCACATAGGCGGGCACGTAGTTGCCCGTCCACTTGTCGCCCTCGACGAACAGGTTGGAGCCGGACTTCAGGCCCAGCACGGCCAGCGGCGCAACGGCCTGCTTGCCATCGGGGCTGGGCTGGCCGGCGCGCACGAAGACGATCGGGTATTCCTTGCAGGCGTCGCCAAATTCGACGGCAGCCAGGAAGACCGAGTTCTGGTCGGCCACGCGGGACACGACCGACTGGTTGGTGTCCAGCTTCAGATTCTTGTGGACATCACGATCCAGCGGCAGCAGTTCGCCGTACATCGGGGGGTTGCTCATGTTTCTCTCTCTCCAGTTTCATCGGCCAGACGACTGACCAGCACTTTGTCCACACGCTTTCCATCGAGGTCCACGACCTCGAATCTCCACGCGTCCCACTCCACGACATCGGTCGTGCGCGGCAAGCGCCCCAGCAGCAGCATGATCATGCCGGCCAGGGTGTTGTAGCGCCCACGGTCCTCTTCGGGCAGTTCCTTCAGCGCCAGGCGGTCCTTCAGCTCGGGCACGGGGATCAGGCCGTCGATCAGCCAACTCCCGTCCTCACGCTGCACCGCCCAGGCGTCGCCATCGCTGGGGGCATTGAATTCCCCGGCAATGGCTTCCAGCACGTCGCGCACGGCGATCACGCCCTGCACCTCGCCGTACTCATCGACGACGAAGACCAGCGGCGCGTCCGAGACGCGGAAATGTTCCAGCAGCTCCATGCCCGACAGCGTCTCGGGCACGAACAGCGGCGCCTCCAGGCCCGCCGCCAGGTCCAGCGGCTGGCCTTCCAGCATGCGGGCCAGCAGCGTCGGCGCATTGGCCACGCCCAGCACGTCGCCCAGGCCGCCGCGGCAGACCGGGTAGCGGCTGAAGCCATGCTCGCGCAGCACGGCCAGCACTTCGGCCGGCGTGGCCTCGGCATCCAGCCAGGCGATCTCGGCGCGCGGGATCATCATCGAGCCGATCTGGCGCTCGTCCAGGCGGAACACATTGCGCACCATCTGGTGCTCGTGCTCCTCGATGACGCCGGCGTCCAGGCCCTCTTCCAGGCTGGCTGCGATCTCCTCTTCCGTCACGCCCCGCTGGCCCTTGTTGCGCAGGCCCAGCAGGCCCAGCGTCGCCTCGGTCATGAAGCTCAAGGACTTCACCAGCGGCCGCGCGGCGACGGAGATGAAGTTCATCGACGGCGCGACCAGGCGGGCCACCGTCTCGGGGTAGATCTGGCCGATGCGCTTGGGCACCAGCTCGCCGAAGACGATGGTCAGCAGCGTGATGATGACGACGACCAGGGCCGTGGCGGCGATGTCGGTCGCATGCGGGTTCAGGTGGAAGGTCTCGGTCAGCCAGCGCGACAGCGGGCCGGAGAAGGCGGCGTCGCCGACGATGCCGTTCAGCACGCCGATGCCGGTGATGCCGATCTGCACCGTCGACAGGAATCTGGTGGGGTTGTCGTGCAGGTCCATCGCGGCCTGCGCACCGCCCTCGCCGCTCTCCACCATCACCTGCAACCGGGCCTTGCGACTGGCGGTCAAGGCCATCTCCGACATGGCGAACAAGCCGTTGATCAGGATCAGAAAGAGAACGAGAGCGGTATCCATCGAAGGCGCCGGACACGGGAAAACCCTTGGTGGCGCGCGGTCAAAAACGAAGCCCGGGAGACTATCAGAAGGCCATGACCAAACCCAGCGTGCGATCCCTCGCTTTGGGGCCGGGACAATCACGGGCATGAACTACCTGATCGGCGACCTGCAAGGCTGCTGCGATGCACTGGAGCAGTTGCTGCAACGTCTGGACTTCTCCCCGTCGCGCGACCGTCTCTGGCTGCTGGGCGACCTCGTCAACCGCGGCCCGTCGTCGCTGACGACGCTGCGCCGCCTGGTCGGCCTGGGCGCCACCGCCACCTGCCTGCTCGGCAACCACGACCTGCATCTGCTGGCGGCCCACCACGGCGTGCGCCGCCCGCACCGGGGCGACACGCTGGACGACATCCTGGCCGCGCCCGACCGCGAGGCGCTGATGGACTGGCTGCGCCACCAGCGCATGGCCGTCTACGAGGCCGGCTGGCTGATGGTGCATGCCGGCGTCGTGCCGCAATGGAGCCGCGACGACACGCTGGCCCTGGCCGCCGACGTCGAAGCCGTGCTGCGCGGCCCCGCCCTGCCCGACTTCCTGCAGGCCATGTACGGCAACGAGCCGGCGCGCTGGGATCCCGACCTCGAAGGCACCGCGCGGCTGCGCTTCACGGTCAATGCGCTGACGCGGCTGCGCTTTTGCACGGCCAACGGCGAAATGGACTTCAAGACCAAGGACGGCGCCGGCGCCGCACCCGACGGCTTCATGCCCTGGTTCGACGTGCCCGGCCGCAAGACCGCCGACACGCCCATGGCCTTCGGCCACTGGTCGACGCTGG
Source organism: Roseateles sp. FW305-36 (assembly GCF_058787015.1). Taxonomy (NCBI): domain Bacteria; kingdom Pseudomonadati; phylum Pseudomonadota; class Betaproteobacteria; order Burkholderiales; family Sphaerotilaceae; genus Roseateles; species Roseateles sp. FW305-36. Next base: position 25,834 of record NZ_JBYSZK010000015.1, on the reverse strand, counting down.
GCCTGCTGGACCGCCCGAGGCTGCTGGGACTGGACACCGGCTGTGTCTGGGGCGGGCAGCTGACGGCCGCACGCGTGGACGGCGCGGCGCGCGAGATCATCCAGGTGCCATGCGAGCAGGCGCAGAAGCCGGGCGCGTGAGCGGCTCACCGTAGAATGCCGCTCCCCCTGAGGAAGCGTGGGAGAGTGGTTTAATCCAACGGTCTTGAAAACCGTCGAAGGTGTGAGCCTTCCGTGAGTTCGAATCTCACCGCTTCCGCCACTTTCTTCAAGTGGCTCCGGCCCGGCGCGACTTGAGGCAGCCCAGCAACGGCTGCAAGTCTTGACTTCGTCGCCCGTCAGCTGCGGTCTTGTTGGCGTGCGGCAGGCGTCCTCAGCCAGGATCGCGAACGTCTCAGTCGCGTGTGAGCAGCATGATGACGAGCCGGAACATCAGCCACGCCAGCCCGGCAGCTGCAGACAACAGCGACAGCCACAGCGCGACACGCATGACGGCTCATCCCGCCGTTTCGGGCGACAACACGAAGGGCCGCAACTCACCCTTGAGTTCGACGGCCGCGTCCAGCGCGCCAGCGAACGCCAGCAGTCGAGGCGCATAGCTGCCGTCGTCCACATCGCGCTGGGTGAAGGTGGTGCTCATGATGGGCGCCTGGTTCAGCAGATCGCCGACTTCCGCACCAGCGTTCTGGCCCCCCTGGCCCCCCATCACGGAAATCACCGCGACGCGGCGCAAGCCCGGGCCGAAGGTCGCGACGAAGCTGCGCATCGGACTCGCCAGCCGGCGCAGCCAGATCGGAGCGACGAGCACGACCAGATCGAAGCCGGACGGATCAGGGCCGTTGTAGATGATCGGCGGCTTGCGCCTGAAGAAGGAATCGACCGCGCAGCGCAGCGTCACCGCCACCTTGCGTGGCCGCCGCTCGACGACCGCGGCCGATTCCCAGTTGCGCGCCCGGCAGAGCAGTTCCGCCAGCCGGGTTCCCGTGCCGGTGAAGGAATAGGTGACGACGAGGATCTTGCTCATGCCTTGAGCGTAGGCAGTGCGCAGGGATGCGCCTTGACACAGCGCAAACGAACTGCGCGTCCGGCGTGCCGGGCAGCCTGTGCGCCGTGGCAACAGGTTGATGTCGCGCAACGCAAGTCGCGCCCGGTGACCTAGAGTCCCTCAACCCCCTTGGAGGACCGTCATGGCCATTCCCTCAGGTTCGCGCCCAGCACACCCGTCCATCGCACCATGGGCCGATGGCTCGCTGCTCTACAGCCGCTGGTTGATCGGCTCGCTCGACGCGCAGACCGCGTGGTGGCGCGAGATGGAGCGGCAGACGGCCGCCCTGATGCAGTTCTGGCTCGATCCCACCGCACCGCCACCCTCTGCCCAATCGCTGGTCGATGCCGCGCAGGGTGTCGCGCCGCTCGGGCCGGCAGCCTGGCAAAAGGCCTGGTCGGGCTGGCTCCACGTCTGGGCCGACGCCATGCGTCACGACGCGACGCAGGCCTAGGGCGCGGCGCCACGCGGGCGGGCCCGGCCAGTTGCGGCGGGTCCACCCGGCTTCAGGCCGCTCAGCTGATCCTCAGCGTGGTGCCCTTGGCCTCCGCGCGCTTGGGCAGCGTCAGCGACAGCACGCCCTGCTCGAAGCTGGCTTGCGCCTCCTTCTCGTCGATTTCGTGCTCCAGCGCGAAGCCGCGCGACAGGCTGCCGTAGTACAGCTCGCGCGTCAGGATGCGCGCCTTGGCGTCCCTGGCTTCCTTTTCCTCCTTCACTTCCGCGCTGATGGAGACGAAGTTGCCGTCGATCTTCACCTTCACGTCCTCCTTCTTCGCTCCGGGGATCTGGGCTTTGACGACATAGGCCTGGTCGGTCTCGCTGACGTCCAGCTTCATCTCAACGGGCGTCCTGGCCTGCGGCCAGTCGCGGGCGAGCGGGCCGCGGAAGAAGCCGGGAAAGGCGCCGGACAGCAGATCGTCCATGCGTTCATAGGCAGTCAATGCGCTCATGGCAGTTCCTTTCTGGGTTGGGGGGCCATCCAACTCTAGGAAGCCTCATCGCGCGCGCATTGACGCCGATCAACCATGCCGCGACTCGGGCAGACCGGGCATCCGGGGCCGGCCTTGACGTCGGCCAGGCCGCAAGCGAGCCCGCCGCAACTGCCCGACGCGCCAAGCAGCACGATGAACTCGCCCCGCCCGGTGTCGAGGTCGACGTCGCGCAAAGGCGTGCATTTCGACGTCGCCGGCGCGATAGGTCCTGCCGAGGCCACGCGAGCTTCGGCAGGCATGGCCGTGCCTGCAGACGCCCAATCCCAGCCGCTCCACGTGCGGCTGCCCTTGCCGCGCCCCGTCTTCAGCCCAGCAGTTGCGCCATCTGCTCCGGCGGCACCGGCTTGCAGAAACCGAAGCCCTGCATCAGGTCGCAGCCCATGGCGATCAACGCGGCTTCGTCGGCGGGGAGTTCCACGCCCTCGGCCACCACCACCATGCGCATCGCATGCGCGACACGCACCATGGATTCGACCAGGGTGCGGGAGTCGGCGCTGACCGACAGGCCGTGGACGAACAGGCGGTCGATCTTGAGCTTGCGGCAGCGGATGCGGCGCAGATAGGCCAGCGAGCTGTAGCCGGTGCCGAAGTCGTCGATGGCCAGGGCATAGCCCAGGCCCTGCAAGGTGAAGACGAAGGAGTCCGGCTTGTCGATGTCCTCGAAGCCGGCACTTTCCGTGAGCTCGAACTCGACCTCGTCGGGCCCGAGGCGCAGCGTCTTGAGCTGCTGCAGGAAGCGCTCGCGGTGCTGGGGCTTGCGGCATTGCTCCCAGGACAGGTTGACGGCCACGGGCGGACAGATGAGACCCCGGGCGCGAAGGCCGCCGAGGTCACGACGCAGCACGCACAGCAACACCAGGCTGAGCTCGACGATCAGCCCCGAGTTCTCGGCCACCGGGATGAACTCCGCAGGCGAGACCCAGCCGCGCTGCGGGTGGTGCCAGCGCGCCAGCGCCTCGAAGCCCTGGATGCGGCGCTGGGCGTCGTATTGCGGTTGGTAGAACAGGCAGAACTGATCCTGATCCATGCCCAGCCGCATGTCGTGCTCCAGCGCCAACCGCTGGCGCAGCGCCTCGCCGATCTGCGGCGTGAACAGCTGGAAGCTGTCCTTGCCGGTCTGCTTGGCGTGGCGCAGCGCGGCATCGGCGCTGCGCAGGGCCTCGCTGGCATCCTGGGCGTGCTCGGGCAAGCTGACGCCGCCGCTGGAAAGATGCAGATGCAACCAATGGCCGTCGTGCAGCACGGGCTGGGTCAGCTCCGCCTGCAGATGTGCCACATGGACCCTTAATGCCTCGTCGTCCATCGCGGGCACCAGCAGCATCGCGAACTCGTCGGCCGACAGCCGGGCGATCTGGTCGCCGGGCCGGCTCAGCAGCCTGAGTCGCTGGCCGACGGCCTGCAGCACGGCGTCGCCTGCCGCGTGGCGGTGCTGGTCGTTGATCTGCTTGAAATCGTCCAGGTCCAGGATCAGCAGCGTCGCGCGGCCCTGCTGTTGCAGCACACGCTCGAGCAGGGCGCGCATGTGGTCGCGGTTGGGCAGGTCGGTCAGGGCATCGAAGCGGGCCAGGTAGCGGGTGCGGCGCTCCACCTCCTTGATCTGCACGCGCAGCCGCTTGGACAGCCACCATGCCAGGCCCGCGGTGGCGAAAAGGGTGGCGACGGTGGCCGCGAGGAACTGGCTCAGGTCGCCCCACACCGGCATGCGGCTGGCCTCGACGGCCAGCATGCCCACGCGCCTTCCGTCCGCGATGACGGGCACCTGCACGGTCGCGGTGCCGACCGCCGCGTACAGCCAGGACGAATCGGCCACCGTGCGCGAAAACTGCGTGAACACGGCACCATCGCTCTTCACCAGGCGGGCGTGAAGGATGGACGGGCTCTGCTGCAAGGCCGCGAGGCTTTCGCCAGCATCGCTGCGGCTGTCGAAGACCAAGGCCGCCGAGACCGTCTGCGCGACGATGTCGGCCTGGATGCGCAGGTCCTCGAGTTGCCGGTCGTGCAGCCGCCAGTACTGCAGCACGCTGAGCAGCAAGGCGAAGAACAGCAGCGCGGCCAGCGCGACGACGAGTTCACGCAGGCGCTCGAAGGCTTCGGCAAATTGCGGTTTCACGGCGTTGTCGTCTGGTGGCGCACGTAGCGGGCCAGGCGCAGCAGCTTGGTGCTGATGGCCAGGCCGACTCGACGTGCGGCGTCAAGGTCCACGTCGAAGACGATACGACCGTCCTCGATCTGCAGGTTGATCATGGCCCCCTGCTCCAGCATCGCCGCCCCATCGGACACGACCAGCACCGGCAGCTCCGCCAGGACCGGGCGCAGGGTCGGCTGGGACGCGGGCAGGTAGAGCAGGTGGCAGCCGGCCAGCTGGTCGGCGCGCGGCTGGTGGCGCACGTCGATGCTGAAATGCCGGATGGGTCGACCCGCCAGGCCTTGCAGCGCGCTGTCCATCCGCCCCTCGCCGAAGGTGCAAAGCTGCAGGGGGCGACCGGCAGGTTCGCGCTCGGCGGGCCAGGTGACGAACATCAGCAGGCGGTAGACGACCTCGGCCTTCAGCGCTTCCGGACTGGCGCTCTGGGCCGTGGCGGGCCGGGACGCCAGCAGGCCGAGCAGCAGGGCGAAGCCGGCGCCCCAGCGCCAGCCTCCCCACGACGATGTCCGGCTGCGACGCATGGCCTCAGAGCGTGAAGCGCCAGTCCAGGCGCCAGGCCCGGCCGGGCTGGGGGATGGCGCTCAGCGAGGTCTCGGGCGTCGACGGATCCAGATTGCGGTGGTCCAGCGCGTTGTTTACATGCAGGGCCAGGCTCTGGTGGGAGTCGATGCTGAAACGCAGATGGGCATTCACGAGGGCCGTGGCGGGCACCTCGACCCGTCCCATGCGCGGCCCCACGAGGTTCCACTCCAGTCCCAGCTGCCAGCGCTGCCACAGCGGCGTGACGACGTCGCCCTTGAACATCCAGGACGGCGAGTTGCTCAGGCGCTGGCCGGCCACGTCGCGGCCGTCCATCCAGGAGGCGCTCATTCGCCACAGCCAGCCGTCTCCCGCCCGTCTCTCGACGCCCAGATCCACCCCTTTGAGCCTGACGTTGCCGACATTGCGGTACTGGACCGCTGAGTCGGGCTCGCTGCTCAGCGGCTGCTGCTCGATGAGCCGGTTCATGCGGGTGTAATAGGCGTTGGCGCTCAGCGCGTGCCCCCCTCGCAGCACGTGCTCCCAGGCGGCCTCGACGGAGTTCAGGCGCTCGGGCCTGAGGTGGTCCGGCGCGATCTGCGACACGCCACCGTCGTCATAGAAGCGTTCATAGAGATTGGGCGTGCGGAAGGACTGCGCCCACATCAGCTTGAGGGATTCGCGCTCGTCGGGGCGCAGGGCCAGCACGGCGCGTGGCGACAGGGCCGGCGCAAAGCCGCGCACATGGTCCAGGCGCAGGCCGGTGGTCAGCTGCACGGCCGAGGACAGCCGCCATTGGTCCTGGGCATACAGGCCTGCGGCATCCTGGGTGACGTTGGAATCCAGATGCACCGCATGAGGCGCGACGTCGTAGTTGCGCTGCAATCCCTGCGGCGAGGTGCGCAGCTCGGCGCCCAGCATCAGTTGGTGGTTGAGCAGGCCGCGCCAGAGGACCCGCCCTTCCAGCGTCGTCCACTGCGCACGGGCATCGTCCTTGTTGATGAATTCGGGCGTCGAACTGAAGACGTAGCTGCCGCGGAATTCATAGCCGGCCAGGCTGAGCCGGACGGAACGGCGCACGTCGCCCTGCCAGCCCTCGTCGTAGCTGAGTTCTCCGAGCACCAGGCTGTCGACGTAGCGGGTACCGGGCGCGCCGGCCTCGGTGCCATAGGGTGCCGTGGCGGCGTCCTTGTCGCGGCGCACGGCGTTGAGGGCCAGGCGCCACGGGCCGCTGCGGTATTTGGCCAGCAGCGACACCTGCCGCTCGCCATCCAGGCCGCGCACCCAGCCGTCGGGCGTGCCGAGTTCGGGCAGGAAGAGATCCTCGCCCGCCGTGCGCTGCAGATTGAGGCCGACGAAGAGGTCGCGGCCGGCGTCGCTGGCGCCGTAGTGCATCTCGGCGCGGCGAAAGCCATGGCTGCCCAGGCTGGCCTGGGTCGTCAGCCCCGGCGTGTCGGCACCGTCCAGCGTGACGACGTTGACGACGCCCAGCAGCGCATTGCTGCCGTAGACGGACGAGCCGGGGCCGTGGACCAGTTCGACGCGCTTGACCCATTCCGCCATGACGGGGAACTCCAGCTGCGGCAGGCCCTGGTCATAGATGGCGTCGTTGACGCGCTGTCCATCGACGGCCATCAGCAGCCGGGCGTTGTAGTCGCCGGGGCGGTTGAAGCCGCGCAGCCCGAGGGCGCTGTAAGTGCGCGAGTTGCTCAGGTAGACGCCCGGCAGGCGGGCGAGCTGGTCGCCCACGGTCTGGTGGCCCAGGGCGTCCGAGACGGCGCGCTCCAGCACGCTGACCGACGCCGGTGCGTCCATCAGGCTCTGGGCATAGCGGGAAGGGCCCTGCACCTCCCGCTTCAGAAGCGCTTCCAGGGCCTGGTCGTCCGAAGCATCGGCGTCGGCGGCGGCGCGAGCCGCAGGAGTCAGGGCCAGCGTGGACAGCCACGCCAGCGCAAAAAGGCGGCTTTTCACGAGGATGTCGCCGTCGTGCGACGGCGAGGGGCAACGGTGCCGGAAGCTTAGCCCTGCCCCTGGCGGCGGCCCTTGTCAGATTTCACGGCAAAGCCCATGAAAACGAGCGTCATGGCTTGCCGGTATAGCGCGTGTGGAAACGCCGGCCCTGCGAATCCATGGCCTGCAGCCACAGCTCCGAGGTGACGCTGCCAATGGGCGTGTAGAAGTTGCTCAGGGTGACCGTCGTCTTGGGCGGCAGCGGTGCCGCGGTATCGAGCACCGTGGGAGTGCCGCCGGCGCTGGGCGTGAAGACACGCTTGATCTCGATGATGCGCAGATCGGGGTTGGCCGCGGCCCAGGTGGCCCAGTTGATGACCAGCGCGCCGCTCTGCAGCGAGGTCGCCGACACCGGGCTGGCGGCCGACACGCTGTCGACGGTGGGGAAGCGGGTCGTGGCCGGGTCGCCCAGCACATCGGCACGCAGCCAGGCATTGCGCGTCTCGGCCACGCCACCGGTGGTGTAGCTGGCGATGAACTTGGCGCCGCGCACGCTGTCCACGCTGCCGATCCAGCCGACGGCCGCGCGCTGGATGGCGACGTCGCCGACACCGCCGGTCGGGATCAGGTTGGTGGCGCCCGTCGTCGTCGACACGCAGAGCATCAGGCGGTCGCAATAGCCGAAGGGAATGCTGTAGCCGCCCGGCATCTGCACGGTCGCCGAACTGAGCAGCTGCGTCGGCGGTATGCCCGGCACGGGGTCGGCCGATTGCGACTGGATCTCGACCTGCAGGCCGATGCCCGGGTTGGGCACGACCACGCTGCTGGCCGTGCCGTCGGCACTCAGCGCCCGGTAGCCCAGCGCATAGACGCCGAAGGACAGCTTCTTGCCGTTGCCGATCAGGTTCCACTTGTTGGTCGTCGTGGCTGACTTGTTGTAGCTGACCGCGTCGGCGAAGAGATCGACCGTGGCGCCGCTGGAGTCGCTGATGATGGCGCCCACCAGCACCTTGGCGCAGTTGCCGGCGGTCGGCGCGTCGTCGGCGCAGCCCAGCAGCTGGAAGCGGCCGAACTGGCGGTTGGCCGTCGTGTAGGTGGACAGGATGCCGGCGAGGTCGGCCTTGCCGCGGCCGTTGTGCTTGTCGTAGCTGCTGACCAGGGGGTTGGTCAGGATGGTGCTGACGTCGCGCCCCTGGGCGATGAGCTGGTTCAGCGCGGCGCCCAGGTCGTCCAGGCCAGACAGGGTGCCGAGCAGGGTCGTCGCGCTGGTCGAGGCCTTCAGCGTGGACGTGATGGCATTGGCCGGCGTGCCGCTGGCCTTCAGCAGTTCGGTCTGGGCCGTGGGCAGCTCGACGACGACCTCGGCCGTCGGCGCGGCGATGAATTTGTTGCCGATCTGCAGGACGGGCACATTGAGCTTGGAGCGGGCCAGGTCGATGCGCACGCTCTCGATGAGCAGGTCGTGGGCGCCCTTGTTGGCGGCGAAGCTGGCATCGGCCAGCGGGTCGAAGGCCGTGGCGTCGGTGATCTTCAGGTCGCTGATCTGGGTCTTGATCAGGGTCTTCAGGAAGGTGGCGGCGGCAGCGCTGGCCGTGCCCATCTGCGCCAGCTGGCCGGCGCTGGTCGAGGCCGACGCGAACACGGGAGCGGGCTCGGTGCCCAGCGACAGGGCGACGATGGCATTGGTCAGCGGCGTCACGTGGCCGACCATGGCGGCGCTGATGGCGGGCACCGTGGAGTGCAGGACCTGCATGGTGCCGCCGGCGTCCATGCCGCGCGCCTGGATGAAGAGGGGCGCGGCCGGGCTGGTGGTGTTCAGCGTCAGGCTGTAGCTGCCGTCGGCGGCATGGGTGGTGGCCGTGCCCACGGCCTTGCCCTGGCCGTCGACGACGCTGATCTGGGCGCTGACCAGGGGCGCGCCGGTGGCAGCCACGCCGCGCAGCGTGGGCGGCGTCTCCAGCGGCGGCGTGCCGCCGCCCCCGCCACCTCCGCCGCCACAGGCGGTGAGGGTCAGGGTCAGCAGGAGAGCGGCGAGGCGGTACAGCATGGCGCGGGCGGAAATCTGGCTAAAGCCAGTGTGCCCAAATGCCCCTCTCGCATTCGCCTGATAACGGGGCGAACTTAGGGCTTTACCCAGCGGCTCCCGCAGAGCCGGCTTTGCCGGGCTGCGCGGAGCGCCCCTTGAGCGGGCTGAGACCGGACACAAAGAGTCCTGAGGACTCTTTGTGCCTACCGAAGGACAAGGCCTCTGGCCTTGGCACGGCGTCAGCCGGTAGGGGTGGGCCAAGTTCAGCGGCTGATTTGCACCCAGGCGAGTTCCAGCCAGTTGTCGGAGCGATGGACGGCCGTGACGTTTGCACGCGCGCCCCAGGGCACGACCTGGCGGTGCAGGGGAATGACGTTGACCTGCTCGCGCAGCTCGGTGAGTGCGCCGCGGATCAGCTGCTCGCGCTTCTTGGCATCCGGCTCGACGCTGGACTGGGCCGCCAGCGCGTCGGCCTTGTCGTTGCGGAAACCGCCGAAGTTGTAGTTGCCCACGCCCTTGTCGCCGCGCGTGCGGTAAAGCGGCGTCAGGATGCTCTCGGCGTCCGTCACCGAACCGCCCCAGCCGTACATGTAGAGGCTGGTGTCGTACTTCTCGAGCTTGGGGAAGTACAGCACGCGCGGCATGGCGTTGACCTTGACCTTGACCTTCAGCTGGGCCCACATGGACGCCAGCGCCGTGCAGATCTCCTCGTCGTTGATGTAGCGGTTGTTGGGGCAGTCCAGCGTCACCTCGAAGCCATCGGCATAGCCCGCCTCGGCCATCAGCTTCTTCGCGCCGGCGAGGTCGTGCGGCAGGCGGGTCTGCAGGGCCGGGTCGTCGAAGGAGGCATTACTGGACGGCGTCAGCGCGCCGGTGGGCACGGACAGGCCTGCCATCAGCTTGGTGCGGATGGCCTCGATGTCGATGGCCTCGTACAGGGCCTTGCGCACGCGAACGTCCTTGAAAGGGTTCTTGTCACCCGGGACATTGCCGTAGAGCAGCTTGTCGCGCGACTGGTCCATGCCGATGAAGACGAGGCGGTTCTCCGGCCCCTCGATGACCTTGACGCCGGCGGTGTTGCGCAGGCGGGCGATGTCACGCGGCGCGGGGTCGAGCACGAAGTCGACCTCGCCCGAGACGAGGGCCGCCAGGCGGGTCGCGTCGGTCGCGATGGGCGTGTAGACGACTTCCTGCAGATTGCCCTGGAACTTGTTCCACCAGTTGGGGTTGCGCTTGAGCACGGTCTTGATGCCGGGCTGGCGGCTGGCCAGCATGAAGGGGCCGGTGCCGTTGGCGTTCAGGGCCGTGAAGCTCTCTTCCTTGTTCTTGAAGTCCAGCGGCTTGGTGACCTTGTGGGTCTCGCACCATTTGCGGCTCATGATCCACAGCTGGTCGATGTGCTGCAGGAAGATCGGGTTGAAGATCGTGAGCTGGAAGTCCACCGTCAGCTCGTCGACCTTCTTCGCGGCGCCGACGGCATTGGCCCAGACGGCGATCTGCGAGGTCGGCTCCTTGGCCCGCTGCACCGAGAAGACGACGTCGTCGGCCGTCAGCGGCGTGCCGTCGTGGAACTTGACGCCGGGGCGCAGCTTGAAGCGCCAGGCCAGCGGGCCGGTCTGCTTCCATTCCGCGGCAAGACCCGGCACCAGGCCCAGCTTGGCGTCGCGGTTGGTCAGGCGCTCGTAGATCTGGCCGTTGACCATGTTCGTCAGGCTCTCGTTCTGCGAGTCCGGGTCCATGGTCTGCGGATCGCCCTGGCTGGCCCAGCGCAGGGTCTGGGCCGACACGCCGCAAGCGGCCGCCAGCAGGGCCACGCCAATCCATCGCTTCATTGCTTTTCTCCCGACTGCATGCAACACAGCAGTTTAGGAGGCCAGGCAAAGCCCCTTCTCAGCCGTTTTGCGAGGAAGGATCAGCGCTTTGCGTTGGGATTCCAGAGCTCGTCGAGATGGGTGAAGTTCCAGTTCTCGGGCGGCTCGCGGCCGGCGATGCGGTCGGTGGAGGCCGACAGGTCGATGACCTGCAGCGGAATCGGCATGCTGGACTTGGTCGAATAGAAGACCTTGACCCGCGGCGCGACCAGGGAGGCGGCGTTCTGCTCGACCACGACGGCCAGCTTGCCCGATTGCAGGCGCACCAGGGTGCCGGTGGGATAGATGCCGACGCTCTTCACGAAGGCCTGGAAGATGGCGGGATCGAACTGCCCCTTCCACTGCGCCATGCGCTGCAGCGAGCCCGCCGGGTCCCAGGCCGCCTTGTAGGGCCGGTGCGAGGTGATGGCGTCGTAGACGTCGCAGACGGCGCCCATGCGGGCCATCAGGCTGATCTGGTCACCGGCCAGCTTGTGCGGGTAGCCGGTGCCGTCCATCTTCTCGTGGTGATGCAGGCAGACGTCCAGGGCCGAAGCCGGCACCTTGGCGCCGTCCTTGAGCAGGTCCCAGCCGCGTTCGGGGTGGCCGCGCATGACGGTGAACTCGGCATCGGTCAGCGCGCCGGGCTTGTTCAGCACCTCCAGCGGCATCTGCATCTTGCCGACGTCGTGCAGCAGGCCGGCCAGGCCAGCCTCGCGCTGCTGGGCCTCGTCCAGGCCCAGCTGGCGGCCGAGCGACACCATCAGGCCGCAGACGGCGACCGAGTGCATATAGGTGTAGTTGTCCTTGTCCTTGAGCCGGGCCAGACTCAGGAAGGCAGACGGGTTGCGCGCCAGCGAGGATGTGACCTCGTCGACGATGGGCAGGCAGTTCTCGCTGTCGATGGCCTTGCCCAGGCGGGCCTCGCCGAACAGCGCCGTGACGGCGACGCGGGCCTTGTGCAGCACCTGGGCCGCGCGGTCGAGTTCGGCCTCCATGCTGACGCGGGGCTCGGGCACCGGCGCGGCGGCAGGCTCGGGCGCAGGCGCCACCGTCTCGATGACGACCGTCGGCGTCGGCGCTGCGGCGGGCGGCGCCTCGACATCCTCACCCTTGTCGTTGTCGATCCACACCGCCGGCACGCCGCTGGCCCTCAACGCGGCCAGGTCGGCCGGGTCGGTCAGCACGAACTTGGTCTTCCAGAAGGGATGGGAGAGCCAGGCCCCCTCCATCGCCTGGAGGTACATGCCCAGCCTCACCTCGGTGGTGGCGATCTTCTTCAGCATGACAAGGTCGTCTATGTAACGCTGAGTATCTCCGCCGGCCCCGCCGGCCACTGTGCATCCCTGCACGCTTTTCGCCCGGACAACAAAAAGCCGCCCTCGGGGGGCGGCTTGTCGTCGGGAAACGGTCCGATCAGCGGAACTTGCCCTGGGGCACGGTGGCCAGTTCGGTCGGCAGGCTGCTGATATAGCCGGCGATGGCCTTCAGCTCGGCATTGCTGAACTGCTTGACCTGGCCGGCCATGACGCCATTGCTGCGGCCGACGCCGGGGTTGTGCTCGGTCTTGTAGGACTTCAGGGCCACCGTCAGGTAGTCGGCATGCTGGCCGGCCAGCTTGGGATAGCTGGGGTCGATGGGCTTGCTGAAGTTGGCGCCGTGGCAGGACACGCAGGCGCCCTTGGTCAGCAGCTCGGCCACGTTGGCCGGCGCGGCCGGAATGCTGTCGGCGGCGGCGGGCAGCTTGGCCTGCTGCTCGTAGAAGGCGGCCACGTCGTTCATGTCCTGCTCGCTCAGCGAGCCGGCGATGCCGCGCATGGTCGGGTGCTTGCGGTCGCCCTTGGCATAGGCGGTCAGTGCCGAGACGATGTACTTGGCGTTCTGGCCCGCGATCATCGGCACCTTGTGGATCTCGGGAAAGCTGGCCTGGTAGCCAACGATGCCGTGGCAGCCGATGCACATCGCGATCTTGGTCTCACCGGCCTTCACATCCTGGGCCTGGGCGGCAAAGGCGCCAAAAGCTGTGGCCAGGGCGAGCGAGATCTGCAGCAGTTTTTTCATGGTCCCGGGGGTGTCGTGTACTTGAGCGGCGGCGATTATAGGAGGCCTCCTATACTGGTCCGGCTCCCCTTCAGTTCGGGTTTTGCCCCGGTTTTCCCCATGAAATTCCAAGGTTCCGACCAGTACGTCGCCACGGCCGACCTGATGCTCGCGGTCAATGCCGCCGCCAAGCTGCAGCGCCCCCTGCTGATCAAGGGTGAGCCCGGCACCGGCAAGACCATGCTGGCCGAAGAAGTCGCCGCGGCCTTGGGGCTGCCCCTGCTGCAGTGGCATATCAAGAGCACGACCAAGGCCCAGCAGGGCCTGTATGAGTACGACGCCGTCAGCCGGTTGCGCGACAGCCAGCTCGCCGGCATCGAGGGCAGTGACCGCGTGCGTCATATCGAGAACTACATCGTCAAGGGCGTGCTCTGGCAGGCCTTCGAGGCCGACCAGCCGGTCGTGCTCCTCATCGACGAGATCGACAAGGCCGACATCGAGTTCCCGAACGATCTGCTGCGCGAGATCGACCGCATGGAGTTCTATGTCTACGAGACACGCCAGCTGATCAAGGCCAGGCACCGGCCCCTGGTCTTCATCACCTCCAACAACGAGAAGGAGCTGCCGGACGCCTTCCTGCGCCGTTGCTTCTTCCACTACATCAAGTTCCCCGACGCCGAGACGATGAAGAAGATCGTCGACGTGCACTTCCCGACGCTGAAGAAGGACCTGCTGGCCGCGGCGCTGAAGAACTTCTACGACGTGCGCAACCTGCCCGGCCTGAAGAAGAAGCCCAGCACCTCGGAGCTGATCGACTGGCTCAAGCTGCTGGTCGCCGAAGACGTGCCCGTGGACGCCCTGCAGGCCAAGGACGAGAAGGTCAGCATCCCGCCGCTGGTGGGCGCCCTGCTGAAGAACGAGCAGGACCTGACCCTGTTCGAGAAGCTGGTCTTCATGCAGCGCAACAACCGCTGATGGCCCAAGACTTCAACCGCGCCATGCGCGAAGGCCTGGCCGATGCCGTCGGCTTTGTCGGCGGCGCCTTGGCCGGCTGGTGGCTGGGCCGCCAGTTCGGCATCGATTTCGTCGCCAGCACCGACTGGAACACGCAGCAGATGCTGGGCCTGGTGCTCATCGTCGCCGGCTGCGGTGGCGGCCGCTTCATCGCCCGGCGGCTGATGTTGAAGGACAAGACTTGAAGCCCGTCCTGCCCACCACCCTGGCCGCCGGCCCCATCCGGCTGGTGCCGCTGACGCTGGAGCATGTGCCCGGCCTGAGGGCGGCCGCCGCCGACGGCGAGCTGTGGAACCTCCGCTTCACCAGCGTGCCGGCGCCGGACGAAACCGTCGGCTATGTCGAGACCGCCCTGGCCGGCCAGGCCGCTGGCCACCGCCTGCCCTTCGCGGTGCTGGATGCCGCGAGCGGCGAGGTGCTGGGCTCGACCAGCTATCACGACATCGTTCCTGCAGTGGAGCGTGTCGAGATCGGCTACACCTGGTATGCCCAGCGCGTGCAGCGCAGCGCCGTCAACACGACGGCCAAGCTGCTGCTGTTGACCCATGCCTTCGAGACCCTGGGCGCCAGGCTCGTTGGCTGGCGCACCGACAACTTCAACCATGCCTCGCAGCGCGCCATCGAACGCCTGGGAGCGAAGCGCGACGGCGTGATCCGCCACCACGCGCTGCGACGTGACGGCACGGTCCGCGACACCGTCATGTACAGCCTGACCGCGGGCGAATGGCCCGAGGTCAAGGCCCATCTGAATTGGCAACTGACCCGACAGAGACCATGAAGCACAAGTCCAAGGCCTTCGACATTGATGCACTCTGGGCCTTGGATCGCATCGGCGAACCCAGCCTCAGCCCCGATGGCGCCCAGGCCGCCGCCGGCGTCACCCGCTACTCGATGGAGACCAACCGGGCGCAGAGCAGCCTGTGGCTGTTCTCGACGCTGGGCGGTGAGCCGCGCCGCCTGACCGAAGCCGGCGAGAAGGACGGCAACCCGCAATGGAGCCCGCGCGGCGACCTGATCGCCTTCACGGCCAAGCGGGAACAGGCCGGCCAGCGTGATGAGGAAACCCAGCTCTACGTCATCCCGCCGGACGGCGGCGAGGCGCGCCGCGTCGGCCACGTGCCCACCGGCGTGGAGTCCTTCAAGTGGTTCCCGGACGGCCGGCGCATCGCCTTCGTCTCCTGGGTCTGGCCCGGCCTGAAAGCCGCCGCCCAGGCCCAGGCGCTGGGCGACTTCAAGTCCCGCAAGGAAAGCGCTTACGTCACCGACGAGGCCCTCTACCGCTTCTGGGACCACCATGTGCCCATGGGCCGCGTGCCGCATCTGCATGTGATGGACGTCGAGACCGGCAAGGCCCGCGACCTGTTCGAAGGGACGGACTGGGAACTCAGCCGTGCGGAACCCGATGCCAACAGCTTCGACGTCGCGCCCGACGGCAAGCGCATCGCCTTCGCCTTCGACCCCGCGCCCGAGAAGCAGCTCGACGGCCGCTTCGCGCTGGCCGAGATCGATGTGCGCACGCGCCGCGTCGACATCTTGCTGCAGGACGGCGACTGGGACTTCGCCGCGCCGCGCTACAGCCATGGCGGCGGCCATCTGGCCTTACTGGCCAGCCACCAGGCCCTGGGCCACAACCGCCCCAACCAGCTCGCCGTGCTGGACCAGCAGGGCCAGTGGGCCGTCTTCAGCGAGGACTGGGACCATGAGGTCAGCGCGCCGCTGCGCTGGACGGCCGACGACCAGAGCCTGCTGTTCGCCGCCGAGGACCGCGGCCGCCGCCACCTCTGGCAGTTCATGCTGGGCGAGCGCCTGGCCGAACCCATCTTCGAGGGCGGCCATGTCGGCAGCTTCACGCTGGCCCAGGACTTCGTCGTCATCAACCACGACGGCGTGCAGTTCCCGCCGCGGCTGTCGGTGCTGGCCGATGACGGCCTGCGCCACATCGAGGCGCTGAACGACGAACGCCTCGCCTCGCACCGCTTCGGTCGCCACGAGGAAGTGACGATCCAAGGCGCACGCGGCGACGACGTGCAGATGTGGCTGGTCTACCCGCCGGGCTTCGATGCCAAGAAGAAGTGGCCCGTCATGCACGTCATCCACGGTGGCCCGCACACGGCCTTCGGGGACAGCTGGCACTGGCGCTGGAACCACCAGGCCTTCGCCGCCCAGGGCTATGTGGTGGCCTGCGTGAACTACCACGGCTCATCCAGCTTCGGCTTCGAGTTCCTGGACAGCATCACCGGCCACTGGGGCGAGTACGAACTGCAGGACGTCGAGGCCGGCACCGACTGGCTGCTGAAGAAGTCCTGGGTGGACAGGAAGCGCATCGTCGCCACCGGCGGCAGCTATGGCGGCTATATGGTGGCCTGGATGAACGGCCATGTGAAAGCCGGCCGCTACCAGGCCTATGTCTGCCATGCCGGCTGCTACGACTGGCAGGCCATGTATGCCGACGACGCCTACAACTGGCACCGCAAGGAACTGGGCGCGGCCTACTGGGACGACCCGGCCCGCGTCGCGGCGCAAAGCCCGCACAGCTTCGCCAAGGCCTTCAAGACGCCCACCCTGGTCATCCACGGCGCCCTGGACTACCGCGTGCCCGACGCCCAGGGCCTGGCCTACTACAACACGCTGAAGTCGCTGGGCGTGCCCTCGCGCCTGGTGTGGTTCCCGGACGAGAACCACTGGGTGCTGAAGCCGCGCAACAGCCGCCTCTGGTACGGCGAGTTCTTCGGCTGGCTGGCCCGGCATCAGCCGGCGCGCTGATGCAGCGCCGCGCCCTGCTGAGCGCGCTGGCGGCCGCCCTGCCCGGCCCGGCACTGGCCGCCGCAGCACAGGCCGACGCGCGGCGCCTGCAGGCCCATCTGCGCTTCCTGGCCGACCCGCTGCTGGAAGGCCGCGAGGCCGGCACCCGCGGCTTCGACCTGGCGGCCGCCTATGTGGCCAGCCAGTTCGCGCAACTGGGTCTCAAGCCCTTGGGCGACGCCGGCGGCTATGCCCAGGCCGTGCCGCTGAAGAGTGCGCGCCTCGCCGCCACCGCACCGACGCTGGAGCTCTGCCGCGGCGAGACCTGCGAAC
Organism: Roseateles sp. FW305-36; assembly: GCF_058787015.1. Lineage (NCBI taxonomy): Bacteria > Pseudomonadati > Pseudomonadota > Betaproteobacteria > Burkholderiales > Sphaerotilaceae > Roseateles > Roseateles sp. FW305-36. The sequence goes on along the minus strand of NZ_JBYSZK010000015.1, from coordinate 9,178 downwards.
GCCTGCGCTATCTCGATGAATTCAGCACCCGCCCCGACATGGCTTCAGCGCATGCCGAGATGCAGGGGGATCTCGTCTTCGCCGGCTACGGCATCGAGGCGCCGGCCTTCGGCCTGGACGACTATGCAGGGCTGGAGGTCAGGGGCAAGATCGTCGTCGCCCTGTCCGGCCGACCGCCGCGGCTGCCCTCCGAGGAAGGCGCCCACTTCGGCAATGGCCGCACCAAGCAGGAGGCGGCCGCTCGCCATGGCGCCATCGGCCTCATCACGCTGACCACGCCGCGCAGCGACCGCGTCGCGCCCTTCCAGTTGAATCGCCAGTACGCCGATGCCGCCTACATGGACTGGCAGACGCCCGAAGGCGGCGGCGGCAACGACGTCCGCGGCATCCAGGGCGGAGCCTCGGTCAGTGCGCAGGCCGCGCCTCGCCTGCTGGCTCGCGTCGCGAGCGACTACGAGCGCCTGGTGGCCGACGCCGAGGCCGGCCAGCCCCTGCCGCGCGGCGACCTGGGCCTGAGAGCCCGCCTCGTGCGCGACAGCGTGCACGGCCAGGCGCGCAGCCACAACGTCATCGGCTGCATCGAGGGCGGGCGACGCAAGCACGAGTTCATCGTGCTGAGCGCCCACCTCGATCACCTCGGCCGCAAGGGCGATGTGATCTTCCCCGGCGCCATGGACAACGCCATGGGCGTGGCCATGCTGCTGGAGACGGCCCGGCTGCTGGCCCAGAGCCCGGGCATGCTGGACCGCTCCGTCCTCGTCATCGCATTGACGGGCGAAGAGAAAGCCCAGTCCGGCTCCTCCTATTTCGCCCGCCACCCGACCGTGCCGGCGGAGGCGATCGCGGCGGCCATCAACATCGACATGCCCGTGCTGCTGCACGACTTCAAGGACGTCGTCGCCCTGGGGGCAGAACATTCGACGCTGGGCGCGGCCGTCGAGCGCGCCGCGCGCAGGCTGGGCCTGCAGACCTCGCCCGACCCCATGCCCGAACAGAGCCGCTTCACGCGCTCCGACCAGTACAGCTTCGTGCGCCGCGGCATCCCGGCCCTCATCCTCGGGCCGGGCGGTGCCTCGTTCCAGGCCGGCGAGGACGGCGATGCGCTGATCCGCGACTTCCGCCGCCAGCGCTACCACCAGCCCGGCGACGACCTGAGCCAGCCCTTCCACTGGACGGCCGCGCAGCGCTTTGCGCAGCTGCAGTGGGAGTTGGTGAAGGAGGTCGCCCAACAGCCCGAGCGGCCGCGCTGGCTGCCCGGAGACTTCTTCGGCGAGTTGTACGGGCGTGCTCCCTAGCCCATCCAGTCGATGTCCGTGCACAGCACGCGCAGCCCGTCCGGCGTGCGGCAGGCCACGGACAGGGTCACGCACATCTGCGCGCCGTGCAGGCTCAGATAGGGCCTCGTCATCTGCATGACGCCCGGCTCCTCCAGTGCACGGCGGAAATAGGGCCGGCGCGCCCAGCGCGCCTCGCCGGCCAGGCCCAGCGGCCTGAAGCGCGGGTCCTGGGACAGGTCCTTGACGCCCGGCGGCACCAGGGGTTCGGCCACGTGGCGGCCCTGCTCGTCCAGCAGGAAGCAGACCTGCACGCCCGGCAGCGCCAGCAGCTCCGCACAGGCCTCGGGCAAGGCCTGACCCGCCAGGCTTTCCTGGGCTCGCCGGAGCGCCTCGCGGTAGGGCGCCATCTGGGCCGCATGCACACGCCGCGTGTCGGCATGGCGACCGTCCAGCAGCTCCCAGATCTCCTCGATCTCGTCCGACACACCCTGGGGCCCCAGCATGCCGGGCACCGGCCGACCGAAGACGAAGCCCTGCACCATGTCGACGTCGACGTCGAGGGCCAGCAAGGCCTCGTCGCGCGTCTCCACGCCTTCCAGCAGCACCAGCGACCCGCACTCGTGCAGCAGCGACACCATCTGGGCCAGCACGCGCGCGATGCGCGGCGAGCCGCAGGCACGGCGCAGCAGGCTGCGGTCCAGCTTCACGATCTCGGGGTGGATATGCCAGATGCGGTCGAAGTTGGAATGACCCGCGCCGAAATCGTCCAGGGCGAGCAGGCAACCGGTCTGGCGCACGTTGGCCACGGCGCGCTCGAAGTCGGCCTCCTGGGCCATGACGTCCTCGGTCACCTCCAGCACGACGCGGTGCATGGGCAGGCCGAGCGCCTGCATGGTGCGCACCGACGACTCCAGCGCCTGCATCTGCTGGGCGCCATGCACGAAGACCGCGGGATGAATATTGAGGAAGAGCCAACCCCCATCCTCGCCTCTGCCGGTCTGCTGCACGAAGTTGTGCACGTGCAGCAGCCGGCACAGGCGGTCGGCCGCCCATTGCTGCTCGAAGCTGCGCAGCTGCTCGAAGAACTTGATCGGCGAGACGGCATTGCCGGCCGGGTCAGACACCCGCAGCAACGCCTCGTAGCCGACGGCGCGCCGGTGCGGAAAGCTGAACACGGGCTGGAAATGGCTGTCCAGCTGCCAGTCGCCCTGGCGCGCCCGCCAGCGTCCGCCTTCCATCTCCAGCGACTCGACGAGATGCAGCAGCATGGCATCGGCGCCGGGCGGCGCGACGGCTTTCAAGGGCGGTCCTGCGGGAGCGACATGCGACCCATACTAGCGGCGCCCCCTACGAAGTCGCGGGAATATCGCACTGATAATCGTTTTAGCCCCTGTCGCCCCCTCAGCCGAGCGCCGATGCCGATGCCCGCCCTCCCCCTGCCGCGTCCCGTGAAGCAATGAGCGACGCAGATGGCGATCCATCGGGGCGCGACAAGCCGGAAGACCCGGTCGAGCCCACCGTCAAGATGGGCCCGCCGCTGACGCCGGGCCACACCCTGCCGCCCGGCACGCGCATCCACGACTACCGCATCGACCGGGTGCTGGGCGAGGGCGGCTTCGGCATCGTCTATCTCGCCACCGACGTCGCCCTGGAGCGCCAGGTCGCCATCAAGGAATACCTGCCCTCGTCGATGGCGGCCCGCGCCGGCCAGTCGCTGACCGTGCTGGTCAAGTCAGCGGAGCACACCGAGACCTTTGCCATCGGGCTGAGGAGCTTCGTCAACGAGGCCAAGCTGCTGGCCCGCTTCGACCACCCGGCCTTGCTCAAGGTGCATCAGTTCTGGGAGCAGAACGGCACCGCCTACATGGCCATGCCCTATTACCAGGGACAGACGCTGAAGCAGGCCCTGGGCAAGCTCGGCCGCCAGCCGACCGAGAAGGAAGTGCGCGCCTGGTTGATGCCGCTGCTGGATGCGCTGGAGGTGCTGCACAACGAGCACTGCTATCACCGCGACATCGCGCCCGACAACATCCTGCTGACCGACCACGGGCCGCTGCTGCTGGACTTCGGTGCCGCCCGCCGCGTCATCGGCGACCTGACCCACGCGCTGACCGCCATGCTCAAGCCGGGCTTCGCGCCCATCGAGCAATACGGCGACATGCCCGGCGTGACCCAAGGGCCCTGGACCGACATCTTCGCGCTGGCCAGCGTGCTCTACGCGGCCATCAGCGGCCGCCGCACCGTGGCCTCCGTCGAGCGCCTGCTCAACGACCAGCTGCAACCGCTGGCCACCGTGGCCGCGGGTCGCTGCGGCAATGCCTTTCTCGCGGCCATCGACCGTGCGCTGGCCATCCACCCCAAGGACCGCCCGCAATCCATCGCCGAATTCCGCACCCTGCTGACCGCCGACGACACCCAGGTGCTGGACTTGCTCGAACTGGGCGGCATGCCCGACGACGACAGGACGGTGCTGCTGCCGGACTTCGATCCGACCCAGGTGGCGCCGGGCGGCACCGTGCCGCCCCGCACCGAACCGGCGCGGCCCAAGACCCAGGCGCCATTGCCCGTCACGCGCCCCCAGCGGACCGCCCCCGCCCCGGTGCTGCCGCCCGCGGCGCCGCCTCCGCCGGTGTTGCCCCCGCCGCCGCCACCTGCTCCGGCGCCCGTGCAAGCGCCCGCCGCGCCCCCGCCGCGCCGCGGTCTCGTGCTGGGCCTGGTGGGCGGAGCGGGTCTGGCCGCACTGGCCCTGGGCGGCTATCGCATGCTGTCTGCGCCGGCGCCCTCGCCCTCGTCGTTGCCGCCCGCAGCCGCACCGGCGCCGGCCATCGTTCAGGCTGCGTCAGCACCCGCCGCGGCAGCCTCCACAGCCACTGCAGCCTCCGCGCCGGACGTGCCAGCCTCCACGGCTCCGGTGCCGCCGCCACCCGCCGCCGCTCCCGCGCCGACACCGGCCCCCGCGGTTTCGGCCCCGACACCCACCGCGCCCGCAACGACCAAGGCCCGCGCGAGCGCACCGTCCCCTGTTCCGGTGGCCACAAAAGGTGCAAGGTGCAGTGATATTCTGCAAAAGGCCTCACTGGAACCCCTGACCGCGAGTGAAGCCGCCTACCTGAAGAGGGAATGCCGATGAGTCGCCCTGGCCACACGAATCGCATCAGTTTTTCAGTGCAGCTGGCGCGTGCCGCCATGCTGGGTTGCCTGGCCGTGCTGGCCGGCTGTCTGGAAACAGCGCCCAAGGCGCCGACGGTCTCGACCAACGAGCTGTCGTTCAGCGAGGCCATCGTCGTCGCCACCGACGGCCTGGTGGGCCAGACCCAGAAGCTGCCGGCCTTCCTGGCCAAGATGGAATCCAAGATCGTCCGCAAGAACGTCGTCGTCGACCCGATGATCGACGCCACCAGCGGCCAGCAGACCCAGACCACGCAATTGCTGGAGCGCCGCATCGGCGAGCGCCTGGCGGCGCGCAAGGAAGGCGGCTTCGACCTGCTGCCCTTCAAGACCGAGAACCTGTCCAAGGTCCAGTACCTGCTGACCGGCACCCTGACCCGGCTGCTCGGCGTGCCAGGCAAGAAGTCGCTGCAGATCAACCTGGCCCTGGTGGAGATCAAGACCGGCCAGGTGGTGGCCCAGGCCTCGGCCCTGGCCCGCGACGACGGCCTCAACCACACGCCGCTGGCCATCTACCAGGACAGCCCGGTGCTGGTGAAGGACCGCGTCGTGGAAGGCTATATCAGCACGGCCCTGACGGCCCCTGGCGGTGCGGCCAATGCCACCTATATGGAACGCGTGGCGGTGGCCAGCGTCATCAACGAAGCCGGCTCCCTCTACAACGCCGAGCGCTATCCGGAGTCTCTGGCCAAGTACCAGGAGGCCCGCAGCCAGGCCGGCGGCGACCAGCTGCGCACCTTGAACGGCATCTACCTGAACAACGTCAAGCTCGGCCGCACCGCCGAAGCCGAATGGGCCTTCGGCCAGATCGTGGCCTACGGCCTGCGCTCCAACAAGCTGGACGTGAAGTTCCTGTTCAACCCGGGCAGCACGGAGTTCTGGTCCGACGCCAAGGTCAGCGGCGCCTATCCGATGTGGCTGCGGCAGATCGCCAAGGAAAGCAACAGCACCCGGGTCTGCATGGTCATCGTCGGCCACACCAGCCACACCGGCTCGGAGCAGACCAACGACGCCCTGTCGCTGCAGCGCGCCGCCTTCATCCAGCAGCGCCTGACCGGCGAGGCGCCGCCGCTGAGCTCGCGCATCAAGGCCAGCGGCATGGGCTGGCGCGAAAACCTGGTGGGCAGCGGCACCGACAACGCCGTGGACGCCCTGGACCGCCGCGTCGAGTTCCGCGTCGAGCCCTGCAATTGAGGTGGCAACGCCTCTGAGCCGCGGACGCTAGAGCAGGCGGAAGACCCGGCCCCCGGCCACGTCGTTCACGGCCTCGGTGCGCAGATCGACCGGCAGGCCGGCGCGGGTGGTCTCGTCGATCAGCAGGCCCGGCGCGGCGGCCTCGGCGAGCCGTGCAGCCTGCAAGGCCGGTGCGCCGACGCAGGCATGGGCCGCGCGCCGCGCCGTGGCCGCCGAGCCGACGACCAGCTCGCCACGGCTGATGCCGATGCCCATGGCGATGGGCGGCTGCGCAGCTGCACCGCGTTCCGCGTTGAAGAGGCCCGCCACCTCGGCCATGTCCTGCCCCGCCTGCACCGCCGACAACGGCTCGGCGAACAACGCCAACAGACCGTCGCCGCCGAACTGGGCCACCTCGCCGCCGCGGCCCTCGACGGCGTCGAACATCAGCGTGCTCCAGTGGCTCAGCAGCTCCATCAGCGCCTGCGGCGACTCGGCCCGCAGCTCGGGCCGGTGTAGCCGCGCCACCAGCACGCAGGCCTCGACCAGCCGGCTGGCCTCGGCCGGGCCGCCCGGCATCCAGCGGCGCAGCGCGGCCCCCTGCTGGTCCCGCTGCTGCTTGCGCGCCAGGCTGGACTCGACCCGCGCCTGCAGCAGCCAGGGGTCCACCGGCTTGTGCAGGAAGTCGTCGGCGCCCAGTTCGATGCAGCGCGCCACCGGCGCCACGCCGCCCAGCGCACTGGTGACGATGACGGCCACCTCGCGCAGCGCCGCATCCGTGGCGCGGGCCTGCAGCAGGCCGAAGCCGTCCAGCTCCGGCATGGCCAGGTCCAGCAGCAGCAGCTCGAAGGGCTGGCGCTTCAGCAGCTCCAGCGCCTGCCGACCGTTCTCGGCGCTGCTGACGCTGTGGCCCATCAGCTCCAGGGAGCGGCACAGCAGCAGGCGGTTGACCTTGTTGTCGTCGGCCACCAGCACGCGCGCGCCCGGTTGCGCGCTGAACGGCGGCGGCGATGGCGACGCCGTGCCCTGGGCCGGCCCGGCCGGCAGCGTGAAGCGGTATCCCAGTCCCGCCACGGTGGCGATGGCACGGGCCCCGAGCACGCGGCGCAGGCCGGAGATCTGCACCTGCAGGTTGTTCTCCTCGACGACGAGACCGGGCCAGACCTCGTCCAGCAGCTCATCCTTGCTGACGACGCGGTCGCGCCTGGCCACCAAGGCCCTCAGCAGGTCGAAGCCGCGGCTGCCCAGGCTCACCGGCTGGCCGTCCACCAGCAGCAGCCGCTCGGCCAGCCGCAGCTCGACGGCGCCGAAGACGAGCGCGGTGGGTGGCGCGCTCATTGCCGTGCCAGGGCGTGCAGCGCCGTCAAGGTGGCGTCCAGCTCGGCGGCCAGCGCGTCGACGTCGGGTGCGGGCGCCTCCAGCCCTTGCCACTCGATGCGCCGCGCCATCTCCGCCAGTCGCGTGGCGCCGAAGGCGACGCCATTGCTCTTCAGCGTGTGCGCCGCAGTCACGAAACGCTCGCCGTCTGCTGCGGCCAGCGCCGCCCGCAAGTCGGCCAGCAGGCGCGGCGCCTCTTCGGCGAAGGCATCGATGAGGGTGATGACAAAGTCCGCCCCCGCGTTGGCCTGCAAGGCCTCGAAGGTGTGGGCGTCGATGCGGGGCAGCTTCATGGTTCAGGCGTCGGTTCGCGCAGGGGTCGCCATCAGCTCGGCAATCATCGCCTCCACGCGCAGCGGCTTGCTCAGATGCTCGTCCATGCCCGCGGCCAGGCATTGCGGGCGGTCGCCGTGCAAGGCGTTGGCGGTCATGGCCACGATACGCGGGCGTTGGCCGACCGGCCAGCGCGACACGATCTGGCGCGTGGCTTCCAGGCCGTCCATGTCGGGCATGCGCACGTCCATCAGCAACAGGTCGTAGGCCTGGCGCGCCACGCTGTCCACCGCCTCGCGGCCGTTGCTGGCCAGGTCGGCCCGGTAGCCCATCTGCTCCAGCAGCCGCAGCGCCAGCTTCTGGTTCACGCCGTTGTCCTCGGCCAGCAGGATGCGCAGCGGATGGCGGGCGGCCATCTGCGGGTCCAGTTCTGTCGGGGCAGACGACGCGCGCTGAGGCAGCAGGTCCAGCGCCGCGGCCGGCGCCTGGATGTCGAAGTGGAAGCGGCTGCCTTGCCCCGGCCCGGCGCTCTCCACGTCCATGCTGCCGCCCATCAGTTCGGCCAGCTGCCTGCTGATGGCCAGACCCAGGCCGGTGCCGCCGTAGCGGCTGGCGATGCTGCTGTCCGCCTGGCTGAAGCGCTGGAACAGCCGGGCCCTGCCCTCCGCGCTCAGGCCAATGCCGGTGTCACGCACCTCGAAGGCCAGGCGCCCCTCGGCCGGCATGGACACCCTGAGTGCCACCTCGCCGCGCTCGGTGAACTTGACCGCATTGCCGAGCAGGTTGAGCAGGATCTGGCGCAGGTGCGCCGCGTCGCCCACGACGGCCGCCGGCACTTCGGCGTCGAAGTGGCAGCTCAGCTGCAGGCCCTTGTGCGCTGCCCGCACACCCACCAGGTCCAGACACAGGCGCATGCACTCGCGCAGGTCGAAGGGCTGGTTCTCCAGCTCCAGCCGGCCGGCCTCGATCTTGGAGAAGTCCAGCACGTCGTTGATGATGGTCAGCAGCGCCTCGGCCGACTCGCGGATGGTCTGCGCATGGTCGCGCTGGTCCTCCGTCAGCGGCGAACTCAGCAGCAGGCCGCTCATGCCGATGACGCCGTTCATCGGCGTGCGGATCTCGTGGCTGACGGTCGCCAGGAAGGCGCTCTTGGCCGCGTTGGCGGACTGGGCCGCCTCGCGCGCCGCCAGCTCGGCGGCGAGCTTCTGCTCCAGCAACTGAGCCTGGGTGCGGCCGGAGTCGGCCTGCAGATCTTCCTCCAGCATCTCGCTCGCGCGGGTCACGGCGCGCACCTCGTCGGGCCGGTAGGGCGCACCGCCAGGGCGCGTGCTCAGCAGCACAAAGCCGGTGAGTTCATCGCGGTGCCGGATCGGCACGGCCAGGCCGTCCACACCCGCCACGGCCGCCAGCCCGGCGGGCAGGCCGTGCGCGAGGATGCTGCGCAGATCGCCTAGGCTCAGCCGCAAGGCCTCGGGAGCTCCGGGAGACGTGGATGCCAGGCGCATGCCGGTCTGCGTAGCTACCCGATAGGCCATCACCTCGGCGTCACCCGCAAACCGGCTGATGGCTGTCAGGTGGTGGTTCAGCAGCGCCTGCTGGCCCTGAAGCTTCGCCGCAGCGCGGGCGGCGACCCACAGCACCTCTTCGTTGTTGCGCCAATTGCTGAAGAACACGCGCTGGACGAAGGCATCGGCGACGCCCCTCAAGCGCGGCACGGCGCTCGAGAAAAGCAGGGCCAGCGGCACGGTCACAGCGGCAGCAATGCGCGGCTCCGCCATGGCAGGCCAATGTGCGCCGAGCATGCGCAGGAGCATGACGCCAAGCACCAGCACGGCTAGCTGTGAAGAGTCAACACGTTCTTTCGAGATAGCGAGAGACGTGACATGGGCGGCTTGAGGTCAATGCCGTGA
>NZ_JBYSZK010000014.1:87502-180861 GCF_058787015.1 Roseateles sp. FW305-36 | reverse complement strand
TCCGCATCACGGCATTGACCTCAAGCCGCCCATGTCACGTCTCTCGCTATCTCGAAAGAACGTGTTGACTCTTCACACCTAGACGGCCGTGATCGGCCTGTCCACGCCCCAGCGGCGGTAGAGCTCGGCGGCCGAGCCGGTGCGCAGCCACTGCTCGAAGGCCTGGTCGTAGCGCCGCGCGATGTCGTCGCCCGAGGCGCTGCGCGCAAAGGCCATGTGACCGTGCAGCACGTCCAGCGGCGGCGAGCAGCGCGCCACGGCGTCGCTCAGGTTCAGCTTCTGCAGTACCGGCTGGCAGTTGCGGTCATTGGCCGCGAACAGCTCGACGCGATGCTTGGTCAGCATCTGCAGGCCGGCCTCGACGTTCTGCACCCAGGTCAGCTGGTTCATGGCCGTCTTCATGCGCTCGAAGCGGCTGCCATAGGCCCAGCCGCGCACCGCCGCCACGGGGGTCTGGACCAGCTCGGCCACCTCGCCCGTCCAGCGGCCTTCCTCGCCGCGGCGGGCGTACCAGACCATGGCGTCGGAGTAGAAGGAGCGCACGCTGAACAGCATGCGCGCCTCGCGTTCCGGCGTGCGGTAGGGACCGATGAGGATGTCGGCCTCGCCCTGTTCGATCATCAACTGGGCGCGCGACCATGGCACCCACTCGCAGCGCACGTTGTCGCCGAACAGCATGGCCAGCAGTTCCACCGCCAGGCCCTTGGGCGCCTGGCCTTCGGCGCCTTCGAAGATGCGTGCGAACTGCGAGCCCACGGCGCGCAGCGGCGTGGCGTGGGCCGGGCTTGCCAGTCCCAGGCCCGCCATCCAACCCAGCCCCGTCTTGCACCACACGCGTCGTGTCGACATGGCTCACCCCTGCGCCGGAGATGGCGTCGATGATGCGCCGGCCGCGGGACCGGATCAAGGAATGTCGATTTCGTGCAGGCCGTAGCCCACACCCTTGCGGCGGTCGTCGAAGAAGCAGCGCAGGGTCTCCCGCGTCGTCTTGAAGGCGATGTCGTCCCAGGGGATCTCGTTCTCGGCGAAAAGGCGGGCCTCCAGCGACTCCGGCCCCGGGTTGAATACAGGGGAGCGCAGCCGCGCCCGGTAGAAGACGTGGATCTGGCCGACGCGCACGACGTTCAGCACGGTGTAGAGCGGCCCCATCTCGATGTCGGCGCCGGCTTCCTCGCGCGTCTCGCGCCAGGCGCCCTCGGCGAGGGTCTCGTTCAGCTCCATGAAGCCGGCCGGCAGCGTCCACAGGCCGTGGCGCGGCTCGATGGCGCGGCGGCACAGCAGCACGCGCCCGTCCTCTTCCCAGACCGGCAGGGTGCCCACCACGTTCAACGGGTTCTGGTAGTGGATGGCGCCGCAGCCCGGGCAGACCGCACGTTCGCGGTTGTCGTCGGCGGGGATGCGGTACTCCACGGCGGTGCCGCAGTTGGGGCAGTGACGGAGCGGGGCGGGAAAGGGCATCGGCCCAGTTTATAGAGGGGCAGAATTCCAGATCATGAAGCTCTACAACTACTTTCGTTCCTCGGCCTCCTGGCGCGTGCGCATCGGGCTGGCGCTGAAGGGCCTGGACTACGACTACGCGGCCATCCATCTGGCCAAGAACGAGCAGTTCGCCGAGCCCTTTGCCAACCAGCAGGTCTCCCACCTCGTGCCCGCCCTGGTGCTGGACGACGGCCGCTGGCTGAGCCAGTCCATGGCCATCCTCGAATACCTGGACGAGACCCACCCGGAGCCGCCGCTGTTGCCCAGCACTGCGCTCGAGCGGGCGCAGGTGAGGGCGCTGGCCCAGGACATAGGCTGCGACATCCACCCCATCAACAACCTGCGGGTGCTGCGCTATCTGAAGAACGACCTCGGCCAGGAGCAGCAGACGGTGGACCGCTGGTATCGCCATTGGGTGGCCACGGGCCTGGCCATCGTCGAGCAGCGGCTGGCGCAGACGGCCGGGCAGTTCTGCTTCGGCGATACGCCGGGCCTGGCCGACTGCCTGCTGGTGCCTCAGATCTACAACGCCGAGCGCTTCGAATGCCCGCTGGAGGCCTACCCGACGGTGATGCGCGTCAACACGGCCTGCCTGGCCCTGCCGGCCTTTGCCAACACCCACCCGAGCGTCTGCCCCGATGCCGCTTGATCCTTCAAACTGGCTGCGGCCCCTTCATTCCGAGTTGGGGCCGGGCGTGACGGCCTTCATGACGACGCGCGGCCCGAACTTTGGAAGGAAGGCGGGTGACCCCGAGGTCGCCAAGGCCAATCGCGAGGGTCTCGCCGAACTGCTTGGCGCGCGGCCCGTCTTTCTGGATCAAGTCCATGGCGCCGACGTCGTGCGCCTGAATGCGGACTGGCATGACGACAACGCGCCCAAGGCCGATGCGGCCGTGTCGACCGACCCTGAGCTGGCCGTGGCCATCCTGGTCGCCGATTGCCTGCCCGTGCTGTTCACGGCGCCGGGCGGCGTGGCCGGCGCGCATGCGGGCTGGCGCGGCCTGGCCGCCGGCGTGCTGGAGAACACGGTCAAGGAATTGTGTGAAGCCGCAAGCTGCGAGCCGCGCGACGTGAAGGCCTGGCTGGGCGCCTGCATCGGCCCCGAGGCCTTCGAGGTCGGTCCCGAGGTGGTGGCCGCTTTCGGCCGCGAGCCCATCGAACGCGATCAGGCGGGTTTCCTGTACCGACCCAATCCCGAGCCTCGCTGGCGCGCCGACTTGGCCCTGCTGGCTCGCGAACGCTTGACCTCGATCAATGTCACCCGAATCAGCGGCGGCTCCTGGTGCACGCTGACCGATGATTCACGCTTCTTCTCGTTCCGGGGCGAGGCCCTCGGCCGGCCCCGGGGCCGCATGGCCGCCTGTATCAGCCTCGGCCGCTAGTTCGGCCGCACGCCGCCGCCGCTTGCGGCCCGGCGTGCCGAGGATGTACATCAACAGGCCGAGAGGCAAGACGCCATACAGCATCAACGTGATGAAAGCGCCGAAGAGCGTGCCCTGGGGGCTCAGCGCTTCGGCCGCGGCCATCATCAGCGCCACATAGGCCCAGGCAATCGCAACGAGATACATGTGTCATTGGCACGTCAGCACGTGCGGTTAAAAAGCTGGGTCCGCGAGATGTGGCAAGCTTATTGCAACGGATCGAGACAACACCGCTGACGCGGGAGCTCCGAGGAACACATGGCCACACGCAAGAAGAACGACGCGCCGCCCGCGATGGAAGGGCCGGCCGCCTTCGCGGACCTGATGCAGCAGATGGCGCATCTGCCGCAGATCTCGCCCACGGTCCTGGCCGAACTCCAGGCCGATTATCTGAAGCAGGCCACCGCGCTCTGGAACGCCTCGCTGGGGCAGGGCGAGGCTCCGGCGATCAGCGACCGGCGCTTCGCGGCGCCCGAATGGCGGGCCAACCCGGCCTCCAGCTTCATGACCCAGCTCTATCTGCTCAACAGCCGCATGCTGGGCAAGATGGCCGAGCAGGTCGAAGCCGACGACAAGACCAAGGCGCGCATCCGCTTCACGGTGCAGCAGTTCGTCGACGCGGCCTCGCCGAGCAACTTCCTGGCGCTCAATCCTGAAGCACAGAAGCTGGCGCTCGATAGCAAGGGCGAGACGCTGTCGCGCGGCCTGCAGCATCTGTGGGACGACGTGCAGCGCGGCCATGTGTCGCAGACGGACGAGAGCGCCTTCGAGGTCGGCAAGAACGTCGCCACCACGGCGGGCAGCGTCGTGTTCGAGAACGATCTGTTCCAGCTCATCGAGTACGCGCCGCTGACGACCGAGGTGCATGCGCGGCCCTTCCTGATGGTGCCGCCCTGCATCAACAAGTTCTACATCCTCGACCTGCAGCCGGACAACTCGCTGATCCGCTATGCCGTCTCCGAGGGCCATCGCGTCTTCGTCGTCAGCTGGCGCAACCCGGACGAATCGGTCAAGGCCCTGACCTGGGACGACTACATCGAGCAGGGCGGCATCCAGGCCATCCGTGTCGTGCAGGAGATCTCGGGCCAGGACAAGATCAACGCCCTGGGCTTCTGCGTCGGCGGCACCATCCTGGCCACCGCCCTGGGCGTGCTGGCCGCGCGCGGCGAGCAACCGGCCGCCAGCGTCACGCTGCTGACCACGTTGCTGGACTTCGCCGACAACGGCATCCTGGACATCTTCGTCGACGAGGCCAGCGTCCGGCTGCGCGAGGCCACGCTGGGCCCTGACTCGCCCAAGGGGCCGCAACTGCTGCACGGCCAGGAGCTGGCCACCACCTTCAGCTTCCTGCGCCCCAACGACCTGGTGTGGAACTATGTCGTCGGCAACTACCTGAAGGGCGAGCAGCCGCCCGCCTTCGACCTGCTGTACTGGAACGGCGACTCGACCAACCTGCCGGGGCCGATGTACTGCTGGTATCTGCGCCACACCTATCTGCAGAACGAGTTGAAGCAGCCGGGCAAGCTGACGGTCTGCGGCGAGAAGCTGGACCTCGGCGCCATTCAAGCGCCGGTCTACATCTACGGCTCGCGCGAGGACCACATCGTGCCTTGGCAGGCCGCCTACCGCAGCACCCAGATCCTGAAGGGCAAGAAGCGCTTCGTCATGGGCGCCTCGGGTCATATCGCGGGCGTCATCAACCCGCCGGCCAAGGGCAAGCGCAGCCATTGGATCGCCAAGGGAGCGGCCCTGCCGGCCGATTCCGACGCCTGGTTCAAGAGCGCGACCGAGCATCCGGGCAGTTGGTGGCCGGACTGGTCGGCCTGGCTGGCCTCGCATGCCGGCGCCAAGAAGCCTGCGCCCAAGGCGCCGGGCAACCGCAAGTTCAAGGCGATCGAGCCCGCGCCCGGTCGGTATGTGAAGGCCAAGGCCTGATCGTTTTTTAGGAGACTTCCATGAGCAAAGAAGACATCGTCATCGTCGCGGCGGCCCGCACCGCCATCGGCAAGTTCGGCGGCACGCTGGCCAAGACGCCCGCGAGCGAGCTGGGCGCGGCCGTCATCCAGGATCTGCTGCGCCGCACGGGCCTGGCCGGTGACCAGATCAACGAGGTCATCCTCGGCCAGGTGCTGACGGCCGGCGTCGGCCAGAACCCGGCCCGCCAGGCCGTCATCAAGTCCGGCCTGCCCCAGGCCGTGCCGGCCATGACCATCAACAAGGTCTGCGGCTCTGGCCTCAAGGCCGTGATGCTGGCGGCGCAGGCCATCCGCGATGGCGACAGCGACATCGTCATCGCCGGCGGCCAGGAGAGCATGAGCCTCAGCCCCCACGTGCTGCCGGGCTCGCGCGACGGCCAGCGCATGGGCGACTGGAAGATGATCGACACCATGATTGTCGACGGCCTGTGGGACGTGTACAACCAGTACCACATGGGCATCACCGCCGAGAACGTCGCCAAGAAGTACGGCGTCACCCGCGAGCAGCAGGATGCGTTGGCGCTGGGCAGCCAGCAGAAGGCCGCCGCGGCGCAAGACGCCGGCCGCTTCAAGGACGAGATCGTGCCGTTCAGCATCGCCCAGAAGAAGGGCGACCCTATCGTCTTCTCGGCCGATGAATTCATCAACCGCAAGTCCAACGCCGAAGCCCTGGCCGGCCTGCGCCCCGCCTTCGACAAGGCCGGCAGCGTGACCGCCGGCAATGCCTCGGGCCTGAACGACGGCGCCGCCGGCGTGGTCGTCATGACCGCCTCCAAGGCGGCAGCCCTGGGCCTGACGCCGCTGGCCCGCATCGCCTCCTACGCCTCGGCCGGCCTCGATCCCGCCTATATGGGCATGGGCCCGGTGCCCGCGGCTAGGAAGGCCCTGGAGCGCGCCGGCTGGAAGCCCGCCGACCTCGACCTGCTCGAAATCAACGAGGCCTTCGCGGCCCAGGCCTGTGCCGTGCACAACGAGATGGGCTGGGACCTCAGCAAGGTCAACGTCAACGGTGGCGCCATCGCCCTGGGCCACCCCATCGGTGCCAGCGGCTGCCGCGTGCTCGTCACGCTGCTGCACGAGATGGTCAAGCGCGACGCCAAGAAGGGCATCGCCTCGCTGTGCATCGGCGGCGGCATGGGTGTCGCCCTGACCGTCGAACGCTGATACTCACCCCACCACAACAGGAGACATCCATGAGCCAAAAAGTTGCCTACGTCACCGGCGGCATGGGCGGTATCGGCACCGCCATCTGCCAGAAGCTGAGCAAGGCGGGCTTCAAGGTCATCGCCGGTTGCGGCCCCAGCCGCGACTACCAGAAGTGGCTGGATGAGCAGAAGGCCCAGGGCTACAGCTTCTACGCCTCGGTCGGCAATGTGGCCGACTGGGATTCGACGGTGGAGGCCTTCCAGAAGGCCATCGGCGAACACGGCGCCATCGACGTGCTGGTCAACAACGCCGGCATCACCAAGGACCGCATGTTCCTGAAGATGACGCCCGAGGACTGGAAGGCCGTCATCGACACCAACCTGAACTCCATGTTCAACGTGACCAAGCAGGTCGTGCCGGGCATGGTGGAAAAGGGCTGGGGCCGCATCATCCAGATCTCGTCGGTCAACGGTGAGAAGGGCCAGGCCGGCCAGACCAACTACTCGGCTGCCAAGGCCGGCATGCACGGCTTCACCATGGCCCTGGCCCAGGAGCTGGCCGCCAAGGGCGTGACGGTCAACACCGTCAGCCCGGGCTATATCGGCACCGACATGGTCAAGGCCATCAAGCCCGAGATCCTGGAGAAGATCGTCGCGACCATCCCCGTCAAGCGCCTGGGTACGCCCGAGGAGATCGGCTCCGTGGTGACCTGGCTGGCCGGCGAGGACAGCGGCTTCACGACCGGCGCTGACTTCTCCTGCAACGGTGGTTTGCACATGGGCTGAGGGTTTGCGCCCCAACAAAGCCGGCTGCCAGCCGGCTTTTTCTTTGTCCGCACCGCTCTGGGGCGTGATGGCAACGATTTCACGCTAGGCCGCCGAACGACGTGCGGCTGTGAAGTTGTCACCTGAAACAGGGACTCGGCCTGACTACATTTCGGCATCTGCGCCCCCTCGAGCTGGCGCATTAGCAACCGGAACGAGTCGGATGAACCTTGTCTTTCTGCCTGCCGTGCGACTGATGCGCCGCCTGCCCATGGCGCACAAGTTCTTCATCGTCTGCCTGTGCTTTGCGATCCCACTGGTCTATCTGCTGGTGTCGCTGGCGGGCGACCGCTCGGATGCGCGCGACTTCTCGGCCAAGGAGCTGGTCGGCGTCGTCCAGGTGCGTGAAGTGAGCGCGCTGCTGAACGCGGCGATGGTGTTGCGGGGCACCTCCATCGGCCTGAGCGCGAAGTCGCCCGGCGCCGAAGCCAGGCGCGACGAAGCGCTGGCCGGCTTCAATGCCCGGGCCGATGCCTTGCAGAAGCTCATCGGCGCGGAACAGGACCTGCTCAAGCTCGCTGCCGGCCTGAGTACCGCTCGCGACAAGGCCAAGGCCCTGGTGGCCCTGGGCGCCGGCGAGCCCGAGGCCGTCATCGTCGCCAGCTTTGCGCTGACCGATGCCGTGCAGTCCATGGTCGAGCAGGCTTCCTCCGAGTCCAACCTGGCGCTGGACCCCGACGCCGACACCTACTACCTGATGCTCAGCGTCACCGATGCGCTGCCTCATTTGCGGGATGCCGTGGGCCGCATGCGCGCTCTCGGCGCTGCTGCCGCCCAGATGGGCACGCCGCCCTATGGCATCGTGCAGCGCCTGCACCAGGCCGACACGCTGACCGAGGAATACCTGACCCGCCTGACCGCTGCGCTGAACCGCGTGGCGGCCGCCAACCCCGATGCTGTCAAGGGCTTGGACGTGCAGCTGCCGGATCGCGTCCGCAAGGACTTCCGCGAGAAGTTCGCCCAGAGCTTCGTGCTGGGCGAGGCGCCCAAGGTCGAGGCCGCCGAATGGTTTGCCCTCGGCACGGCGCAGATCGCCGCGACCGACAAGCTGGAGCGGGCCGCGGAGGCCAAGCTGGCCGAGCTCGTCGAGGTCCGCGTCAAGCGCCTGGCGCGCGAGCTGTGGACGGCCATGGTGCTGGCCATCGCCTTCGTCGTCATCGCCATCTACGCACTGGTGAGCTATTACCTGGCCTCGCGCAGCACCTGTGCCGCCCTGGGCCGCCGCATCGAAGCGCTGGGCGCGGGTGACCTGAGCGAAACCGCCGCCCTGCACGGCCGCGACGAGGTCGTGGTGGCTGCCAACGCCATGCGCGAAGCCGTGAAGCGGCTGAGCGGCCTCGTGCACGAGGTGCGCGCCGGCGCCGAGCACATCTCCAGTTCGGCCACGCAGATTTCGGGGGCCAACCAGGACCTGTCGGCGCGCGGCAATGCCATGGCCTCGGTCGTCGAGCAGACCAGCGCCAGCACCGGCGTTCTGGAGCAGACGGTCGACCACAACATGAGCAGTGCCCGCGAAGCCCATGACCTGGTGCAGGGTGCGGCCGACCTGGCCGGCCGGGGTGGCGAGATCGTGCAGCGTGCGGTGAGCTCCATGGAGGAGATCACCGCCAGTTCGCGCAAGATCGGCGACATCATCCAGGTCATCGATTCCATCGCCTTCCAGACGAACATCCTGGCGCTCAACGCAGCCGTCGAGGCGGCGCGCGCGGGCGAGCAGGGCCGCGGCTTCGCGGTCGTCGCCGGCGAGGTGCGATCCCTCGCCCAGCGCTCGGCCGAGGCCGCGCGCGAGATCAAGACGCTGATCAACACTTCCATCGAGACCGTCCACCAGGGCGAGGCCTATGTGGCCCAGGCGGGCGGCTCCATGAGCGAGATCGTGCAGGCCATCCACCGCGTTGCCGCCATCGTCGGCGACATCAGCAGCCAGTCGTCCTCGCAGGCCGACCAGATCCGCCAGCTGGCCGCAGCCATCCGCGAAGTCGACTCGACGACGCAGCAGAACGCCGCGCTGGTCGAAGAGACGGCCGCGTCGGCCTCGATGCTGGAGGATCGCGCCGGCCAGCTGCGCGATGCGGCGGCGCGCTTTCGCATCATGAGCGGTGCTACTCAGAGCTGAGGAGGTTTGCGGCGGCGCCAGTTGGCCGGCGCGGGGCTGACCACTAACTTGGACTGGACGCGGCGGCGACCGCGTTCCAACAACCAGGCTCAAGGAGGTCCCCATGTCGCGCTATCTCGTCACGCTGTTGCTCGCCGCGGCCTGCTGCTGCGTCCAGCCCGAGGCCCAGGCCCAGGTCAACTTGCCGACCGTCGGCGTCAGCGGCTCGCGCTCAGCCGCCGCGCCGCGTGTGGATGTGTCGCGGGCCTGCCCTGGCTACGCCGAGCAGTTGCGCGCCCGCCTGAGCCTGCCCGAGGTCGACCAGGCCAGCGAGATGCTGGTGGTGTTCGAGCTCGAGCAGGGTTCGGTGTCGCGCGTCGGTTTCCAGGGAGCGCCTTTCGATTTCCGCCGCGGCATCCGCAGCGCGGTGTACCGCCTCGACTGCGCTCACGACGGTGAAGCCAATCAGCGCTTCGTCTTCCTGCTCCGCCATGAGCCCCACGCCGTCGGCGGCACCCAGGCCGTCGCGCTGAGCGCCGAATCGCCGCTGCGCGTGGCGCTCATGGACTGAGGCAGCGCCGCGACTCAGGGCTGGGCCGACAGCTTCCAGCCCTGCTGGGCGCTGCCGTCGCAATCGGCGATCTGCAGGGCCGCGCCGTTGACGGTGGAGCCACCGGCCACCGTCAGGCAGCGGTTGCTGGCCTGGCCGACGAACTGGTAGTAGCCATCGTTGCGCAGCACCGGCCGCCATTGCTGGTTGGCACCGCCGCCGTAGGCCCACAGCTGGGTCGGCGAGCCATTGGCCGAGGCGTTGTTGGCGACGTCCCAGACTTCCGAACTCGCGCCGCGGTTGGCCACCTTGCGGACGTCGCCGTTGGCGCTCTGGAACTGCCAGCCCTGGTTGGTCTGGTTGCTGCCGCAAGCCCACTGCTGCAGCAGCGTGCCATTGGCCGTGCCCCAGCCGGCGGCATCGACGCACAGGCCGCTCTTGACGTTGATGACGTTGAACCAGCCGCCGGTGGATACGCCGCGCGGGCCGTTGACGCCGCCGCCGTCCACGCCCAGCGAGGGGTTCTTGGCGAAGGCCTTGGCCGTCGTCCATTGCGCCCACTTGGCGGCGATGCTGGCTTGCGAGTCGGTCGAGACATTGGGCGTCTCCGGCCAGTAGGTCGGGTTGTAGAAGCCCCAGCTGTCGTTGCCCAGGCCGTGGGTGGCCTTGTAGGACCACATCGTCCAGCTCAGGCCGGCGTTGTTGTAGGCGTTGACCGTGTACTGCCAGGTGGCCGAGCCATTGCCGAAGTCGTTGAACTCGCCGATGAAGCCGGGCACGTTCCAGCCGGCGTGGTTGTTGAAGTCGTTGACCTGCTTGTCGGTGCCGGCGCGCACGCCCGCATCGCTCATGTTGCCGTACTGGTACTCGTGCATCTGGTAGACCACATTGGTCCAGTTGTGCGAGGCGGGCGAGGGCAGCATGTCCCAGTTCCAGCTCGAGAAGGTGCCCTCGAGGTAGACGATGTGGTCGGGGTCGGCCGAGCGCACCGTGCTGTAGAGACTGTCGTAGGCTGAGATGACGACGGCGTTGTTCGGCGCGCCGGTGGGCTCGTTGAGCAGGTCATAGCCCGCCACCGTCGGGTTGCCCTTGTAGTGGTTGGCGATCTGCCACCACATATAGCCGGTGTTGCCCTGGTTGTTGCCATTGCCCCAGTAGGCATTGGCGTTGGCCTGGCCGGTGGTGTCGGAGGTGGACTGGCTGCCCACGGCGCCGTGCATGACGATGACGACGTACAGGCCGCGCTGGGCGCAGGCGTTCACCAGCCAGTCCAGCATCTCGAAGGCGTCAGAACGCCAGCCGGCATTGGAGACGTTGTCCAGCGGATAGAACTGGCCCCACCAGACCGGCACGCGCACGGTGTTGAAGCCGGCGGCCTTGATGTTGTCGAGGTCGGCGATGGTGACCCAGTTCTGCTGGTAGCCCTTGATGAGCGCCTGCTGGGCGGTGACGCCGAAGCGGTTGTTCAGCGTGCGCATCACGCTGTAGGTGTCGGGGAGCGAGCCGCTGTCCAGCGGCGTCATCCATTTCTCCATGACGAACCAGCCGCCCAGGTTGACGCCGCGCTGCGGCACGACATTGCCGGCGGCGTCGACCACATTGCGGCCGCTGGCCCGCAGCATTGGGAGGGCGGCTTGCGCCGTAGCGGTGAGGCCGGCAAGCGCGCCGATCAGGAGCCCTCGTGTCAAGGGCGAGCGGAAATGGTTCTTCATGGTTCGGTGTCTCCGTTGTTTGCGTGTTCACGCTTGTGTGCGGCGACCCGATGGCCCTGCAGATCAAGGCCTGACCTCGAATCGCCGGCGGCATTGGAACCGGTTCCAAAATCGAGGTCGACTAGGGTTTACGCAGGAGCTCGATGAGGTTCTAGGGATGCGGCTTGGGCCTTCTGCATCGCCAGCAGATAGTTCACGCCCATCCAGTTGCCCAGCTTGAAAGTCCTCGTGATCGGGTGGTAGCGAAGGCCTTTTTCTTCACGAAGGACCAGACCGGTGGCGGTGGCCATCGCCTTCAGTTCGGCAGGCCGAATGAGCTTGGCGAAATCATGCGTGCCGCGGGGCAGGATCTTCAGAACGCGCTCGGCGCCAAAGATGGCGATCAACCAGCTGAGAGGCGATCGGTTGATCGTCGAGAAGAACACCCAGCCGCCGGGTTTCAGCAGCGCCGAGCAGGCGGCGACGACCTGGGCGGGATCGGGCACGTGTTCGAGCATCTCCATGCAGGTCACCACGTCGAAGGCAGCCGGCGTTTCGGCCGCGAGGTCCTCGGCAGCGATATGGCGATAGGCCACCGAAGCCTGGCTTTGGGCCGCATGCAGCGCTGCCACCTTCAGCCCCTTGTCGGCCAGATCGATGCCCAGCACGGTGGCGCCACGATATGCCATCGCTTCGGCCAGGATGCCGCCCCCGCAGCCGACGTCCAGCGCCTGTTTGCCGGCCAGGCCCGCCAGTTCATCTATCCATTCGAGCCGGTGCGGGTTGAGCGCATGCAGGGGCCAGAACTCGGAATGCGGGTCCCACCAGCGCGAAGCCAGCGCCTGGAACTTGTCGAGCTCGGCCGCGTCGAAGTTGGTGCGGGTGGTCATCTTGTTTTCCTTGCTTGAGTCGATCACCAGCGCCCCCGGCGGCGGTTCCAGCGGTAGAGCTGGCGCGCGAAGGCGTTGTAGGCCCAGGCGGCGAGGGAGCGCAGGCCGGGCAGACGCAGCGGCCCAAGCAGCCAGCCCCAGCGGCGCTGCAGAGACCAGGTCGTGAGCAGGGCAGGCGCACCGATCTGCAGCCGGCCTGCGGCGTCGACGAGGTGCAGCCGTTCGCGGACGTCTTCCAGGTCGAGCCCCAGCGCGTCGAGGCGTTCGGGGTTGCGGCGCACGTCCACCCATTCGACTTCGCCCTCGGCAATGCGTGTGCGCATGACGCACACGCCGGCGTCGCAGACGGGGCAGGCGCTGTTGTAGTAGACGGTGTGCGGTCGTGTTGGCGTGTCGGACATGGCAGCTAGGCCCAGAGCGAGGGCTTGTTGACCATCAGGAAGAGCACCGCCAGCATGGCCGTGAAGGCCGGGTAGCCCAGCGACTCCCAGGCCCGCTGCCACCGCCGGTACTGCGTCGCGAGCGGCCGGCGTTGCGCCAACGCAGCCTCGACCTCGCGAGCCATCTTCAGCTGCAGCCACAGCACCGGCAGCCAGCAGGCGCCGGTCAGCAGGTAGAGGCCGATGGAGGCGAGCAGCCAGGGCGTCGAGACCGGCCAGCCGGCGACATGCGCGAGCCACAGGCCGCTGAGGGGCTGCACGATGACGGCCGGCGTCGTGAACCAGAGGTCGGCCCTGACGACGAGGCGGGCGACGACTGCGCGCGCTTCGAGACTCTCGCTGCGGTTGGCGAAGAAGAGATAGAAGGCCGTGCCGAAGCCGGTGCCGACGAGCACGACGCTGGAGACGATGTGCAGCCATTTCACGAGCAGATAGGTGTTCATGCGGTGGGACGCTCCAGCAGGGCGAGCAGGGCCAGCACGGGCAGGTTCTTCAGGAAGGGGCCGAAGGGGTCCAGCCACAGCGCGGGCAGCAGGACCGTGGCCAGTGCCGTCATGACGACGACGCCGGCCGCGGCGAGGCGATAGGTGAAGGCGCCGGGGCGCAGCAGGATGAGCAGGCCGATGGCGGCGTCCCAGGCACTGCCCAGCAGCACGACGGTGAGCGCCGTGCTGGCAGCCATCCCCGTGCTTTGCTGAAGCAGCGCGACGCCAGCCGTGCCGCCGTCATGCAGGCTGGCAGCGACGGTGCCCCACCACAGCAGCACCAGCGAAGCGCTGGCCAGGGAGAGTCGGTTCGCCGTCATGCCCAGGCGCCTTCCATGGCGTTGCGCAGTGGCCTGCCCAGCGGTGAGGTCTCGACGGGCTCTGCGCTGTCGTGGGCCAGCAGGTCGAGGGCCGTGCTGCACCACGGGCCGAGGGGGACGAGGTCACCCAGGCGGGCCGAGGCGCGTGTCAACGCGTCGGGCAGTTCGACCTGGCGGGCCGGGCTCAGGCCCCGCGTGGCGCGCCGACGCGCGATCCATTCGGCGACGGTGGCAGCTTCGGGACCGACCGCGGTCCACGACGGCGCGTTGGGTGTGGCCAGCGCCGCGACGATGCCAGCCGCGAGGTCTTCGACGCGGATGGGCTGCACGCGGCAGCGCGCGACCACGGTCGGCAGGGGCAGCCAGGGCAGGCGGCTCAAGCGGTCCAGCAGGCGGCTGCTGATGCCGCCGACGCCGATGATGAGGCTGGGCCTGACGATGCAGGCGCGCCCGGCCAGCGCGGTCTCGCCGGCCTGCTTGCTGCGCGCATAGGCGCTGACGCCGCTGCACAGGGCCGACACGTGCACGAGGCGGTTGATGCCGCGGGCCTCGCAGGCATCGGCCACGGCCGCCGGCGCGCGGTGGTGCATCAGGTCCAGCAGGTCGCCCACGCCGCCCGCCTGATCGCGCAGGCACCCGGCCGTGTAGACGACGCCGTCCACGCCCTTGAGCTGGGTTTCCCAGGCCTCGGGCAGGTCCCAGCAGTCGACCGGCTCCAGGTCGGCCCGCAGCGCCTCATGCCCGGCCGCTGCGAGGGCCGCGAGTACATGACGGCCGACGAAGCCGCCGGCGCCGATGACGAGGATCTTCATGTGTGCCTCCTTGATCAGCGAATGCGGCAGGCGTCGTCGACGGGGCAGGCGCGCTCCTGGATGCGAAAGGCCGTCCGCACCAGGGTGTGGGGCATCTGGTAGCGGTGCTTGACAAGCCAGGGGTAGGCGCGCGCCGCCAGGCGCGCGAACCAGGGCTTGCGCAGCCAGCGGGCGACGTTGGGGAAGCCGGTGGCCTCGTAGATGACGACGAAGGCCGGGATGCCGACGAGCCAGCCGCCGTCGGGCCGGCGCACATGGATGAGCTGCAGCATCGCGTCCAGGCTGGCGCCCAGGGGCGTGGGATCGAAGCCGGGCGCCGCGATGTCGATGAACTCGAGCAGGCCGTTGGCGTTGCGCGCCTTCAGCAGGGCCATCTCGCCACGACACAGCGGGCAGGCGCCGTCGAAGTAGACGGTGTGGAATTGAGGAATGTTTGCAGTCACGGCGGTTATTTCTGTCAAAAGAGAAATTAAGAGGCAAAAAAAGGGCCTCGCAGGGAGGCATGCTGGGTCACCCCATCGGCGGCATCGGCGGCGTGACCGGGAAGACCGTGGGCGCGGCCGCCTCGGCCGCCTCGCCGGGTCGCACGAAGCGCTGCACCTGGGCACCCAGGCGCAGGATCTTCTCCAGCGTGGCGGGTGACAGGCGCAGCATCTCGTCGCTCCAGCTGCCCAGGGTCTGCATGAAGTCCAGGGTGCTGCGCAGCCGGTCCTGCAGGGCCGGGGCTTCCTGGTCCAGGGCCGGGTCCTGCGACAGCTCGCGCAGCAGGGCGACGGTGGGATCGAACTCGCGTTCCTTGCGCTCGCGCACGATGGTGCGGAACAGCTCCCACACGTCGCCCGAGGTCTCGTAGTAGTCGCGGCGGTCGCCCAGCACATGGGTGACGCGGATCAGCCGCCAGTTCAGCAGCTCCTTCAGGCTGTTGCTGACGTTGGAGCGGGCCAGCACCAGGGTGTCGGCGATATCTTCGGCATGCAGGGGCTGGCCGTGCACGAAGAGCAGGGCATGGATCTGGGCGACGCTGCGGTTGACGCCCCAGTTGGAGCCCATCTCGCCCCAGTGGACGATGAAGCGGCGCGCGATGTCGGTGAGTTCCATGGCTGCAAGCGTACGTCGTCTGTAATTTCTGTCAATAGAGAAATAAAAATGAAGGCCGCTTGCCGTGGCTATCATGCGGGCCGTTTTTCAGATCCCCGGGAGAGCCGCCATGGCCATGGATGTTGTCGACTATGAGATCAAGGGTGCCGAGATGCAGTTCGTCGAGATCGAACTCGATCCCGGCGAGGCGGCCATCGGCGAAGCGGGCTCGATGTTCTTCATGGACTCGGCCATCAGCATGGATGCCGTCTTCGGCGACGGCTCGGCGGCCCAAGGCGGTTTCTTCGGCAAGCTGCTGGGCGCCGGCAAGCGCCTGCTGACGGGCGAGTCGCTGTTCACGACCATCTACACCAACAACGGCAGCGGCAAGCAGCGCGTGGCCTTCGCGGCGCCCTATCCGGGCAAGATCATCGCCATGGACCTGAAGCAGCTCGGCGGCACGCTGATCTGCCAGAAGGACGCCTTCCTGTGCGCGGCGCGCGGCGTGTCCCTGGGCATCGCCTTCCAGCAGAAGCTGTCGACCGGCTTCTTCGGCGGCGAGGGCTTCATCATGGAGAAGCTGGACGGCGACGGTCTGGCCTTCGTGCATGCCGGCGGCACCATCGTGCGCCGCAGCCTGCAGCCGGGCCAGACCCTGTTGGTGGACACCGGCTGCGTGGTGGCCTACACGCCCAACGTCAATTTCGAGATCCAGTACGTCGGCAAGATCAAGACGGCGCTGTTCGGCGGCGAGGGCCTGTTCCTGGCCAAGCTGACCGGCCCGGGCGAGGTCTGGCTGCAGAGCCTGCCCTTCTCGCGCCTGGCTTCGCGCATCTTCGCGGCGGCGCCTCAGATGGGCGGCCACAAGGAAGAAGGCTCGGTTCTGGGCGGATTTGGCGCCGGCGGCCTGCTGGGCGGCATCCTCGGAGGCGATGACGAGTGAGGCTTTGGCCGGACCGAGCAGAGCGCGGGGCGCTCTGTGACGCTTGCCGAAGGGCCGGCCATGGTGATGGCCGGCGCGGTCTGCAAGACCGAACCGAGTCCCTGCGGACTCGGTGACGCTTCACGAGTGGCCGGAGCTCTGCGACGGCGCGGCCTGCAAGGCGAGTAAGCCGACCGGTAAACTGCGGCGTTGTGGAGGGCGGCAACTGCCGCCCTTTTTGCTTTGCAAGGATTTCTTCCGATGTTTCGTCGCAGCGCCTTTGCGCTTCTGATGCTGCTGGCCGGCCTGGCCCAGGCCAACGGCCGCCCGCCCGTCTTCGTGCTCAATTCCCTGGACGCCGACATCTCGGTCGTCGACCCGGTCAGCTTCTCCGTCGTCAAGCGCATCCCGACGGGCAAGGAGCCCCACCACCTCTACCTGTCGCCCGATGAGAAATCCCTCATCGTCGCCAATGCCCTGGCCGACTCGCTGACCTTCATCGACCCGCGCACGGCCGAGGTCCAGCGCGTGGTGCGCGGCATTTCCGACCCCTACCACCTGCGCTTCTCGCCGGACATGAAATGGTTCGTCACCGCGTCCAACCGGCTGGATCGCGTCGATCTCTATCGCTGGCAGGGCAGCGTGGCCACCGAGCCGCTGCAGCTGGTCAAGCGCATCCCGGCGCCCAAGACGCCGAGTCACCTCAACATCGACACCAAGAGCACGACGCTCTACGTGAGCCTTCAGGACAGCGATGAGCTGATGGCCATCGACCTGGCCACGCAGACCGTCAAGTGGAAGCAGGCCGTGGGCAAGATGCCGGCCGACATCTTTCTTTCGCCGGACGACAAGTTCATCCTCATCGGCCTGACCGGCGACAAGTTCGTCGAGGTCTGGGACGTCAGCGGTGCCGGCGCGCCCAAGCTCGCCAAGCGCATCCAGACCGGCGACGGCGCCCACTCCTTCCGCGCCTGGGGCGACAAGCGTCACGTGCTGGTCAGCAACCGTGCCGCCAACACCATCAGCAAGATCGACCTGTCGACGCTGAGCGTCGTCGACCAGTTCCCCGGCCCCGCGGGCCCGGACGACATGGAGCTGCTGAGCGACGGCAAGACCCTGCTCGTCACCTCGCGTTGGGCCGGCAAGGTCACGCAGATCGACACCACTACGCGCAAGGTGGTCAAGCAGGTCAAGGTGGGCAAGTCGCCGCACGGCATCTGGACGTTGGATCACACCCCACGCCTATGAAAGCCTGGTTGTTGGCGCTGGCGGCCGCCGCGGCCGCCATCTGTGTTCATGCACAGCCGTCTTGCGACAAGCCGGTCTATCTCACCTTCGACACCGGCCATATGGGTGTCGCGCCGCTGATCGCCGAGACGCTGAAGAAGCACAACGCGAAGGCGACCTTCTTCCTGGCCAGCGAGCCCACGCTGACCGGTGGCACGACGCTGGACGAGACCTGGGCGCCGTGGTGGCGCGAGCGCGTGGCCGAGGGCCATGACTTCGGTGCCCACACCTGGGACCACGACATCTTCATGGAAGACGTGCTGGATGCCGAGGGCAAGGTGGTGCGCTTCAAGGTGCGCACCCAGGCCGGCGTCAACCCGCCCGTCGTGCGCGAGCTCACGCCCGAGCAGTATTGCGAGAGCCTCAAGAAGGTCGGCGAGCGCTTCACGGCCATGACGGGCAAGTCCCTCGGGCCCATCTTCCGCGCGCCGGCCGGGCGTTCGTCCAAGGCCCTGTTGAACGCAGCCAAGGCCTGCGGCTTCACCCATGTGGGCTGGAGCAGCGCCGGCTTTCTCGGCGATGAGCTGCCCAGCCAGAGCCACCCCAATGCCCTCTTGCTCGAGAAGGCGCTGCGGGACATCAGGCCCGGCGACATCCTGCTGGCCCACCTGGGCATCTGGGAGCGGCAAGACCCCTGGGCGCCCGCGGTGCTGGAACCGCTGATGACGGGGCTGGAGCAGCGAGGCCTATGCTTTGCGCCGCTGCGCGAGCATCCGCGCTACGCCAGCCTGTTCAAGACCGCCGAGGTCAAGGACAGCAAGCTCGCCCTGAAGACCGAACCCAAGACCTACGCCCGCAAGCCGTGATCGACTGGATCGCCAACACCTTCGACGCCGCTCAGACCTGGCTCTTCGAGTCGGTCGTGCTGCCGGTGGTGTTCGGCCTGGGTTTCGGCAATCTGCTGGAGGACGCCTTTGATGCGACCGGCTGGCTGCTGCTGGGCCTGATCCAGATCGCCGTCATCGTGGGGGGCATCAGCATCCTGGAGCGGCGCTGGCCCGTCGAGCCCGTCATCGACCATGCGGCCGTGCGCACCGACGTCCTCTACACGCTGATCCACCGCCTCGGCCTCGTGCGCCTGGCGATGTTCTTCAGCATCGAGCCGCTGTGGGACGGTATCGCCGGTCAGCTGCGCATGGCCGGCCTGCCGACCTGGCAGCTCGATGCCGTGTGGCCCGGCGTGACCGACATCGCCTGGGTCAGCCTGCTGCTGTATCTCGTCGTCTTCGACTTCGTCGGCTACTGGCTGCACCGCGCCCAGCACCAGTTCAACTGGTGGTGGGCCCTGCACAGCCTGCACCACAGCCAGCGCCAGATGACGATGTGGAGCGACAACCGCAACCACCTGCTGGACGACGTCATCCTGGCCACCGCTCTGGCCCTGCTGGCCCGCCTGATCGGCGTGGAGCCGGGCCAGTTCGTCGCCATCACCGTCATCAGCCAGCTGCACGAGAGCCTGCAGCACGCCAATGCGCGCATCAGCTTCGGCCGCATCGGCGAGCGACTGCTGATCAGCCCGCGCTTTCACCGCCTGCACCACAGCATCGGCATCGGTCACGAGTCCGGTGGTCGCGGCACGCTGGGGGGGCACAACTTCGGCATCCTGCTGCCGCTGTGGGATCTGCTGTTCCGCACGGCCAGTTTCGAAAACCGCTTCGATGCCACCGGTGTGCGCGACCAGCTGCCCGAAGAGGGCGGCGTCGACTACGGCCGCGGCTTCTGGCACCAGCAATGGCTGGGGCTGGCCCGTCTCTTCGCTTCCTTCCGACGGAAAACCGCCTGATGCAAGGTCTTGTCGATTCCTTCTGGCGCGCCGTCGCCTACTGCCTGCACCCGCGCGTCATCGGGCTGTCGCTGCTGCCGCTGGTCATTGCCGGCGTCATGGTGTTCGGTCTCATGTTCTTTTTCTGGGAGGGCGCCATCGCCGCCGTGCGCGCAACGCTGGAGAGCTGGCACCTGATCGAAAGCCTGCTGCAATGGCTGGACTCCTTCGGCCTGCAGTCCTTCCGCAGCGTGCTGGCCAACATCGTCGTGCTGGCGGGCGTGCTGCCGGTCGTCATCCTGCTGAGCCTGCTGCTGGTGGCCCTGCTGATGACGCCGGCCATCGTGCGCCTGGTGGCGCAGCGGCGCTTTCCGCTGCTCGAGAAAAAGCGCGGCGGTACGCTGGCGCAGAGCGTGGCTGCGTCGCTGGGCGCCACGTTGCTGGCGCTGGTGCTCATCGTGTTGTCCATGCCGCTGTGGCTGATCCCGCCGCTGGTGATGGTGCTGCCGCCGCTGATCTGGGGCTGGCTGACCTATCGCGTCTTCGGCTTCGACGTGCTGGCCGACCATGCCTCGGCCGAGGAGCGTCGCGCGCTGTTGAAGGAGCACCGCATCCCCATGCTGACCATGGGCGTGATCTGCGGCTACCTCGGCGCCGTGCCGTCGCTGGTCTGGGCCGTCTCGGGCGTGGCGGGCATCATCTTTGCGCCCTTCACCCTGCTGCTGGCCATCTGGCTGTACACGCTGGTGTTCGCCTTCTCCACCGCCTGGTTCACGCATTACGCGCTCGCCGCCCTGCAGGCGCGGCGGGCGGCGGAACCGGTGGCGGAGTCCGAGGTACTGTTGGCCCGAGACGGGTCGTCTTGATTTGCCGAGCAACTGCTGCGGATCCGGCTTTGCCGGGCCGCTGGCAGTGCCCCCTCGAAGGGGGCGCGCGAAGCGCGTAAGGGGGTGAGCTGTGAATGTCGGACTGATCATCATTGGCGACGAGATCCTGTCGGGCAAGCGCCAGGACTCCCACCTGGCCAAGTTCATCGAGCTGCTGTCCCAGCGCGGCATGCAGCTGGCGTGGGCACAGTACCTGGGCGACGACCGTGAACTGCTGGTCGGCCGCCTGCGCGAGGCCTTCGCCAGCGGCGATCTCGTCGTCAGCTGCGGCGGCATCGGCGCCACGCCCGACGACCACACCCGCCAGTCCGCCGCCATGGCCCTGGGCCGGCCGCTGGCCCTGCACCCCGAGGCGCAGGAGCTGATCTGGCAGCGCATCCAGCAGACGGCCGCCGAGCAGGGCAAGACCGTCACCATCGACGAGCCCGACAGCCTGCGCCGCTTCGAGATGGGCGTCTTCCCCGAAGGCGCGGGCATCGTGCCCAACCCCTTCAACAAGATTCCGGGTTTCTTCGTCGGCAACGTCCACTTCGTGCCGGGCTTCCCCGTCATGGCCCACCCGATGATGGCCTGGGTGCTGGACCGCTATCCGCAGCTGCACCGCCAGGTCGGCGTCATCGAGCGCTCGCTGATCGTCCAGGGCGCCATGGAAGCCAGCCTGACGCCTCTGATGGAGGCCATCGAGAGCGACTTCGCCGGCATCAAGGTTTTCAGCCTGCCGAGCGTCGATCACCCCCAGTGGGGCCGCTGCATCGAACTCGGTGTGAAGGGGGACCCTGAACGCATGGCCGCGGCCTATGACGCCCTCAAACGGGGCGTGATCCAGTTTGGTGCGTCCATCAGCACCGAGCTGGTGCGATAGTTCTCGCGCCGTAACCCGGCCCGCCACATAATGCCCGGCGCTGCCGGGCAGCTACCCATGTCGGTGCATCTGGCATGCAACCTGCTTTGAATCCCCCGTGGCCGCTGGCGCGCGTGTGCTGGCGGCGGCAACCCACCCCTGATCGATTCCGCTAGGAGCTATTGATGGCCAAGACCGTCGCCGATGTGATGAGCATGGTGAAGGACAACGAAGTCAAGTTCGTTGACTTCCGCTTCACCGACACCCGTGGCAAGGAGCAGCACGTCTCCGTGCCCGTTTCCCATTTCGATGAAGACAAGTTCATCTCGGGCCACGCTTTCGACGGCTCCTCGATCGCCGGCTGGAAGGGCATCGAAGCCTCGGACATGCTGCTCATGCCCGATCCCAACACGGCCAACATCGACCCCTTCTTCGAAGAGCCGACGCTGATCCTGTCCTGCGACGTCGTCGACCCCGCCGACGGCAAGGCCTATGAGCGCGACCCGCGTTCGCTGGCCAAGCGCGCCGAGGCCTATCTGAAGGCCTCCGGCCTGGGCGACACCGCCTACTTCGGTCCGGAACCCGAGTTCTTCATCTTCGACAGCGTGCGCTGGGGCAATGAAATGTCCGGCTCGTTCTTCAAGATCGAGTCCGAAGAAGGCGCCTGGAACTCCTCCAAGGAATACGAGCACGGCAACAGCGGCTACCGTCCCACCGTCAAGGGCGGCTACTTCCCCGTGCCCCCGGTCGACAGCGGCCAGGACATGCGCTCGGAGATGTGCCTGATCCTCGAGCAGATGGGCATTCCGGTCGAAGTGCATCACCACGAAGTGGCGAACGCCGGCCAGATGGAAATCGGCACCAAGTTCAGCTCGCTGGTGCAGCGCGCCGACTGGCTGCAACTGCAGAAGTACATCATCCAGAACGTCGCCCACGCCTACGGCAAGACCGCGACCTTCATGCCCAAGCCCCTGGTCGGCGACAACGGCAGCGGCATGCACGTGCACCAGTCGGTCTGGAAGGACGGCAAGAACCTGTTCGCCGGTGACGGCTACGCCGGCCTGAGCGAATTCGCGCTGTACTACATCGGCGGCATCATCAAGCACGCTCGCGCGCTGAACGCCATCACCAACCCCGGCACGAACAGCTACAAGCGCCTGGTCCCCGGCTTCGAAGCCCCGGTCAAGCTGGCCTACTCGGCCAAGAACCGCTCGGCCTCGATCCGCATTCCCTACGTCGGCAACCCCAAGGGCCGCCGCATCGAAGCGCGCTTCCCCGATCCTTCCGCCAACCCCTACCTGGCCTTCTCGGCTCTGCTGATGGCCGGTCTGGACGGCGTGGAGAACAAGATCCATCCGGGCGAAGCCGCCACCAAGGACCTCTACCATCTGCCGCCGGAAGAAGACGCGAAGATCCCGACCGTCTGCCACAGCCTGGACCAGGCCCTGGACTATCTGGACAAGGACCGCGCCTTCCTGACCAAGGGTGGTGTGTTTACCGACTCTTACATCGACGCCTACATCGACCTGAAGATGCAGGAAGTGACGCGTTTCCGCATGGCGACGCACCCGGTCGAGTTCGACATGTACTACGCGCTGTGATGGCCATGGGCAGCATCTCCGCTGCCTGGTCATCCCCAGAGAGGGGCCGCCGGTGCGGCCCCTTTTTTGTTCACGTGGCTGAGCCACAATGCCGCCATGCTGAATCGATTGCTGGCACCGCTGCTCGTCCTGGCCAGCCTGGGCGCGCAAGCCCAGGGCACGGTCTACCGCTGCCCCGGTCCACCGGTGCTCTACACCGACGCGCTGTCCGCCAAGGAAGCCAGCGAGAAGGGCTGCCGCACCATCGAGGGCACGCCCATCACCGTGCTGCAGTCGCCCAAGCCGCGAGCTGCGGCGCCCGCGGCACCGGTGGCGGAAGGGCAGCGCGGTGCTGACAGTCGCGTCGACGCCGGCCAGCAGCGCGTACGCGACGACGAGCGCCGCCGCGTGCTGCAGACCGAACTGCGCGCAGCCGAGGAACGCCTCGCCGCGGCCCAGAAGGAATTCAACAACGGCCAGGGCGAGCGCCGCGGCGACGAGCGCAACTACCAGAAGTATCTGGACCGCATGGCCGAGCTCAAGGACAGCATCGCCCGCCACGAGGCCGACATCCAGGCCCTCAAGCGCGAGATCGCCAAACTTCCCTCCTGAGGCGCGGAGCGCCTCTGCGCTCCATGACTGACACCCTGCTGCTGCCGGCCGAGTTCGCCGGTTTCGACCTGCTGGCGACCATGGTCGTCGTCGCCAGTGCCGAAGGCGAATGCCTGTTCGCCAACGCTGCCTTCGAGAACATCATGCGGCTGTCGCGCCGCGCCGTGCAGAAGGCCCAGCTGCCCGACTGGTTCGACGACGCCCAGCGCCTGACCGAGACCCTGGCCGGCGTCGCCGCCAACCACTACTCCAGCAGCCGCTTCGATGCCTTGCTGCGCCGTGGCGCCTGGGCGCATGAGGACGGCCTGCCCGTGCACGTCATCGTGTCGCAGATGGACGCCGGCGGCGATGGCGTGCCGCGGGTGCTGGTGGAGCTCATCGAGATCGCCCAGCAGGCCCGCCAGGACCGCGACGAGCGCAGCCTCGACCAGGTCCAGGCCACCAAGGAGCTGACGCGCAACCTGGCCCACGAGATCAAGAACCCGCTGGGCGGCATCCGCGGCGCGGCCCAGCTGCTGGCGCTGGAACTGCAGGACGGCAACGCCGGCCTGACCGAATACACCCAGGTCATCGTGCACGAGGTCGACCGGCTGCAGAGCCTCGTGGACCGGCTGCTGGCGCCGCACCGCAAGGCCCAGGTCGTCGGCGACGTCAACATCCACGAGATCTGCGAGCGGGTGAGGGCGCTGGTGCTCATCGAGCATCCCAAGGGGCTCAAGATCCAGCGCGACTACGACACCTCGCTGCCCGACTTCCGCGGCGACCGCGAGCAGCTGATCCAGATGGTGTTGAACATCGTGCAGAACGCCGCTCAGGTGCTCGGTTCGCGCATTGCGGCCGGCGACGCCCAGATCGTGCTGCGCACGCGCGTCGCCCGGCAGGTCACCATCGGCAAGCAGCGCTGGCGCTTGGCATTGGAATTGCATGTCGAGGACAACGGTCCCGGCGTCCCCGCCGAGATCCGGGATCGCATCTTCTTTCCCCTGGTCTCAGGGCGGGAGGGCGGCTCGGGACTCGGACTCACGCTTGCGCAGACGATCGCCCAACAGCACCAGGGCATGATCGATTGCGAAAGCGAGCCGGGCCTGACGAATTTCCGAATCACACTGCCGCTGCCCTAGACCCACGAGGCGAGGGGCGCCGCTGAGGAACTGCATGAAATCCATCTGGGTTGTTGACGACGACCACTCGATCCGCTTCGTGCTCGAGAAGGCCCTGGCCCGCGAAGGGCTGCCGGTGCGGTCTTTTAGCAACGCGCGCGACATGCTCGCCGCTCTCGACGACGATTCACCGCAGGTGCTGGTGTCCGACATCCGCATGCCCGGCGGCTCGGGCCTGGAGCTGCTGGCCAAGGTCAAGGCCCGCCTGCCGGCCCTGCCCGTCATCATCATGACGGCCTATTCCGACCTGGACAGCGCCGTGTCGGCCTTCCAGGGCGGCGCCTTCGAATACCTGCCCAAGCCTTTCGACCTGCCGCGTGCCGTCGAACTCATCCGCCGCGCGCAGGAGGAAAGCCAGCGCGAGGCCGGCGAGCAGGAGGCCGCCGCGCAAGTGCCCGAGATGCTGGGCCAGGCGCCGGCGATGCAGGACGTCTTCCGCGCCATCGGCCGTCTGTCGCAGAGCAATGTCACCGTGATGATCACGGGTGAGAGCGGCTCGGGCAAGGAACTGGTCGCCCGCGCGCTGCACAAGCACAGCCCGCGCGGCGAGGGCCCCTTCGTCGCCATCAACACGGCGGCCATCCCCAAGGATCTGCTCGAGAGCGAACTCTTCGGCCACGAGCGCGGTGCCTTCACCGGCGCCCAGGCCTCGCGGCGCGGCCGCTTCGAGCAGGCCGATGGCGGCACGCTGTTCCTCGACGAAATCGGCGACATGCCCTTCGAGCTGCAGACGCGGCTGTTGCGCGTGCTGTCGGACGGCCAGTTCTATCGCGTCGGCGGCCACAGCCCGATGCGCAGCAATGTGCGCGTCATCGCCGCCACCCACCAGAACCTGGAAGAGCGCGTGCGCCAGGGCGTGTTCCGCGAGGACCTGTTCCACCGCCTCAACGTCATCCGCCTGCGCCTGCCGCCGCTGCGCGAACGCCGCGAGGACGTGCCCTCGCTGGCCCGCCACTTCCTGCAGCGCAGCGCGACGGAGCTCGGTGTCGAGCCCAAGCGCCTGTCCGATGCGGCACTGACGGTGCTGACCAACTTCGACTTCCCCGGCAATGTCCGCCAGCTGGAGAACATCTGTCACTGGCTCAGCGTCATGGCGCCCAGCCAGGTCGTCGAGCCCAAGGACCTGCCTGACGAAGTGCAGCCCGGCTATGTGCCGGCACCGACGGCGACCGCGATGACGAGCGTGCCGCTGGCGCAGCCCAGCGCGGCAGCGCCGCTGCCGGCCGCGGCACCCGCCAGCACCAGCAGTGGCGAAGGCTGGCTGGCCGACATGGCCGCCGATGCCCGCGCGCGGCTGGCAGCCGGCGAGACCGATGTCTGGGATGCGCTGACCAAGAAGTTCGAGGCCCAGCTCATCCTGACGGCTCTCGACATCACGCGCGGACGCCGCATCGAGGCGGCGCAGAAGCTCGGCATCGGCCGCAATACGATCACGCGCAAGATCCAGGAACTCGGCCTGGACGTTTGAGCGCATGACCGACTCCCCGGTCTGCCGGGGAGATTGTTGAAGTGGCTGTTTCTTCGCGCGCCGCCCTCGCCATGGGCCTGGGCGCCATCCTGCTGTGGAGTACCTCGGTCGGCACCATGCGCGGCATCACCGAGCACCTGGGGGCGACCGGTGGCGCCGCCGTGCTCTACACGCTGAGCGCGCTGTTGTTGTTCGGGCTCACCAAGCGCACGCCGCTGAAGGCTTTTCCACCCGCCTATCTGCTGCTGGGCGCGGCCCTCTTCGTCGGCTACCAGCTCTGCTTTGCGCTGGCCGTGGGCCTGGCCCGCAGCCGCGCGGAGGCCATCGAGGTCGGCATGGTCAACTATCTGTGGCCCAGCCTGACGGTGGTGTGTTCAGCCCTCGCGATGCGCCAGCGCGTCGGAGCCCTGATGCTGGCGGGCCTGGCGCTGGCCTTCGCGGGCGTCGTGGTGGCCTGCATGCCCGCCACCGGCTTCACGCTGACCGGCTTCCTCGCCCATGCCGCGGGCAACCCGCGCAGCTATGGCCTGGCCCTGGGCGCGGCCGTCACCTGGGCGCTGTACTGCGTCGTCACCAGCCGTTTGGCCCGCGGCTGCAATGGGGTCTGGCTCTTCATGGCCCTGAGCGCGGTGGCCTTCTGGGTGCTGTTCGCCCTGCAGCCGCAGGCCGGAACCATGCACTGGTCGGGCCCAGCGGTCGCCCAGGTCTTGCTCGCCGGTAGCGCCGTTGGTGCGGCCTATGCGCTGTGGAACCTGGCCATCCTGCGCGGCAACGTGGGCACCCTGGGCCTGGCGGCCAATGCCACGCCGCTGCTGTCGGCGCTGTTCGCCTCGCTGTGGCTGAGCACGGCGCTGCCGATCAGCTTCTGGGCCGGTGCGGCCCTGGTGGTGGTCGGTTCGGTGGTCGCGGGACGCCGGGGCTAGGTCCATACTGTCATCGGATGGAGGCAAGACCATGGACAACCCGTTTCACAGCTTCTCCGATCTGTTCAGCCAGCTCGGCTTGCCCGCTGACGATGCTGGCATTGCCGCCTTCTTGCACACCCATGCGCCGCTCGCGGCAGGCGTGCCTTTGGCCGAAGCGCCGTTCTGGACCCCCGCCCAGGCCGCACTGCTGAAAGAAGAGCTGCTCGAAGACGCTGATTGGGCCGAGGTGGTGGACAGACTCAGCGCTGCATTGCAGCGCAAGCCGTGCTGACGCCCGTCGGCTGGGCCGCTACAGCTTGTCCACCATGACCGGCTTGCCGGTCAGATAGCCCTGGATGAGGCGGAAGCCCATGTCGCGGCAGATCTCGGCCTCGGCTTCCTGCTCGACACCTTCGGCCAGCGGAATGGAGCCCAGCTCCAGCACCATGCGCACCAGGTCGCGCACCATGCGCTGCTTGCGCTCGCTGGCCTCGTGCAGGTTGCGCACGATGCCCATGTCGAACTTGACGAAGTGGGCCGGCACTTCGGCCAGCTCGTTCAGCCGCGCCTGGCCGGCGCCGAAGTCGTCGTAGGCGAAGGCCACGCCGATGCTGTTCAGTCGCTCGGCCAGCTCGCGCATGCGGTCGACCTCGACCACGGCGCTTTCATGCACCTCCACCACCAGCTTGGGTTTGGAGGGCAGGGCCAGCAGCCCGTGCAGGGACTGGAAGAACTCGTCCGAGAAGGTCTCGCTCGGGTGGGCGTTGACGAAGACGTGCACGCCCTGGGCCTTGGGCGCCAGGGCCGCCACGCCGAAGGACCGGAAGGCTTCGCTCAGCTCGGCCTCGCGGCGCAGCGAGGCGGCCATGCTGAACAGATGCATGGGCGAGGGCGGCAGGTCCGGGTGGGTGCAGCGGCCCAGCAGTTCGTAGGCCAGCAGCCGGCCCGTGCGGGCATCGACGATGGGCTGGGCGGCGGCGGTCAGGCCGCGGCCGGCCAGGAACTCCAGGAACTGCGCCTCCTGGCGGACGAAATTCTGGCTGAGGGGGTTGCTGCCCGGCGTCACCACCATCGTGCGCATCGGGTTGGGCTCGTTCAGCGTGGCCGCGTGCAGGGTGCCGTCGTGCGTCAGGCGGAACTCGGCGCGGCAGAAATGGATGATGTCGTTGGGCGCCAGCGGGCGCGGGCCTTCCAGGCGCTCGTGGTTGACGAAAGTGCCGTTGGTGCTGCCCAGGTCGACCACCTGCAGCCCGCCACCCTCGTCCGCCTGCAGTTCGGCATGCCGCCGCGACAGGCCCTGGGCCTCGATGGTCAGGTCATTGCCCTGATCGCGACCCACGCTGAACGGCAGCCGGTCGATGCGATGCGTCACGCGCGAACCGTCGGCGGCCACGCTTTCGAGAAACCAAGGCGTCATGCCCATTCATGCCCTCCACGCCCCCGGCGGGATGAGCACATTCTGAAACACATTCGCCGGCGATGACCACCGGTGCTTCCCTCGATTGAGGGTCAGCGACCACCCCACCTCAAGGCCAGCAGCACCAGCGTCGACAGGCCGCAGACCAGCGTCAGCACCTGCCAGAACAGCAGCGGATGGCGCTGCTGCAGCGGCGTGCGGTCCCGGGCCATGAACTCGGGACCCGGGGCGTAGAGATCGTGGGCGAATTCCGACAGCGCCTGCTGGCGCCGCGCGGGCTGCGGATGCAGGGCCTTGCGCAGCACCCGGTCCAGCCATTCGGGCAGGTCGGGCCGGCGGGTACGCAGCGGCACGTACTGCAGCTTGTGCAGGTCGCGCGGGCCGCGCACCTGCGGCACCTGCAGGCCATAGGGCAGGGCACCGGTCAGCATCTGGTAGGCCAGCACGGCCAGGGAGAACAGCTCGGACAGCGGCGTGCCGCCGTCGCCCGTGAAGTATTCGGGCGCCGTGTACTGCAGGCTGCCGGCGATGTCGGTGGCGCGGGCGTCGCCCAGGCCTTCGTTGAGGCCGGCCACATGGGCGGAGGCGAGGTCGATGAGGATGACGGTGCCCTGGCGGTCGATCATCAGGTTCTCGGGTCGCAGGTCCTGGTGCAGCATCTCCTTGCGATGCAGGGCCTGCAGCCCCCGGGCGATCTGGTCGACGATCTGGCGCACCTCGTCCAGGCCGGGCCGGGGGTGGTCGGTCATCCACTGGGCCAGGGTCTGGCCGGTGATGAATTCCATCGCGGTGAACAGGTGCTCGCGCCGCTTCTCGGCCGGTGCGGCCTTGATCACATGGGGGCTGTCGATGCGCCGCGCCACCCATTCCTCGAGGGCGAAGCGGTCCAGGCCCCGGCTGTCGTCGCCCATGTCGGTGGACGGCAGCTTGAGGGCCCATTCGCGATCCTGTGCGTCGACGGCCAGCACCACCTGACTGCGCGCGCTGGCATAGAGCTCGCGCACGACGCGAAAGCCCTCGAACTCCATGCGCGGCGCCAGGCGCGGCGGCAGGCGCAGACGCTCGCGGCGCACCGGCGGGGCGAGCTGGTCGGGCAGGGACTCGACGCGGGCCAGCATGACCGTCGCGTTGTCCTGGCTGCCGCGCTCCAGCGCCGCGGCGACGAGTGCCTGGGCGGCCGCCTGCAGATCGTCGCCGTGGCGGGCGAGGGTGTTGACGACCAGCAGCGGGTCCAGGTGTTCGTAGGCACCGTCGGTGGCCAGCAGAAAGGTCTCGCCGACCTCGGTCGGCCAGCAGGCGTGGTCGATCTCCAGATGCGGGCCGATGCCCAGCGCCCGGCCGAGATAGGTCTGGCCACCGTCCAGGCGCACGCGATGGTCGTTGCTCAGCTGCTCCAGCGCCGTCGGGTGGATGCGGTAGGCGCGCGTGTCGCCGACGTGCAGCAGATGCACCTCGCGGCCCTTGAAGACCAGGGCGCTGAAGGTGCAGACATGGCCGCGGTCCTTGTCGAAGCGGCCGTCGCCGCGCTGGGTCTGGGCGTGCAGCCAGCCGTTGGTGGCGGCCAGCACGCATTGGGCGGCGCGGCGCACCGTCCAGGCTTCGGAGGTGCCGTAGTAGTCCTCCAGGAAGCCGCGCACCGCGGCGGCGCTGGCGACCTGGCTGACCGGGCTGCTGCTGATGCCGTCGGCGATGGCCAGGGCGACGCCGCGCGAGCGGCGCTGGGCGTCGGTCGGCTGCGCGACGCCGTGGAAGTCCTGGTTCAGCGACTTGGCGCCAGCGTCCGAATGCTGGCCCAGCGCGAGTCTCAGGGCCGCGCCCATATTGGCTTCAGGTCAGGGCGCGCTTGGGGGCGGTCTTGTAGTGGGTCGAGTACAGCGACAGACCGACGAAGGTGATGCCGCCGACCAGGTTGCCCAGCACGGTCGGGATCTCGTTCCAGATCATGTAGTCCATGATGGTGAACTTGCCGCCCAGCATCAGGCCCGAGGGGAACAGGAACATGTTGACGATGCTGTGCTCGAAACCCATGTAGAAGAACACCATCACCGGCATCCACATGCCGATGGCCTTGCCCGAGACGGACGTGGACATCATGGCCGCGACGACGCCGGTCGACACCATCCAGTTGCACAGCACGCCGCGGATGAAGAGGGTCAGCATGCCGGCGGCGCCGTGGGCCGCATAGCCCACCGTGCGGCCTTCGCCGATGGTGCCGATCTTCAGGCCGACGGCATTGGGCGCCTCGCTGAAACCGAAGGTGAAGATGATGGCCATGAAGACGGCCACCGTCAGCGCGCCGGCGAAGTTGCCGAAGAAGACCAGCGTCCAGTTGCGGAACACGCCGCCCCAGGTCGCGCCGGGGCGCTTGTCCAGCACGGCCAGCGGCACCAGGGTGAACACGCCGGTCAGCAGATCGAAGCCCATCAGATAGAGCAGGATGAAGCCGACCGGGAACAGCACCGCGCCCAGCAGCGGGTTGGCGGTGTTGACGCTGACGGTCACCGCGAAGGCCGCGGCCAGGGCCAGGATGGCGCCGGCCATGTAGGCGCGGATCAGCGTGTCCCGCGTGGACATCAGCAGCTTGGATTCACCCGCGTCCACCATCTTGGTGACGAACTCGGTGGGTACGACGTAGGCCATGGGTTGTCTCCTCTTTCGCCTGGGTTTGTTCAGTTCACTGCGACCAGCACTCGACCGTCCTGCACCTGCACGGCATGGGCCTTCACCGATTGCTCGGGGGCTTCCAGGCACTCGCCGGTGCTCAGGTCGAAATGGTTTTTGTAGAGGGGCGACGCGACGACGATGCGCTCGCCGAGGTTGCCGATGAGGCCGCGTGACAGCACGCTGGCGCCGGAGCGCGGGTCGATGTTGTCGATGGCGTGGAAGCGGTCGGCGCCGATGCGGAACACGGCCACATGGCGCTCACCCACGAGGG
The DNA here is from genome assembly GCF_058787015.1 of Roseateles sp. FW305-36. Taxonomy (NCBI): domain Bacteria; kingdom Pseudomonadati; phylum Pseudomonadota; class Betaproteobacteria; order Burkholderiales; family Sphaerotilaceae; genus Roseateles; species Roseateles sp. FW305-36. The sequence goes on along the minus strand of NZ_JBYSZK010000014.1, from coordinate 149,879 downwards.
CGGCCACGCCGGTGTTGGGCAGGATGTCGTCGACGCTGCAGATGGGGGTGTAGTTCATGGGGTACTGCTCCAATCAAACGGTGGCTTCATCGCGCTCTTCAGCACGGGCGGGCCGGATCTGGCCGCGCTCCTGCACGAAGACGATCTGCTCGTCGCGCTTCTCGCTGTTGACGAAGCTGCGGAAGCGCTGGCGCACTTCGGGCGTCTCGACGGCCGTCTTCCATTCGCACTGGTAGGTGTCGACGACAGCCTGCATCTGCCCCTCCAGCTCGGCGGCCAGGCCCAGGCTGTCCTGGATCAGCACGTCCTTCAGGTAGTCCAGGCCGCCCTCGAGGTTCTCGCGCCAGGTGCTGGTGCGCTGCAGGCGGTCGGCCGTGCGCACGTAGAACATCAGGAAGCGGTCGATGAGCTTGAGCAGCTCGGCCTTGCTGAGGTCGCTGGCGATCAGCTCGGCATGGCGGGGCTTCATGCCGCCGTTGCCGCAGACATAGAGGTTCCAGCCTTTGTCGGTGGCGATGATGCCGACGTCCTTGCCCTGGGCCTCGGCGCATTCCCGCGTGCAACCGGAGACGCCGAACTTGATCTTGTGCGGTGCGCGCAGGCCCTTGTAGCGGTTCTCGATCTCGACGGCCAGGCCGACGGAGTCGTCCACGCCATAACGGCACCAGGTGCTGCCCACGCAGCTCTTCACGGTGCGCAGCGATTTGCCGTAGGCATGGCCGCTCTCGAAGCCGGCGGCGATCAGCTCTTCCCAGATGAAGGGCAGCTGCTCGACCCGGGCGCCGAACATGTCGACGCGGGCGCCGCCGGTGATCTTGGTGTACAGGCCGTACTTCTTGGCCACCTGGCCGACGGCGATCAGGCCGTCGGGCGTCACTTCACCGCCCGGCATGCGCGGCACGACCGAGTAGCTGCCGTCCTTCTGGATGTTGCCGAGGTAGTAGTCGTTGCTGTCCTGCAGCGCGGCCAGTTCGGGCTGCAGCACGAAGTCGTTCCAGCAGGAGGCGAAGATGCTGGCCGCGGCGGGCTTGCAGATGTCGCAGCCCAGGCCCTTGCCGTGCTTGGCCATCAGGTCGCTGAAGGTCTTGATGCCGCCGACGCGGATCAGGTGGTACAGCTCCTGGCGCGAATGCGGGAAGTGCTCGCAGAGGTGGTTGTTCACCGCCATGCCGCGCTTGCTCATCTCCAGCTTCATGACCTGGGTGACCAGGGGCACGCAGCCGCCGCAGGTGGCGCCGGCCTTGGTGCAGGCCTTGAGGTCGCCGATGGTGGCGCAGCCCTCGCCGACCGCGGCGCAGATCTGGCCCTTGCTGACGTTGTTGCAGGAGCAGAGCTGGGCGCTGTCGGGCAGGGCGTCGGCGCCCAGGCCGGGCTTGGCCTTGCCGTCGCTGCTGGGCAGGATCAGGAACTCGGGGTCGGCCGGCAGCTTGATGCCGTTCAGCGCCATCTGCTGCAGCGTGCCGTACTCGGTCGCGTCGCCCACCAGCACGGCGCCCAGCAGGAACTGGCCGTCCTCGCTGACGACGATCTTCTTGTAGATCTGCTTGCGCTCGTCGACGAACTGGTAGCTGCGGCACTTGGCCGTCTTGCCGTGGGCGTCGCCGATGCTGGCCACGTCCACGCCCATCAGCTTGAGCTTGGTGCTGAGGTCGGCGCCAGGGAAGGCAGCTTCGGCGTCGCCGGCGATGTGGCGGGCCGCCACGCGGGCCATCTCGTAGCCGGGGGCGACCAGGCCATAGGTCTGCTCGTTCCACGCCGCGCACTCGCCGATGGCGTAGACGTTGCGGTCGCTGGTGCGGCAGTGGTCGTCGATGACGACGCCGCCGCGCGGGCCGATGGCCAGCACGCATTGGCGGGCCACCTCGTCGCGCGGGCGGATGCCGGCGGAGAACACCAGCATGTCGGTCTCCAGCCAGGTGCCGTCGGTGAAGACCAGACGGTGGCGGGCCGTCACGCCGTCGGTGATCTCGACGGTGTTGCGGTTGGTGTGGACCTCGACGCCGAGTGCTTCGATCTTCTCGCGCAGCACGCGGCCGCCGGTCTCGTCGATCTGCACGGCCATCAGCCGCGGCGCGAACTCGACGACGTGGGTGTGCAGACCCATGTCGCGCAGGGCCTTGGCGCATTCCAGGCCCAGCAGGCCACCGCCGATGACGACGCCGCTCTTGGACACCTTGCCGCTGGCCTGCATGCCCTCCAGGTCTTCGATGGTGCGGTAGACATGGCAGTGCGGGCGCTCGCGGCCCGGCACCGACGGCACGAAGGGATAGGAACCGGTGGCCAGCACCAGCTTGTCGTAGTGGATGGTCTCGCCGTCGGCCGTCGTCACCGTGTTCTGGCGGCGCTCCACGGCCACGGCCTTGGCGCCCAGTCGCAGCTGGAAGCCGGTCTTCTCGAAGAAGCCCTCGGGCACCAGGGACAGGTCCTCGGCCGACTTGCCGGAGAAGAACTCGGACAGGTGGACGCGGTCATAGGCGGGGCGCGGCTCCTCGCACAGCACGGTCACCTGCACGTCGGCCGCCGCAGGGCCTTCCGCCAGGGATTCGAGAAATTTCTGGCCCACCATTCCGTGGCCGATGAGGACGATGTGCTGCATGTCTGTTTGGGCGGGTCAGGCTGCGCCGGTCCGGCCTTGCGGGCCGGATCGAAGCCACCAGTAAGAAGGCCCCGAGAGCAGCGGTCTGCTCGGTCGGGGCCGGAAGATGAGGTTCGCCGCCTTTGGCGATGCTGGAGTCAGCAGAGGACCGCTTCAGCGCGGGCCTCACCCCCTACGTCGCAAGGACCATGCCTGCGCCAACAACGCGCGCTTCCTGCGTAGAGACACGCACCAGAGCGGGGTGGCACAGGGGCGGTGCGACGCGATGCACCGCGGCGGGGCGCGTCGCCCCGTCAGCGGGCCGGGCGGTCCAGCATGACCTCCAGGCCCTGGGCGTTCAGCTCGGCGTCCAGGGCCAGCCAGTCGGCGGCGGCGGCCATGTCTCCGCGCCAGCCATGGCCCTGCACACGGGCCAGATAGGCCGCCAGCAGGCCGCCCTTGAGCTTCTCGTGGCGCTCGGGCACGTCCTTCAGGAGCTGGGCCAGGGCGACCATCTCGTCGACCTGCTCCAGCATCACAGCGGCGAGGCGCTGCACTTCTTCCACCGAGCCGCCGATGCGGCCGTAGTGGGTGACCTGCATGGCGACCGGTTCGGCGGCCAGCAGACGGGCGACGGTGGCCTTCAGCGCCTCGGGTTCGAACTGCACCGGCGTGCTGGTCGGCAGGATCCAGGCGCGGCCGTCGACGTCGAAGGCGCGGTAGGACAGGCCGAAGGTGTCGCCGGTGAACCAGCTGCGGCTCTTTTCGTCCCAGATGGCGTGGTGGTGCTTGGCATGACCGGGGCTGTCGATGAAGCGCAGCGGCCGGCCGGCGAGGTGGACGATCTGCTCGTCATGCGTGGCCTCGGCGCGTTCGGCGGGCACGGGCACCAGCTTGCCGTAGCTGCGCTGCATCTCCTCGTCGCCATAGACGGCCAGCGCGCCCAGCCACAAGGCCTTGGGATCCACCATATGGCGCAGTCCGCGCGGGTGGACCAGGGCCCGGGCCTGGGGCAGGGCTTCCATCAGCAGGCCGACGCCGCCGGCATGGTCGAGATGGACGTGGGTGGGGATGACCCAGTCCACGGCGTCCGGCGCCAGGCCGAGCGCATTCAGTGCCGCCAGCAGGCGGGGCACGGCGTGGTTGGTGCCGGTGTCGATGAAGGCGGCGCGACCGTCCTCCACCATCAGATAGGCCGCGTCGAAGCGGGGGCGCTGGAAGCCGGTGTCGATGGCGTAGATGCCGTGGCCAAGGTCGTCGATGTAATCAAGCATGCGGGGCTTCCTAGAATCGCGGTCACGATAGCCGAAGGAGGCCCGGGTGGCCGTTCACGAGATTCTGAAGATGGGCGACCCACGCTTGCTGCGCGTCGCCCGACCGGTCACCGAGTTCGGCACGGCCGAGCTGAAGAGCCTGATCGCTGACATGTTCGAGACCATGGCCGCCGCCAATGGCGCCGGATTGGCGGCGCCGCAGATCGGCGTGGACCTGCGCCTGGTCATCTTCGGCTACAGCAAGAACGTGCGCTACCCGGACGCCCCGCCGGTGCCGCCCACGGTGCTGATCAACCCGGTCATCGAGGTGCTGGACGGCGGCCGCACCGAGGGCTGGGAGGGCTGCCTGTCGGTGCCGGGCCTGCGCGGTGTCGTCGAGCGCGACGAGCGCATCCGCTACACCGGCTTCGATGCCGACGGTCAGGCCATAACCCGCATCGCCGATGGCTTCCATGCCCGCGTCGTGCAGCACGAGTGCGACCATCTCGATGGCATCCTCTACCCGATGCGGGTCAAGGATTTCACCCGCTTCGGCTACACCTCCGTGCTGTTCCCGGAACTCGACCCGACGTCGGACGACGATTGATTGCAAAACTTGTAAGCGCGGTCCACCGGTCCGCGGGCTTGTGCGTTGCGCAGGCGCAAAGGAGCATTGGCTCATGACCACGCCCACCGAATCCAAGCTTGTGCTGAACCGCAGCCGCTGGCGCCAGCTGGCCCTGACCCTGCTGATCGCGGTCGCACCGGCCGTCCAGGCCCAGGACGCCGACCGGGATCCCCCGACCCGCGCCGCCCGGGTCGTCGACGTCGTCGGCGATGCCTGGCTTTTCGACCACGACACCCGTGAATGGGTCCGCCTGACGCGCAACCAGACGGTGGGCGAGGGCGACCGGGTTCGCACCGACGATCGCGCCCGCGTCAGCCTGCGCACCGGCTCCACGACGATCTGGGTCGACGAGCGCAGCGACCTCGAGCTGAGCCAGCTCGACGAGGGCCAGACCCTGTTGCAGATCGACCGCGGCGACGTCGCCCTGCGTCTGCGCAACCCCGAGAACGCCGCCGAGACGCGGCTGCGCACCCGCGAAGGCACGGCCCAGCCGGAACGCGAGGGGCTCTACCGCGTCGAGCAGCTGGACCGCGGCAGCAAGGTCTATGTCTGGCAGGGGCGCATGCGCTTCGAATGGGCCCGCGCCGCCTCGCCCGTGGCCGTGGGCACCGGCGAGCAGGTGGAGCTCTGGTGGCCCGACGGCCCGCGCGCCGAGCGCGGCCCGCTGTACAGCGACGGTTTCGGCGACTGGGTGCTGGCCGATAGCCGCGAGGAGGGCGACCGTCCCGTCGCCCGCTATGTGTCGCCCGAGATGACGGGTGCCGAGGATCTGGACCGTTATGGCCGTTGGGAGACCGCACCCGACTACGGCACCGTGTGGGTGCCTACCACCGTGGTCGTGGCCGATTGGGCGCCCTACCGCTATGGCCGCTGGGTCTGGTCGCGTCACTGGGGCTGGACTTGGGTGGATGACGCGCCCTGGGGCTTCGCGCCCTTCCACTATGGCCGCTGGGTCAGCTGGGGAGGTCGCTGGTGCTGGGCCCCGGGGCCCTATGTGCACCGGCCCGTCTATGCGCCGGCCCTGGTGGGCTGGGTCGGCAGCGGCGCCGTCAGTGTCGGCATCACCGTCGGCAGCCGCCCGCCGCCGCCGCGCTTCGGCTGGTATCCACTGGCGCCGCGCGAGGTCTATGTGCCGGCCTACCACCACAGCCCGCGCTATGTGAACCGCGTCAACGACCCGCGCGACGTGCGTGACCCGGTGACCGTGCAGCGCCCGCACCGCTACCGTGACGTCCCCAACGCCGTCAGCACCCTGCCGGCACCCGGCGCGGCCATCCAGCCCTTGCCCGTGCGTGGCCCTGACCGCCGTGCCGAACCGGGCTGGAATCGCTCGCTGCCGACGGCACCGGGCCGCGGCGACCTGGCCGCCGTGCTGCCCGCGGCGCCGGCGCGGCCGCCCGAGGCCGAGCTGCCGCGCCGAACGCCGCGCACGCCCGAAGGCAATATGGGCTGGCGCAGCGAGGGCCAGTTGCCTGTGCGCCGCGACCGCCCCGAGGCGCAGCCTCAGGCTCCCATGCCTGGCGTGGCCCAACCGGCCGTGCCGACGGTCGTGCCCCAGCCTCAGCCGGCCCAGCAGCAGCGTCCGAACGTCGATCAGCCGCAGCGTGGTGGCGACAACATGCCCTGGCGCGCGCAACAGCCGCAACAGCAGCAGCAACAACGCGATGCCCAACAGCGGGAAGCGCAGCAGCGCGATATGCAGCAGCGCGAAGCCCAGCAGCGGGACGCACAGCAACGCGAGATGCAGCAACGCGATGCGCGCAACCGCGAGGCCCAGCAGCGTGAGATGCAGCAGCAACAGCAGCAGGCGCAGCAGCGTGAGATGCAGCAGCAAGCGCAGCAGCGGGAAGCCCAGCAGCGTGAAGCGCAACAACGCGAGATGCAGCAGCAGGCCCAGCAGCGCGAAATGCAGCAGCGCCGTGAGGAGCAGCAGCGCCGCATGCCGCAGCCTGAGCCCCAGCGCGTGCAAGTACCGCAGGCGCAGCCTCAACCGCAGGCCCAACCCCAACCCCGCGCCCAGCCGCGCGACGAAGGCCCGCAGCGTGGCCGCCAGGACGGGGCGCCGGTGCGCCAGGACAAGCGCGACCGCAAGGAAAACGAGCGCTGACTAGAGCAGGGGCTTGAGCGCCAGCCAGACGTTGTCCAGCATCAGCGGATGCGCCTTGGCCAGCGGGTGGATGCGGTCGCCCTGGAACCAGTCCATGGCGTCCGCCCGGTCCGCCACGCCCTTCAGCAGGAAGGGCACGAGGGCGGTCTTGGCCTGCTTGGCGACCTGCTCGAACAGGTCGGCAAACTCCTTGCCATAGGCCGTGCCGTAGTTGGGCGGCACCTGCATGCCGGCGATGACCACCTTGGCGCCCGCCTCCTGGGCCGCGCGGGCCATGGCCAGCAGGTTGTCGCGCGTGCTGGCCAGCGGCAGGCCGCGCAAGGCGTCGTTGCCGCCCAGTTCGATGATGACGACGGCCGGCTTGTGGGTGCGTAGCGCCACCGGCAGCCGGCTGCGTCCGCCCGAGGTCGTGTCGCCGCTGATGCTGGCGTTGACGACGCGATAGGGCTTCTTCTGCTCGGCCAGGCGCTTCTGCAGCAGGGCTACCCAACCGTCGCCGGCCTTGAGGCCGTATTCGGCCGACAGGCTGTCGCCGACCACCAGCACGACGGGCGCCTCGGCGGCCGCGGTCACCCCTGACGAAAAGCTGGCCAAAGCCCCCAGGCTAAAGTGCGCCAACACCCATCGCCGCCGCAGTCCCGACATGCCCGAAGCCCTTGTTCAAGTTGACCAGATCACCAAGCGCGTGCGCGACGCGACCGGGGAGCTGACGATTCTGCATGACATCAGCTTCGAGCTGACCGCTCAGGAGTCGGTGGCCATCGTCGGCGCCTCGGGCTCGGGCAAGAGCACGCTGCTGGCCATCCTCGCCGGCCTGGATACGCCGAGCGACGGCTCGGTCAAGCTGCGTGGCCAGAACCTGTTCTCGCTCAACGAGGACGAGCGCGCCGCGGTGCGCGCCCGCGAGCTGGGCTTTGTGTTCCAGAGCTTTCAACTCTTGCCCAATCTCACGGCGCTCGAGAACGTCATGCTGCCGCTGGAGTTGCGCGGCGCGCGCGACGCCCGCGAGCAGGCCGCCGCCATGTTGACCCGCGTCGGCCTGGGCGAGCGCCTGGGTCATTACCCGCGCGTGCTGTCGGGCGGCGAGCAGCAGCGCGTGGCCCTGGCGCGCGCCTTCGTGCAGCGGCCGGCCCTGCTGCTGGCCGACGAGCCGACCGGCAGCCTGGACTTCGCGACCGGCGCCTCGGTGATGGAGCTGATGTTCGAGCTCAACCGCGAGGCCGGCACGACGCTGGTACTGGTCACCCACGACCGCGAGATCGCGGCGCGCTGCCAGCGCCAGCTCAAGATCGAAGCGGGGCGCCTGGCGGCCTAAGCCAGCGCCTGGTCGAAATCGGCGATCAGGTCCTCGGCCGCTTCCAGGCCGACGGATAGCCGCACCAGGCCCTCGGCGATGCCCATGGCGGCGCGGGCCTCGCGGCCCATCTCCCAGAAGATGGTCGGTGCCACGGGAATGATCAGGCTGCGCGTGTCGGCCAGGCCGGTGGCCTTGCGCGGCAGGCGCAGGCGGTTCAGCACCTCGACGAGGCGCTCGGTGTCGCGCAGCTCGAAGCTCAGCATCCACGAGCCGCTGCCGAACCAGTCGCGCGCGCGCTCGTGCTCGGGGTGGCTTTCCAGCATGGGGTAGTGCACGCGCTCGATGGCCGGGTGGGCTTCCAGATGACGGGCCAGCGCCAGCGCCGTGTCGCTACTGCGTTGCAGGCGCAGCGTCAGCGTCTCGGCGCCGACCAGGATGCGGTGGGCCGCCTCGCTGGACAGCGTGCCGCCCATGTCGCGCAGGCCCTTCTTGCGGATCTGCTGCAGGCCCCAGCCGCGCGGGTCGCCCTGGCGGTAGGCGTCGAAGATGTTGGGATAGGTCGACCAGTCGAAGCAGCCGGTGTCGGTGACGGCGCCGCCCAGGACTTCGCCGTGTCCGGCCAGGGTCTTGGTCAGCGAGTTCATGACCAGGCCGGCGCCGAAGCGCCTGGGTTGGCACAGGGCCGGCGAGGTGACGGTGTTGTCGACGACATAGAGCAGGCCGCGTTCGCGGCACAGCGCGCCAATGCCTTCGAGGTCGGGAATGCGGGTGCTGGGGTTGGCGAGGGTCTCGACGAAGACCATGCGCGTCGCGGGCCGCAGCGCGGCCTGCACCGTGGCTTCATCGCTGGCGTCGACGCGGCTGATGGCCACGCCCAGGGCTTCCAGCGTCTGGAAGAAGCTGTTGGTGTTGCCGAAGATGCGCGAGCTGGTGACGAGGTGGTCGCCGGCCTTCAGCAGGGTCAGGAAGAGGGCGCTCAGCGCCGCCATGCCGGTGGCGAAGCTGACCGTGCCGGTGCCGCCTTCGAGTTCGGTGATGACGGCCTCCAGCGCCGCCGTGGTCGGCGTGCCCTGGCGGGCGTAGTTGAAGCTGCCCTTGGCCTTGCCCTGGAAGACGGCGATCAGATCCTCGACGTTGTCGTAGGCGTATTGCACCGACGGATGGACGGGCGGATGGACACCGCCGGAGGCGCGGTCGCCGCCGGCGGCGTGGACGAGGCGGGTGCTGAGGGCGTCGGACATGGGCTTCTTGGGTCCAGATGGCAAAAGACCCGCCGGAGCGGGTCTTGCAAGTGTCGCAACAGGCGATCCGGGGATCGTCTTACTTGCTGAAGGTGTAGTCGGTCTTGGCCTTCTTGATCAGGCTGTCCTGGAACTCGGCCATCTTCTGCTGCTCGATGCGCTGCTTGATCTGGGCCTTGACGTCGTCGAAGGCCGGGAAGGTGGCGGGGCGCACGTCTTCCAGCTTGATGATGTGATAGCCGAACTGGCTCTTCACCGGCTCCTGCGTCACCTGGCCCTTTTCGAGGGCGATCATGGCGCTGTTGAACTCGGGCACGAAACCGTTGGTCTTGGGGTTCTGGAAGTCCAGGTCGCCGCCGTTGGCTGCCGAGGCGGTGTCCTTGGAGTTCTTCTTGGCCAGTTCTTCGAAGTTGGCGCCGGCCTTGATCTGGGCGGTCAGGGCCTTGGCGTCTTCTTCCTTGTCGACCAGGATGTGGCGGACCTTGTATTCGCTGCCGGCGTTGGCCTTCTTGATTTCCTCGTACTGCGCCTGGGCTTCGGCGTCGCTGACGGGGTTCTTGGTCTTGAAGTCTTCCATCAGACCGCGGATCAGCAGCATCTGGCGGGCCAGATCCATCTGGGTCTTGTAGTCGGAGCCCTGGGGAATGCCGCGCTTCTCGGCTTCCTGGATGAAGATTTCGCGGCGGACGACTTCGTCCTTGACCTGGGCTTCCAGCTCGGGCGAGCGCTGCTGCTGGCCGCTCTTGGTGACCTGCTGGATCAGCGTCTCGACGCGCGCCTTGGGCACGGGCTTGCCGTTGACGGTGGCGACGTTCTGCGCAATTGCAGCGACCGGAACCAGTGCCGAAACGGTGGCCGCAACGACGGCGGCGAGCGCAAGCTTCTTCATGAGGATAGTGTGGATCAGGCTAAAAAAATCGCGCCCCGGTGCAGGGCGCGCGGTTCAATCATGCTCGACCTGGCTCAGGGTTCACCCGGGGCGCGGGCGTCGATGGCCAGCGCGTGGATGCCGCGCTGCATCAGGTCGGACAAACAATGATAAACGAGGCGATGCCGGGCCAATCTTTGCAGACCTGTAAAGCGATCTGACACGACAGCCACATGAAAGTGGCCGCCTTCGCGGGCACCGGCATGGCCGGCGTGCTGGGCGCTGTCGTCGCGGATGCTCAGCTCGGACGGCATCAGCTCGGCGCGCAGCCGGCGCTCGATTTCGGCGCTCAGGCTCACGACGGCTTGTCCTCTTCCGGCGGCAGATATTTGCTTGCATACAAGCCGATGCCGAGAAAGAACGCCACCATCAACCCGGTCGCGCCGAACACCTTGAAGTTGGCCCAGGTCGAGGTCGAGAAGTTGTAGGCCACATAGAGATTGGCGACGCCCATCGCGGCGAAGAACACGACGGCGGCTCGGTTGAGCCTGAGCCACACGTCTTCCGGCAGTTCCATCTCGGCGCCGAGCATGGAGCGGATCAGGTTCTTGCGCAGCAAGGCCTGGGAAATCCACAGCACCAGCGCAGTCGTCCAGTAAATCCCGGTTGGCTTCCACTTGATGAAGGTCTCGTTGTGGAACCAGACGGTGGCCGCGCCCAGCGTGACCACCATGACCAGGCTGATCCACAACATCAAGTCAATCTTCTTGCCGCGCAGTTTCAAAATGGCGGCCTGGGTCAGTGTCGCGACCATGACGACCAGCGTCGCCAGCAGCACGGGGGCCTCCTGCGCACCGACGACGCCACCTTGCACGAGGAAGCCCAGATGCTGGGTCGCGAAGGCCGCGGCCACATCGGCATGGCCTTCGGCAACCTTGAAGACGACGAAAAAGAGGATCAGCGGAAGAAAGTCGAGCAACAGCTTCATGTCAGCGACGCTCAGCCGTCTGGAGACGCTGACGCGCCCCCTCGGGGGGCAGTGAATGCAATGAGCGTGGGGGTTTCATTGGCCGGGATTGTCTTTCACGAAATCGATGGCGGCCGAGTTGATGCAGTAACGCTCTCCGGTCGGCTCGGGGCCGTCGGGGAAGACATGGCCGAGGTGGCTGCCGCATTTGTTGCAGCGCACCTCGACGCGCACCATGCCGTGGCTGCGGTCGACCACGCGTTCGATGACCTCGCTGTTGACCGGCGCCCAGTAGCTCGGCCAGCCGCAGCCGGCGTCGAACTTGGTGTCGGACTCGAACAGCGGTGTGCCGCAGCCGATGCAGTTGTAGTGGCCGTCCTTGAAGTGGTCCCAGTACTGGCCGGTGAAGGCGCGCTCGGTCGCCGCATGGCGGGCGACCTGGTATTGCATGGCGTCCAGCTGCTCACGCCATTCGGCGTCGGTCTTCTGGATGGGGTAGGTCTTGCTGGAATCGTGGCTCATGATGAACAGGAGACTTCGAGGTGCTGGGCCCAGTCGGGCGGCAGGGCCGCGTCGCTGGGGACGATGGGTTCGTCGAACGGGCGGCCCAGAACTTTCAGCAGGCGGGCTGTCTCCGTGAAATCGTTCTGCTGGGCGGCGCGGATGGCGCCCTCGGCAAGGTGGTTGCGCAGCACGACGGCCGGGTTGACGGCCAGCATGCGTGCCTCGGCGCCCGGGGTCACGCGGGCACGCCAGCGGGCCAGCCAGGCGTCCAGGGCCTCGCGGTCGATGAACATGTCGCGCAGCGGCTCGGCATTGGACAGCGCGCGGGACAGGCGACGGAAGCTGATCGTGAAGTCGGCGCTCGAGGCAGCCATCAGCTTCAGGAAATCGTCGGCCAGGGCCTGGTCGCCGGCGTCCTCGCCTTCCAGGCCGAGCTTGGCGCGCAGGCGGGCGAGCATCTGGCTGGCAAAGCGCTCGCGATAGGCCTCGACGGCCTCCAGCAGGCGCTCGCCGGCCGCGTCCTGCTCGCCTTCCAGCAGCGGCACGAAGGCCTGGGCCAGGGCATGCAGGTTCCAGAAGCCGACGGCGGGCTGGCGCGCATAGGCGTAGCGGCCGCGGTCGTCGCTGTGGTTGCAGACGTGGCCGGGGTTGAAGGCATCCATGAAGCCGAAAGGCCCGTAGTCCAGCGTGAGGCCGAGCATGGACATGTTGTCCGTGTTCATGACGCCATGACAGAAGCCGATGGCCTGCCAGTGGGCCATCAGGTCGGCGGTCTGCAGCGAGACCTTCTTCAGCAGTGCGACGACCGGCTCGGGCGCGTCGGCGCATTCGGGGGCGTGATGGGCGATGAACCAGTCGGCCAGGCGGCGCAGCGCGTCGAGCTGGTCGTGGTGGGCGAAATGCTCGAAGTGGCCGAAGCGGATGAAGCTGGGCGCCACGCGGGTGACGATGGCGGCCGTCTCCACGCTCTCGCGGATGACGGGCAGGCGCGAGCCGGTGATGCACAGGGCCCGCGTCGTCGGCACGCCGAGTGCCGCCATGGCCTCGGAGCACAGGAATTCGCGGATGGAGGAGCGCAGCACGGCACGGCCGTCGCCGCGGCGGGAGTAAGGCGTCAGTCCGCCGCCTTTGAGCTGCAGTTCCTGCGGGCCGGCCGGCGTGTCGACCTCGCCCAGCCACAGGGCGCGGCCGTCGCCGAGCTGCCCGGCCCAGACGCCGAACTGGTGGCCGCTGTAGACGCTGGCCAGCGGCCGCATGCCCGTCCAGGGCGCGTTGCCGGCGAAGGCGGTGAGGGCTTCGGGGCTTGCGGTCCAGTCGGCGGGCAAACCGAGCAACTGGGCGCAGTCGGGACTTTGCGCGACCCAGTGCGGGTCGGGCAGTCCCTGGGCCGGCAGTTCGGTGAAGAAGTCGGGCCCCAGGTCGGCAAAACGGTTGGTCCAGGCAAGACCGTTGAACGGGTTCATCGCCCCAGTTTAGTGAGAGGGGTTTTCACTCTGCTGGCCTGGGTGTTTCCCCGGGGTACGAGGGTCGCGGTTGTGACGTTTCAGTCAACACAGTGGCGACTAGACTGGGTCGATAAGACCGCCAGGAGACAACCATGGCATTGATGGGCCGGATGATGTCGGACCCGCTGCTGATTTCGTCGTTGCTGAAGCACGCCGAACGGCATTCGGGCGAAACCGAGATCGTCAGCAAGCGGGTCGAGGGCGACCTGCATCGCAGCAACTGGGGCGAGGTCGCGCGCCGCTCGCGCCAGGCCGCGCAGGCCTTTGCGCGGCTGGGCTGCCAGCCCGGCGACCGCATCGGCACGCTGGCCTGGAACGGCCATCGCCACCTCGAGATCTATTACGGCAGCTCGGGCTCGGGCCTGGTCTGCCACACCATCAATCCGCGCCTCTTCCCCGAGCAGATCGTCTGGATCGCCAACGACGCCGAGGACCGCATCCTCTGTTTCGACGCCACCTTCCTGCCCCTGGTCGAGAAGGTCGCGCCGGCGCTGAAGACGGTGAAGCATTTCGTGCTGATGACCTCGCGCGCCCACATGCCGGCGAGCAGCAGCATTGCCGACCTGCTGTGCTTCGAAGACCTGCTGGCCGCCGAGACCGGCGACTACGCCTGGCCGCAGTTCGACGAGAACACCGCTTCCAGCATCTGTTACACCTCCGGCACCACCGGCAACCCCAAGGGCGCCGTCTACAGCCATCGCTCCACGGTGCTGCATGCCTATGCGGCGGCGCTGCCGGACGCGATGGACTGCTCCAGCCGCGACGTCATCCTGCCCGTCGTGCCCATGTTCCATGTGAACGCCTGGGGCCTGCCCTACAGTGCGGCCATCGTCGGCTGCAAGTTCGTGCTGCCCGGGCCTCATCTGGACGGCAAGAGCCTGTACGAGCTGTTCGAGAGCGAGAAGGTCAACTTCAGCGCCGGTGTGCCGACGGTGTGGCTGGGCCTGCTGAACTACGTCAAGGCCAACAACCTGAAGTTCTCAACCTTCAAGCGCACCGTCATCGGCGGCTCGGCCTGCCCGCCGGCCATGATGAAGTCGCTGCAGCAGGACTACGGCGTCGAGGTCATCCACGCCTGGGGCATGACCGAGATGTCGCCGCTGGGCACGCTGTCCAAGCTGACGACGCGCCAGCTCAATTTGCCGCCCGATCAGCAGCAGCGCCTGCTGGAGAAGCAGGGCCGCGTCATCTACGGCGTCGACATGGCCATCATCGACGACGAGGGACGCTCCCTGCCCTGGGACGGGCAGAGCTCGGGCAATCTCGTCGTGCGCGGCCACTGGGTCATCTCCCGCTACTTCAACCACGACGAGTCGCCGCTGGTCAGCGTCGATGGCGAACCCGGCTGGTTCCCGACCGGCGACGTGGCCACCATCGACGCCGACGGCTTCATGCAGATCACCGACCGCAGCAAGGACGTCATCAAGTCCGGCGGCGAGTGGATCTCCTCCATCGACCTCGAGAACATCGCCATGGCCCACCCGGCCGTGCACGAGGCCGCCGTCATCGCCGCCCGGCATCCCAAGTGGGACGAGCGGCCGCTGCTGGTCATCGTCAAGAAGCCCGATACGAGCGTGACACGCGAGGAGTTGCTGGCCTTCTATGACGGCCGCATCGCCAAGTGGCAGATCCCGGACGACATCGTCTTCGTCACCGAGATCCCGCACACGGCCACCGGCAAGGTGCAGAAATTGAAGCTGCGCGAGCAGTTCCTGGATCACAAGTTGCCGACCGTCTGATTCGTCTGGGGTAAGCCCGGGACTGCGCGGCAGCCGGGCTGGATTAACTTTCGTTCACATTCAGAGCCACAACAGGAGACAAGCATGTTCGACATCACTTCGGCCCGCTTTCCGCGTGCATTGACGGCAGTCGCCGTGCTGGCCCTGGCGGCCGGCGCCGCCCAGGCCCAGAAGGGCGAGACGGTCAAGCTGGCCTATATCGACGCGCTGTCCGGCCTGATGGGCCCGGTGGGCCAGAACCAGGTCAAGACCTTCCAGTTCCTCGGCGAGAAGACCAACAAGAGCAACCCGGCCGGTGTGAAGTTCGAGATCGTCACCTTCGACAACAAGTTGAGCCCCGCCGAGTCGCTGAACCTGCTGAAGGCCGCGGCCGACCAGGGCATCCGCTACATCATGCAGGGCAATGGCTCCAGCGTGGCGCTGGCGTTGAGTGACGCGGTGGCCAAGCACAACGAGCGCAACCCCGGCAAGGAAATCGTCTACCTGAACTACTCGGCGGTGGACCCCGACCTGACCAACAGCAAGTGCAGCTACTGGCACTTCCGCTTCGACGCCGACACGTCGATGAAGATGGAGGCCCTGACCACCTTCATGAAGGATCAGGCCGACGTCAAGAAGGTCTATCTGCTGAATCAGAACTACGCCCATGGCCACCAGGTCGCCAAGTACGCCAAGGAGATGCTGGGCCGCAAGCGCCCCGACATCCAGATCGTCGGCGAGGACCTGCACCCGCTGGCCCAGGTGCGCGACTTCGCGCCCTATATCGCCAAGATCAAGGCCAGCGGCGCCGACACCGTCATCACCGGCAACTGGGGCTCCGACCTGGCGCTGATGGTGAAGGCCGCCAACGAGGCCGGCTACAACGGCAAGTTCTTCACCTACTACACCGGCGTGACCGGCACGCCGACGGCGCTGGGCACGGGCGGCGCAGGCCGCGTCTTCCAGGTTGCCTACAGCCACTACAACATGGGCGGCCAGGCGCAGAAGGATGCCGAGGAGTTCAACAAGAAGTTCAACGATGACATGTACACGCTGAGCGTGCAGCACATCTACACGCTGCTCAGCCAGGCCATGGCAAATGCCAAGTCCACCGACCCGGTCAAGGTGGCCGCGGCGATGGAAGGTCTGACGGTCAAGAGCTTCAACGGCGAAGTGACGATGCGCAAGACCGACCACCAGCTGCAGCAGCCGCTGTTCATCTCGGTCTGGCAGAAGGCCGATGCCAAGTATCCGTACAGCCCGGAGAAGACGGGCATGACGCTGGCGCCGGTGAAGATGTACGACAGCTATGTGTCGTCGACGCCGACGTCCTGCCAGATGAAGCGCCCGGGCTGAGCGCCTGGCTGATTGAGCCGACCGCGCCCCGCTCGCCAGCGGCGGCGCGATCTTCCTGACTTTGCCGGCCACCGCCTTGGATCAAGTCTTCATCAACCTGCTGAACGGCCTGTCGTCCGGCCTGCTGCTCTTCATGCTGAGCTCGGGCCTGACGCTGATCTTCAGCATGATGGGCGTGCTGAACTTCGCCCACGCCAGCTTCTACATGCTGGGCGCCTACATCGCCTACACGCTCGTCGGCATCATCGGCTTCTGGCCGGCCCTGCTGCTGGCGCCGGTCGCCGTCGGCATGCTGGGCGCGGGCTTCGAGAGGCTGGCGCTGCGGCGGGTGCACAAGTTCGGCCACGTGCCCGAGCTGCTGATCACCTTCGGCCTGTCCTATGTGATCCTGGAGCTGGTGCAGCTGATCTGGGGCCGCACGGCCGTGCCCTTCACGCCGCCCGAGGTGCTGCAGGGCTCGGCCTTCACCATCATCTCCTCGCCCACCCAGGGCATGTCCTTCGCGCTGGGCAAGGCCGCGCCCGAGCTGTGCACGGCGGCGCTGTGCTCCACCTTCCCGCTGACGCGCGCCTTCATGATGCTGGTGGCCCTCTTGATGCTGCTGGCCCTGTGGCTGCTGCTGACGCGCACCCGCGTCGGCCTCGTCATCCAGGCAGCACTCACCCATCCCGAGATGGTCGAGGCCCTGGGGCACAACGTGCCGCGGGTGCTGATGTTGGTGTTCGGCAGCGGCTGCGCGCTGGCGGCCCTGGCCGGCGTCATCGGCGGCATCACCTTCGTCACCGAGCCCAACATGGCCATCATCGTCGGCTCCATCATCTTCGTGGTGGTGGTGGTCGGCGGCATCGGCTCGCTGGCGGGCGCCTTCGTCGGATCTCTCGTCATCGGCCTGCTGCAGACCCTGCCGCTGACGGTGGACGCGTCGCTGGCGTCGGCGCTGACGTCCATCGGTTTCACCGTCACGCCGGACACCCCCGGCTACCCGGTGCTGCGCCTGGCGCTGAAGGATGTCGCTCAGATCCTGCCCTATCTGCTGATGGTGCTGATCCTGATCTTCCGGCCCAAGGGCCTGCTCGGTACGCGGGAAGATTGATGAGCAAGTCCAAGGAATTCCACTTCAAGCCCCTCAACGTCGGGCGCTGGATCGTCTGGGGCTTGTTCGCCCTCGTCCTCTTCGTCGCGCCGCGCATCTGGACCAGCGGCCTGGCCCAGACCATGCTCACGCAGATGGGCATCGGCATCATCGCCTGCCTGGCCTACAACATCCTGCTCGGCCAGGGCGGCATGCTGAGCTTCGGCCACGCGGTCTACAGCGGCATGGGCGCCTTCCTGGCCATCCATGCGCTGAACATGGCGGGTGCCGGCACCTTGGGGCTTCCAGTCAGCCTGATCCCGCTGGTGGGCGGTGCGGCCGGCCTGGTGTTCGCGGCCATCCTCGGCTATGTGTCGACCAAGAAGGCCGGCACGCCCTTCGCGATGATCACCCTGGGCATCGGCGAACTCGTCTTCGCGCTGGCGCTGATGCTGCCCGAGTTCTCGGGCGGCGAGGGCGGCGTGTCCAGCAATCGCGTCATCGGCAAGCCACTGATGGGCATCAGCTTCGGGCCGCAGATCCAGGTCTACTACCTCGTCGCCCTCTACTGCTTCATCTGCACGGCGGCCATGTTCGCACTGACGCGCACGCCGCTGGGCCGCATGCTGAACGCGGTGCGCGACAACCCCGAGCGTGTCGAGTTCGTCGGCTACAACACCCACTGGGTGCGCTTCATGGCCTTCACGATCTCGGGCTTCTTCGCCGGCATCGCGGGCGGCCTGGGTGCCATCAACACCGAGATCGTCAACGGCGAGGTGCTGCATGCCTCGCGCTCCGGCGCCTATCTGCTCTTCACCTTCCTGGGCGGCGCGACCTTCTTCTTCGGCCCCATCATCGGCGCGGTGCTGATGGTCATCTGCGGCGTGCTGCTGTCGGAGCTGACCAAGGCCTGGCTGCTCTACCTCGGGCTGATCTTCCTCTTCATGGTCATGTATGCGCCGGGCGGCTTTGCCAGCCTGATCCTGATGAATCTGCGCGTGGCGGCCTTCGGCAAGCTGAAGAAGCTCTGGACGTCCTATCTGGCCCTGGCCGGCACGGCGCTGGCGGCGCTGATCGGCGCCGCCACCATGATCGAGATGGTCTACCACCGCCAGCTCAACGAGGCCCTGGGCCCCGAGCTCAAGTTCATGGGCGCGACGCTGAACAGCGCGGGCCTGGACGCCTGGTTCGGTGCCGGCTTCCTCATCGTCATCGGTGCGGCCCTGTTCGAACTCGTGCGGCGCCAATACGTGCACGAGTGGGGCGAGATCCAGGAAGACATCGAGAAAGAGATCAAGCGCAGGGAGGCCCTATGAGCTTTGCCCTCGAGCTGCGCGATGTGCGCAAGAGCTTCGGCAAGAGCGAGATCATCCGCGGCGCCCACCTGGCCGTGCAGGCCGGCGAGCGCGTCGCCATCATCGGCCCCAACGGCGCGGGCAAGAGCACGCTGTTCAACCTGATCAGCGGCCGCTTCGCGCCGACCTCGGGCGAGATCCATCTGCATGGCCAGCGCATCGACGGCAAGAAGCCCTTCGAGATCAACCGCCAGGGCCTGTCGCGCAGCTTCCAGGTCTCCAACCTGTTCACACGGCTGTCGGTGTTCGAGAACATCCGTTGCGCCGTGCTGTGGAGCCTGGGCCACCGCTACGCCTTCTGGAAGTTCCTGGCCGACCTCGACGACGCCAACGACCGCACCGAGCAGATCCTCGAGATGATCAAGCTCGACAAGCGCCGCGACGTGCTGGCCATGAACCTGACCTATGCCGAGGCGCGGGCGCTGGAGATCGGCATCACCATCGCCGGGGGTTCCAGCGTCATCCTGCTGGACGAACCCACGGCCGGCATGAGCAAGAGCGAAACCAAGCGCTTCATCCAGCTGATCCGCGACGTGACCGTCGGCAAGACCCTGCTGACGGTGGAGCACGACATGGGCGTGGTCTTCGGCCTGGCCGACAAGATCGCCGTGCTGGTCTACGGCGAGGTCATCGCCTTCGACACGCCGGATGCCGTGCGTGCGAATGCCCGGGTACAGGAGGCCTACCTCGGCTCCGTACTCGCCGAGACACAGGCGGCTGCAGCATGAGCGAAGGTCGTCTCCTCAAGCTGGACAACGTCCACGCCTTCTACGGCAAGAGCCATGTGCTGCATGGCGTCAGCATGGAAGTGAAGCCGGGCGAGATCGTGAGCCTCCTGGGCCGCAACGGCGCCGGCCGCTCGACGACGGTCAAGACCATCATGGGCCAGGTCGATGCCAAGGGCTCGGTCCTGTGGGGCGGCCAGGAGCTGGTGGGGCGCAAGGCCTATGAGATTGCCCACATGGGCCTGGGCTATGTGCCCGAGAACCGCGACATCTTCCCCAAGCTGACGGTGCACCAGAACCTGATGCTGGGCGAGAAGTCCGGCGCGAAGAAACCGCGCTGGGGTTTCGAGGACATGTACAAGATGTTCCCGCGCCTGCGCGAGCGCCAGCACACCGAGGCCGGCGTGCTGTCCGGCGGCGAACAGCAGATGCTCACGCTCTGTCGCACGCTGATGGGCGACCCCGACCTCATCATGATCGACGAGCCCACCGAGGGCCTGGCGCCCAAGATCGTCGAGCTGGTGGCCGAGTACCTGAAGGAACTGAAGAACCGCGGCATCGCCGTGCTGCTGGTCGAGCAAAAGCTCGCCATCGCGCTGGAGATCTCCGAGCGCTGCTATGTGATGGGCCACGGCCGCATCGTCTTCGAGGGCAGCCCGGCTGACCTGCGTGCCAACGCCTACATCCGCAAGGAGTGGCTGGAGGTTTAACGAATCCTTCAGTCGCCCGCAGCTTCCGCCAGGCTGTTGCGCGCTGCCGCCGCCAGCTCGGCGCCATTGCGCCCCGCCTCCGGGTACATCGCCATGCCCAGGCGCACGCCCAGCTGCATCAGCCGCCCGTCGACGCCATAGGCGCCTCGCAGGGCTTGCAGCAGCCGCGCCTCGACCATTCCGGCCTCCGTCGTGCCGACGGCCTGCAGCAGCACGGTGAAGATGCAGCCGCCCATGTGCACGACCTCGTCGGCGCCGCGCACGCGGTTGCGCAGGCGCAGGCTCACCGTCTGGATCAGGGACAGGTGGTCGGCGTCGCTCAGGGTCGCGTCGGGTCGCGCCAGCACCTTGACCTCCACCCAGAGCAGGGCGAGCTGCTCGCCCTTGCGCCGGCACTGGGCGAACTGGCGCGACAGCCGCAGGCCCAGCGTCGCCAGCGACTCCTCCTGGGGCAGGTGCGTGAAACTGCCGGCCCGCTGAGGCGCGGCGGGGTCGTCGTTGAGCAGGAGAGCTTGGGACATGGCTTGGCGTCGGGTTGCGTGGGGTGAGAACCGACGGCCTTGCAGCCCGGCTTGTGCCGGCTCCCTGGTGCTGCTCCGTCATCGGTTCTCCTTTCTCAGAACGGCGTCCACCCGCCAAACCCGACATCGAGTCTCAAAAAAAATGCGGCCACCGTCCTCCCGCTCCGAAACCCACCCACGAACCGCCCTGGCCAACCGTTAGAGTGCGGCCGGTGCAAGCCATCACCCAATTGCTGCAGGCCGCCCAGCAGGGCGATCGCGCCGCCGCCGACCAGGTGGTGGCCCAGCTCTATGCCGACCTGCAGCGCCTGGCGCGCCGCCAGGTCCGCGACGCGGGTCATCTGACGCTGCTGGACACGACCGCCCTGGTGCATGAGGCCTGGCTGCGCGTGGCGGGCGCTCCAGGCGCCGAGTTTCCCGACCGGCGCCACTTCCTGGCCTATGCCGCCCAGGCCATGCGTTCGGTCATCATCGACGCGGTGCGTGCCCGCCAGGCCGATCGCCGCGGCGGCGGGCAGGCGCACCAAACCCTGGACACGGCCGTCGCCGAGCAGTTGCCGGACGGCGATGCAGACCTGCTGCGCGTGCATGAGGCCCTGGGCGAGCTCGCCGAGATCGAGCCGCGGATGGCCCAGGTCGTCGAGATGCGCTATTTCGCGGGCCTGCTGGAGTCGGAGATCGCCGAGGCCCTGGGCGTGACCGAGCGCACCGTGCAGCGCGACTGGCAGAAGGCCCGCCTCTTCCTGTCGCTGAGCCTGGCGGGCTAGGGCCTGCTTACACGACGGGGATCGGATGCGTTGCCACTCAAAAGCCCGCGAGCCAGGCGTGAAGTCGAAGTTGGGGTCTGCCTTGCAGGCCGCGCTGGGCCAGAGGCCCAGCTCTACGCCAGGCACGTTTGGCCCACTGGGCCCAACGTGTCCGGGCGTAGCCCCAGCGAGACTTCGCAACGCCGCGCGCGGGCTTTTGAGTGACAACCCTTCGGGAGAGGGGCTGCGCGGGCGCATGGCGTCGTTGCGTGCCTTGCCCGGGCAACCAGCCCGGGCTTCAGCACGGCGCCTAGCCCTGCACCCGCGCAGACCGTCTCGCACCGATTCCCGTCGTGTGAGCAGGCCCTGATGGACAAGCAACGCTGGCTCGAACTGAGCCCCTTGCTGGATGAATTGCTGGACCTGTCGCAGGCCGGGCGTGAAGAGCGCCTGTCACGCCTGCGGCTCGAAGACCCGGACGCGGCCGAGCAACTGGGGCGTTTGCTGGAAAGGGCGCGGGAACTGCAAAGCCAGGGCTTCCTGAGCGAACCCGTGGTCGCCCAGTGGCAGCAGGCGCTGGCCTCCGTTCCCGCCGAAGCGCAAGCGCCGCCCGATCTTGCCGGACAGTCCGTCGGCCCCTATGTGCTGGAACGCCCGCTGGGGCAGGGCGGCATGGGCAGCGTCTGGCTGGCGCGCCGCGCCGACGGGCGCTTCGAGGGCCAGGTCGCGGTCAAGTTCCTGATGGCTGGCCTGCTGGGCCGCGGCGACACGGGCCGCTTCGCGCGCGAGGGCGAAATCCTGGCCCGCCTGTCCCATCCCCATATCGCGCGCCTGCTCGATGCCGGCGTCTACCAGGGCCAGCAACCCTATCTGGTGCTGGAGTATGTCGACGGCCTGCCCATCGATGTCTATTGCCGCCAGCAGCAGCTCGATGTCGAGGCGCGTGTGCGCCTGTTCCTGGACGTGCTGGCCGCGGTGGCGCATGCCCATGCGCGGCTGATCCTGCACCGCGACCTCAAGCCCAGCAATATCCTGGTGACGCGCGACGGCGAGGTGAAGCTGCTGGACTTCGGCATCGCCAAGCTGATGGCCGACGCAACCCAGGCCAGCCAGGGTGCCGCCGCCACCGAGCTGACCCAGCGCGCCGGCAGCGCCTTCACGCCGCAGTTCGCCGCGCCCGAGCAGGTGCAGCAGGCCGACGTGACGACGGCGACCGACGTCTATGCGCTGGGCGTGCTGCTCTACCTGCTGCTGGGTGGCAGCCACCCCACGGCCGACGACACGCAGACCCAGCTCGACCGGCTCAAGGCCGTCGTCGAGCAGGTGCCCAGGCGGCTCTCCGACGTGGCGGCGGCGCAGGACGACATGGCGATCGCGCGGCAGGCCCGGTGGCTGCGCGGCGACCTCGACACCATCGTTGCCAAGGCACTGAAGAAGACGCCGACGGAGCGCTACGCCAATGCCCAGGCCCTGGCCGAGGATCTGCTGCGCTGGCTGGCCCGCGAACCCATCCGGGCGCGCCCGGACAGCCGTCTGTATGTGCTGGGGCGCTTCGTGCAGCGGCACCGCTGGACCGTCGCCTTCGGCAGCCTCGCGGGCCTGGTCCTGGTCGTCCTGACGGTGTTCAGCACCTGGCAGGCGCACCGGGCCGCCGAGGCCGAACGCGAGGCCCAGGCCAAGCGCCAGGAGGCCGAGGAGACCTTGAGCTTCATGCTCGGCGAGCTCGCCGACAAGCTCCGTCCCATCGGGCGGCTGGAGCTGCTGGACAGCATCGGTGGCAAGGCGCTGGGCTTGCTGGACAGCCCGGGGCGGGCGCCCGGTCCCATGGAGCGCCTGCAGCGCGCCAAGGCCCTGACGGTCGTGGCCGAAGTGCGCGTGGCCAAGCGCGAGCTGGACGGGGCGCTGGAGCCCCTCAAGCTGGCCAGCCAGTTGCTCGCCGCTGACCCGCCCAACGCCCCATTGCGCGAAGACTGGCGCAAGGCGCAGGGAGCCGCGGCGTTCTGGACCGGCGAGGTCCATCACCAGCGGCGCGAGCTGGCGCTGGCCCAGCGGGCCTGGGAGCAGTACCGCGACTACGGGCAGCGCTGGCTGCAGGAGGTGCCGGGCTCGGTGGACGCCGTGGTGGAGCTGTCGTATGCGCAAAGCAGCCTGGGCGCCTTGCAGCTGAGCGAGGGACATCTGGAGGCGGCCGAGGGCGCCTTTCGTGAGTCCCTGGCGCTGAAGGAGAAGGCCCTGAAGCTGCGGCCGGACGACGCCGAGCTGCAGAACAACTGGGCCGATACCGCCAGCTGGCTGGGCACGACGCTGACGCGGGCCGGCAGGCTGCGGACGGCCGGCGTCCACTACGAGTCTGCGCTGGCCAGCGTGGGCGTGCTGCGCGAGCAGCGCCCGCGCGACCTGGCCTGGCTGGCCAAGGAGGCCAGTATCCAGTTCTATCTGGCGCTGGTGCGGCAGGAGATGGGCGGCTCGGGCCGTGCGCTGCTGAGCCAGGCCCGCGAGGCCGCGCAGATGCTGGCCCGCAGCGATCCCGCCAACCTGTCCTGGGCGCTGCTCGCCATCAACATCGAGGCCGAATGGCAGGCCTTGCACCTGGTCGCTGCGGCGGAGCGGGCCAAGGCGGCACATCGGTTGCTCGTCCGTATCGAGTCCCTGAGACCAGGCAAGCCGCCGCCGCAAAGTTCGCTGTACCGGCAGGTGCGCCTGCTGGAGGCGGCCCAAGGGCTGGAATGCCAGGGCGAGGACTGTGGCCTGCGCGCCCGCCTGCAGCAGCGCCTCACGGCGGCGCTGACGCGCAGCCCGGGCGACCAGCAGGTGCTGGATGCCGCCGTGCTGCTGGCCTATGCGGCCCCCGCAAGCACGTCGGCCGCGGGCCGGCTGGCTGGCTGCACCGAGGCCGCGGCCCTGTTGTCGGGTCGCAGCGGTTGGCTGCAGGTGAACGCCGACCTGACGCGGCGCTGGCTGGCCGTGCAAGAGTGCCTGGACCCGACGGCCCCAGGGCGTGCAGACTGGCTGGCCGCCCGCGATTGGCTTCGACAGCAGCGCGAGCGCTGATTTCTCAACTCCACAGGGACCCTTCATGACGACTTATGTTTCCCCCTATCAAGTCACCGTCACCTCCACGGCCGGCGGGCTTGCGACCTGCACCTATGTCGACGGCAACGGGGTGACCGTGCCGCACGGCGTGACGCTCACCACCCAGACGCCGGCCAATGAAGCCGGCGACCTCGAATTCGATTTTGGGGAAACGGTGGTCGGGGGTCTGAACCTGCGCTTGCTCGGTGCTGCGGTCAAGACGGTGGGCAACGACCCCACCATGCAGCCCTACAACTACCTCTACGCGGTGCGCGAGGAGTCTGAGAAGGGCGACTGGGTCGACTACCTGTCGATCCCCTGGTCGCCCAATACCTACACGACGCGCGGCGTGGTGCTGCTTTTCGCCAGCGTCGACAGCAGCGGCAACATGCTGGCCTTCATCCCCAGCGCCGATCCGCAGACGCAGAACGATCCGATCTGACGCCGGTCAACCCAGGCCCAGGCCCGTCATGCGCTGATAGCGCCTGCGCAGGAAGTCCGCCGCCAGGCGGGCATCGGCACCCACCCGCTCGCCGATATAAAGCTCCTGGCGGCGCTCGGCGATCTGCGCTCGCAGCCGGGCCGCCATGATGTCCAGCGGCTTCATGCCGCCGGTCTCGGCGCGCTCGATGGCGACGCGCAGCTGGTGCATCTGCTGGCTGTGCAGCAGGGCCGTCTGGGCCTGAACGACGCGGATGCGGCCCTGCACCATGTGCTCGCACAGGCCCAGCCAGGCGCGCACGGCGTCGGCCGGGCCGCCGATGACCTTCTCCGGCGTCTCGCCGGCGGCCAGCAGCAGGCTTTCCAGCCGGGCGCGGTCGCTGCTCGCATAGGCCTCGTTGACCACCATCATGCGCTGCTCGCAGACCTCGCGCTCCGGCCCGGACGGCGCCAGGTCGGGATGAAAGCGCATGGCGGCGCGCCGGTACAGCGTCTTCAGGCTGGGGGGCGGCAAATCCATCGTCGGACCGGTCGGCTCCGGCGGCAGCGGCGTGGCCTCGGGCAGGCCGGGAATGTCCGGCCAGGCCTTGGTACGCGGCAGGGACGACATCGGCGCGTCGACGCCCTGACGCTTCAGTGCTTCGGACAGCAGGGCGGTGGCCTGGTGGAGCTGGGCCTCGAGTTCGTCCAGCTCAAGCATCAGCGGGCCTAACGCATCGAGATAGCGCAGCCGGAAGCCCAGCAGCTTGGCGCGGGCGCCGTCATGGTCGGACTCCAGCACGACGAGGTAGCGCTGCAGATCCTGCAATTGCTCGCGTCGCCGCGTCAGTTCGTGCCGGGTGATCGCCATGCTCGCCATGGACTGCGATTTTGCCCTGCGCTGACGTGAAAACGGCCTGCTGAGCAGGCCGTTGAATACCGTATTTACGAGAGAATTACTGCGATGCGGCCGAGGCAGGCATCTCCGCCATGCTGGCTGCGGGCGCCGCCGGCTCGCTGGCCGCCATGGCGGCGACCGGTGCCGGCATGGGCTCCGGCGCCTTGCTGCCGGCTGTCATGGGCAGCAGGGGCACGATGAGCAGGGCCACGATGTTGATGATCTTGATCAGCGGGTTGACAGCCGGGCCGGCGGTGTCCTTGTAGGGGTCGCCCACGGTGTCGCCGGTGACGGCGGCCTTGTGTGCTTCGCCGCCCTTCTTGTGCAGCATGCCCGCGGCATCGGTGAAGCCTTCCTCGATCAGCTTCTTGGCGTTGTCCCAGGCGCCGCCGCCCGTGCACATCGAGATGCCGACGAAGAGGCCGGTCACGATGGTGCCCATCAGCAGGCCACCCAGCGCGGCGGGGCCGAGCGTCAGGCCGACGATGATGGGCGCGGCCACCGGCAGCAGCGACGGCACGATCATTTCCTTGATCGCGGCGGTGGTCAGCATGTCGACCGCGGCGCTGTAGTCGGGCTTGCGCTTGCCGGCCATGATCTGGCCGTCGGCGAACTGCTTGCGCACCTCGACGACGACGGCACCGGCGGCGCGGCCGACGGCCTCCATCGCCATGGCGCCGAACAGATAGGGGATCAGGCCGCCGATGAAGAGGCCGAGGATGACCTTGTGGTCGGACAGGTCGAAGGCCACATGCATGCCGCGCGCTTCCAGCGCATGGGTGTAGTCGGCGAACAGCACCAGGGCCGCCAGGCCGGCGGAGCCGATGGCATAGCCCTTGGTGACGGCCTTGGTGGTGTTGCCGACGGCGTCCAGCGGGTCGGTGACGTCACGCACGGCGGCCGGCAGTTCGGCCATCTCGGCGATGCCGCCGGCGTTGTCGGTGATGGGGCCGTAGGCGTCCAGCGCCACGATGATGCCGGCCATGCTGAGCATGGAGGTGGCCGCCACCGCGATGCCGTACAGGCCCGCCAGTGCATAGGCCGTGTAGATGGCCGCGCAGACGAAGAGCACCGGCCAGGCGGTGGACTTCATCGACACGCCGAGACCCGCGATGACGTTGGTGCCATGGCCGGTGGTGGAGGCCTGGGCAACGTGCTGCACCGGGTGGTACTGCGTGCCGGTGTAGTACTCGGTGACCCAGACCATGGCCGCCGTCAGCACCAGGCCGACCGCGCAGGCGCCGAACAGGGCCATCGCGTTGGTGGTGCCGCCGGTGCTCAGCTCGATGGCGCCAGGGAACATCGCCTTGGTGACGAAGAAGAAGGCGATCAGGCTCAGCACGCCGGCCACGATCAGGCCCTTGTACAGCGCCGGCATCACGTTCTTCATGCCGGGGCTGGCCTTGACGAAGTAGCAGCCGATGATGGAGGCAATGATGGACACGCCGCCCAGAGCCAGCGGGTAGACCACGCCGGCCATGGCACTCGAGCCCGTGACCATCAGCGCACCCAGCGCCATCGCGGCGATCAGCGTGACGGCATAGGTCTCGAACAGGTCGGCCGCCATGCCGGCGCAGTCGCCGACGTTGTCACCGACGTTGTCGGCAATGACGGCCGGGTTGCGCGGGTCGTCTTCCGGGATGCCGGCCTCGACCTTGCCCACCAGGTCGGCACCGACGTCGGCGCCCTTGGTGAAGATGCCACCGCCCAGGCGGGCGAAGATGGAGATCAGGGACGAGCCGAAGGCCAGGCCCAGCATGGGCTTGAGGGCCGTGCTGTCATGCCCGCCGCCGATGGCCATGTAGAAGCCGCCCACGCCCAGCAGGCCCAGGCCCACCACCAGCATGCCGGTGATGGCGCCACCCTTGAAGGCGACGTCCAGCGCCGGGCCGATGCCCTTGGAGGCCGCCTGCGCGGTGCGCACATTGGCGCGCACCGAGATGTTCATGCCGATGAAGCCGCAGATGCCCGAAAGCACCGCGCCGATGACGAAGCCGATGGCGGTGGTGGTGCCCAGGCCGGACACGGCGATGGCGATGGCGAGCACGACGCCCACCATGCCGATGGTGCGGTATTGGCGGCCCAGATAGGCCGCCGCGCCTTGCTGGATCGCGGTAGCGATCTCTTGCATGCGGGCATTGCCCGCATCCTGACTCAGGATCCAGCTTCGTTGAATGAAGCCATAGAGAACGGCCGCGAGGCCGCAGGCCAGCGCGAAATACAGCGCCATTTCCGTCGACATGTACAAGTCTCCTAGTTAGCGTGTGATCCATGGGCCCGCGGCAGGGTATGCCTGGGCTCGGCGGCTGAGCTTAAGGGCCGGCTTTGACAGCCGGGTTGCACGTTTACCAGCGTTGTTCGGGAAACCTAGAATGCGGGTTTTCCTTAGCCATAAAACACGACCATGAGCCTGCACAACGTGACCCCCGGCGCCAAGGTGCCCGACGAGTTCAACGTCATCATCGAAATCCCGATGAATGCCGACCCGATCAAGTACGAGGTGGACAAGGAGAGCGGTGCGCTGTTCGTCGACCGCTTCCTGACGACGCCTATGTACTATCCGTGCAACTATGGGTACATCCCCAGGACGCTGGCGGATGACGGCGACCCGGTGGATGTGCTGGTCATCACCCCCTTCGCGCTGACGCCCGGCGTGGTCGTGACCTGCCGCCCGCTGGGCGTGCTAATGATGGACGACGAAGCCGGTGGCGACGCCAAGCTGCTGGCCGTGCCCACCAGCAAGATCCTGCCCATGTACGACCACTGGCAGAAGATCGAAGACGTGAACCCGGCCCGCCTGGCCGCCATCCAGCACTTCTTCGAGCACTACAAGGACCTGGAGAAGGGCAAGTGGGTCAAGGTCAAGGGCTGGGAAGGCCCGGAGAAGGCCAAGTCCGAGATCACCGAGGGCATGGCGAACTACGCCAAGGCCTGATTCAGGCTTCTGCCCCGCTCAAGGCGCCGCATCCGCGGCGTTTTGTCTTTTAAAGGGGGCGTGATCGTTCAGCTCGTCGATATAGCCCGACATCGCTTCGCCCTCGCGGGCCAGGAAGTCGTTGACGGCGTCGGCAAAGGACGGATGCGCCAGCCAGTGGCTGGAGGCGGTCGGCGTCGGCATCAGGCCGCGCGCCATCTTGTGCTCGCCCTGGGCTCCGCCCTCGAAGCGCTGGTAGCCGTGGTCTATGCACCAGGCCAGGGGCTGGTAGTAGCAGGCGTCGAAATGCAGGTTCGGGATGTGCTCGACGGCGCCCCAGTAGCGGCCGAAGGCGGCGCGGCGCTCCGGATCCAGCGCGACCAGTGAGGTGGCGACGCGTTCCTCGCCGCGATGCGCGGTGAACATCAGCCAGTTCTGTGGCATGTCACTCGCCATGCGGGCGAAAAAGTCGCGGCTCAGATAGGGCTTGCTGTGGTGGGCGCGGTAGGTGAGCTGGTAGCAGCGGTAGAAGAAGTCCCAGTCCTTCGTCGTGAGGTCCGCGCCGGTGCGCGCCTCGAACACGACGCCGGCCTCGCGCACGCGGCGCTGCTCCTGCTGGATCTTCTTGCGCTTGTCGCGGTGCAGGCGGGCCAGGAAGGCGGCGAAGTCGGCATCGCCCTCGGCCGTCCAGTGGAACTGCACGCCGGCTCTGGCGGTGCAGCCGGCCTCGGCCAGCGCTGCCTGGTCGGCCTCGTCGCCGAACAGCACGTGCAGGGACGAGGCTTCGGTCTCCTTGGCCAAGGCTCGCAGCGCCTGGGCCAACTGCGCCCGTGCCTCGTCGTCGACCGCCAGCAGGCGACTCCCCGGAACTGGCGTGAAGGGCACGGCGACCAGCAGCTTGGGGTAGTAGCTCAAACCGTGGCGGTGATAGGCCTCGGCCCAGGCCCAGTCGAAGACATATTCCCCATAGCTGTGCGTCTTCAGCCAGGCCGGGCAGGCCGCCAGCAGCTCATCGTCCCGCCACAGCGAGATGAACTGCGGCTGCCAACCGGTCCTGGCCACGGCCGACCCCGAATCGTGGAGGGCCTGCAGATACTCATGGCGCATGAAAGGCGTGGGCCGCGGTGACCTGGCGAGCAGGCGATTCCAGGCGTCGCGGGACAGTTCGGCGGGTGAATCGTGGACGCGGAGGGTGGGCATGGCGGCCTATTGGAATGCAGCCGCGGAACGCCGCACTAGACTGGGGTTTTGCTGATGCCGCCCATGCGTTTCGACAACCTCTACAGCCATGACTTTGCCCGCGTCGCCGTGGGCGTGCCCCAGTGCCGCGTGGCCGATCCTGTGTTCAACGCCGGGCAGACGATTGCCCTGCTCAAGGATGCCGCGGCTGAAGGCGTGGCCGTCATGGCTTTTCCCGAACTGGGCCTGTCGGCCTACAGCTGCGACGACCTCTTCCACCAGCGCGCCCTGCTCGACGGCTGCGAGGCGGCGCTGGCCGAGGTGCTGGCGGCCACAAGAGAACTGCCCCTCGTGGCCATCGTTGGCATGCCGCTGCGCGTCGAGCAGCGCCTGTTCAACTGCGCCGTGGTGCTGTTGCGCGGCCGCATCCTCGGCGTGGTGCCCAAGACTTTTCTGCCCAATTACGGCGAGTTCTATGAGGCGCGCCAGTTCTGCTCGGGTGAGGAGGCCACGGTCGAGACGGTGACGCTGCTGGGTCAGCCGGTCCCCTTCGGCAGCCGCCAGATCTTCACGGCCGACGACCTGCCGCTGCTGCGCCTGCACGTGGAGATCTGCGAAGACGTGTGGACGCCCATCCCGCCGTCCTCCTTCGCGGCTCTTGCCGGCGCCACCGTGCTCGTCAACCTGTCGGCGTCCAACGTCGTCATCGGCAAGGCCGCCTACCGGCGCCAGCTGGTGTCGCAGCAGTCGGCACGCTGCCTGGCGGCCTATGTCTATTCGTCCGCCGGCGCTGGCGAGTCGACCACGGACCTGGCCTGGGATGGCCAGGCCATCGTCTGCGAGAACGGCGAGCTGCTCGTCGAGTCCGAGCGTTTCCTGCGCAGCTCGCACGTCGTGACGGCGGACGTGGACCTCGAGCGCCTGGCCCGCGAGCGCATGCGGCAGACGAGCTTCGGTGATTCGGTGCGCCTGTACGCGGCGCAGGTGAACGCTTTCAGGCAAGTCCATTTCAAGCTGGATCTGGACCGCGACCGGCCGCTGGCCCTGCGGCGCCGCGTCGAGCGCTTCCCTTATGTTCCGTCCGACCACAGCCGCCGCGACGAGCGCTGCCAGGAGGTCTACAACATCCAGGTCCAGGGCCTGACCCAGCGCCTGGCCTCGAGCGGCATCAAGAAGCTCGTGGTTGGCATCTCGGGTGGGCTGGATTCCACGCATGCGCTGCTGGTGGCCGCGCGCGCCATGGATGCGCTGGGGCTGCCGCGCACGAACATCATCGGCGTGACCATGCCCGGTTTCGCCACCGGCGAGCGCACCCGCGAACAGGCTCTGCGCCTGATGGCGGCCGTGGGCTGCGAAGCGCGCGAGATCGACATCCGGCCGAGCTGTACGCAGATGCTCGAGGACATCGGCCACCCGCATCGCGATGACCAGCCCGTCTACGACATCACCTTCGAGAACGTGCAGGCCGGCGAGCGCACCAGCCATCTGTTCCGCCTGGCCAACCTCAGCGGCGGCCTGGTGCTGGGCACGGGCGATTTGTCCGAGCTGGCCCTGGGCTGGTGCACCTATGGCGTGGGCGACCACATGTCGCACTACAACGTCAATGCCAGCGTGCCCAAGACGCTGATCCAGCACCTGGTGCGCTGGGTTGCCGAGACCGACCAGCTCGGCGCCGGCACCGACACCCAGGTGCTGCTGGACATCCTCGGCACCGAGATCAGCCCCGAACTTGTGCCCGGCAGCCTGCAGAGCACCGAAGCAACGGTGGGGCCCTATGCACTGCAGGACTTCAATCTGTTCTACACGCTGCGCCACGGCTACAC
Organism: Roseateles sp. FW305-36; assembly: GCF_058787015.1. Lineage (NCBI taxonomy): Bacteria > Pseudomonadati > Pseudomonadota > Betaproteobacteria > Burkholderiales > Sphaerotilaceae > Roseateles > Roseateles sp. FW305-36. The sequence goes on along the minus strand of NZ_JBYSZK010000014.1, from coordinate 118,425 downwards.
GCCGAGCAAGATCGCCTTCCTGGCGCGCCATGCCTGGGGTGAGGTCTACGCGCTGGCCGAAATCAAGCGTGTGCTGCGCATCTTCGTGCAGCGCTTTTTCAAGGGCAGCCAGTTCAAGCGCAGCTGCGTGCCCAACGCGCCCAAGGTCGGCAGCGGCGGCTCGCTGTCGCCACGCGGCGACTGGCGGGCGCCCAGTGATTCCGAGGCCGCGGTCTGGCTGGCCGATCTGGACCGCATCCCGGATGAACGTGCTTAAATCGACAACAGACGAAATCAGGAGCCCGGCCCCATGAAGCAGATCATCGCCATCATCAAACCCTTCAAGCTCGACGAGGTCCGCGAGGCGCTGGCCGAAGTGGGCGCTTCGGGCCTGACGGTCACCGAGGTCAAGGGTTTCGGCCGCCAGAAGGGCCATACCGAGCTCTACCGCGGCGCCGAATACGTCGTCGACTTCCTGCCCAAGGTCAAGGTCGAGGTCGTCGTGAAGGACGACGAGGTGGATCGCTGCATCGACGCCATCCTGAAGGCCGCCAAGACCGGCAAGATCGGTGATGGCAAGATCTTCGTGGTGCCGGTCGAGCAGGTCATCCGCATCCGCACCGGCGAGACGGACGAGGCCGCCGTTTAACGAGAGGTCAGCGCCAGCTTTGCGCCCAGGGCCACGAAGGTCGCCGCGAAGCTGCGCCTCAGCCAGGCCATGACCGTCGGGCTGCCCAGCACGCGGTCCCGCATGCGTGCCGCGAAGGCGCCGTAGACGGCGAACACTGCAAAGGTCATGGCCATGAAGATGGCCGACAGTTGCAGCATGGCCAGCGTCGGTGCGGCTTCATCCTTGGCGATGAACTGGGGCAGGAAGGCCAGGAAGAACATCGACAGCTTGGGGTTGAGCAGGTTCACCAGCACGGCGTGCCGGATGACTTCGCCGCTCGAACGCTGGGCGCCGTAGGCTTCGATCTTCAGCACGCCCTGCTCGCGCCAGGTCATCCAGGCGATGTAGAGCAGGTAGGCGACGCCGGCGAATTTCACTGTCTCGAAAGCCAGGGCGCTGGCGTGCAGCAGCGCGGCCAGGCCGGTCACCGCGGCAAGCATGTGAGGCACGATGCCCAGGGTGCAGCCGAAGGCCGCGATGGTGGCCATGCGCGTGCCGCGCGACAGGCCGGTGGCGATGGTGACGGCGGCTCCCGTGCCCGGCGAGGCGACGACGAGCAGCGAGACGGTCAGGAATTCGAGGTTCATGCAGGCGCTCCTTGAGTGAGCGCCATGCTGCGACGCCGGCCGCGAGCCGTCTTGAACGAAATTTCAGCGCTGGGCGAAAGCGCCGGGCGTGAGGCCGAAGCTACGCACGAAGCAGCGCGTCATGTGGCTCTGATCGGCAAAGCCGCTGGCGGCTGCGGCGTCGGCCAGCGCCATGCCGCCGCGCACGAGGCTGCGCGCATGCTGAACGCGGCGTTGCAGCAGATATGCATGGGGAGGCAGGCCGGTGAGGCGCGTGAAGGCGCGCAGGAACTGGTAGCGGCTCAGACCGGCGTCGGCGGCCAGTGCGGCCAGCGTGGGTGAGATGGCGGGGTCGTCGTCGATGCGCTCGCGGGCTGCGGCAACGCCCGCGACGAGGGCAGGATGCTCGCGCGGCACGGGTCGCAGCAGCCGGGCGACCAGGTCCACCAGCGCCGCTTCCGAACGCAGTGCGCCGCCTGCCATCGCCGCATCGAAGAGGCTGCGAAAGCGCGCGACCAGCGCGGCGTCGCGGATGACGGGGGCCGTGAATTCGAAGGCTGCGCCCGGGGCGATGTCCTGCGCCGCGTCGAGCAGGCGTGCCGGATCGAGGTAGAGCATGCGCCAGCGCCGCCCTGTCGCATCGAAGGGCTTGCCGTCGTGCACTTCATTGGGGTTGACGGTGATCATGTCGCCGGCACCCGCCTCGACGACACCACGCCCGCTGGCGGACTTCTGCGCGCCGCGTTCGATCAGGCCGATGCCGAACTGGTCGTGGGTATGGCGGCCGAAGGCATGGGCGGAGTCGGCGGCAACGGCCGCGACACCGGCCATGCCGGAGTGCAGCAGTCGGAAGCCTCGGGCCGAAGTCATGGCCCGAGTGTCACATCCTTAGCGCAGGTGCTGCCAGATGGCGCTGCCCCAGATGCCGGCGGCCAGCACCAGGGCCATCAGCACGGCGGCGCTGGCGATGTCCTTGGCGCGCTTGGACAGCTCATGACGCTCGAAGGACACGCGGTCGACGACGGCCTCGATGGCGGAGTTCAGCAGCTCGACGATGAGGATGAGCAGCAGAGAACCCAGCAGCAGCGCCGCCTGTTCCCAGGTCTTGGCCAGCCAGAAGGCCAGCGGCGCGGCGATGACACACAGCCAGGTCTCCTGGCGGAAGGCGCTCTCACCGGTGTACGCGGCCTTGAGTCCCGCCCAGGAATAGCCGGCGGCGTGGATGATGCGATCAAAGCCGGTGCGGCCTTTGTGGGGGTTGCTCATGAACGCTGCGGAAGCTGGGTGATGACGCGCGAGCCGGCGATCGTATCGTGCAGAAATTGCCGCTGTGGGTGCAGTCGCGCAATCAGCAGATAGGCCGCGACACCAGCGATCAGGCTGCCGAAGATGGCCGCGCCACTGTGCAGGCCCAGGGCCCAGACGCTCACCAGGGCCGGCAGGAACCACAGCCAGCTTAGGCAGTAGCGCAGCAGCGCACGGCCCCAGCCCAGTGGCAGGCCGCTTGCGTCGACGACGCGCAGATGCCAGGTCTTCATGGCCAGGGTCTGGCCCGAATAGGTCCAGAAGCCGACGAAATACAGGCCCAGCACCAGGAAGAGGACCATGCCCATGCCCGCCCGGCCTTCGAGGGCGTGCTGCTGACGGGTCAGCACGGAGTACAGGAAGCCGGTGAAGAAGAGCACGCCGAACAGCAGCACTCCTTCGTAGAGAAAGGCCGCGAAACGCCGCGCCAGGCCCACGGGCACGGCGCTCGTGTCGATCGCCACCGTCATGGACCCGGAGCGGACGCAGGCGGCGTCTTCAGCGACTTGGGCAGCAGCGTCTTGGGGTCGACCAGGGAGGGGTCGGCAACGACCTTGGCCTCACCCGCGGAATGGTGGGTGGGCAGGACCAGGCCCCGCGTGATCAGCACCGTCGTGGCACCGGGCTTGGCCTGCACCAGACTGCCCGTCACCGGAACCGGCGTGACGAGCTTGGGCGCGGCGGGCACGATATTGGACTTGGGGCCTGCTGCCACCGGCGGCTTGGGCGCCGGGGCGGCGGCCTTGGCCTGGCGGCGCGCAACGGCCTTCTCGGCCAATTCCTGGCGCTTTTCAGGGGGCAAGGCCTGATAAGCCTCCCACTTGGCCTGGCGCTGCTCGGCATCGACCTGCTTGGCGATCTGGAAGCCCACGCGGGCGTCCACGCGTTCGGCCGGCGTCAGATGGGCCCAATCGCGCATGCGTTCATGCAGGCGGGCCAGTTCCGCGTCCGGCAGTGCGGCCAGGCGCGGCGTTGCGTTCAGCCATTTGCTGCGCTGGTTGGGACCGAGCTTGTCCCAGTCCTTGGCCAGCGGCGCGAGCAGTTCACGCTGGGTTGGTGTCAGCGCCTGCCAGTTCGGCACGGAAGCCAGCGCGGAAACCGGCGCCAGGACGGGCGCGACCGGCTTGGCCTTGGGCGCCGGCGCTGCGGGAACTGTTGCGCTGGCCGGTGCCGCCTCGGGAGCCGAAGCCGCTTCCTGCGCCTGCGCAAAAGCAGAAAACCCCGCCGCGGTGAGCAGCAGGGCCATCAGGGGGCGGAGGGAAGCGGAGACGGTCCGCGCGACTCGACTCATGGGCATCCGGTCATTCTTGACCATCTCTCAGGAATTCGGCGAAGCCCGGGTCGCTGAAGGCGGAGGGCGGCAGCTTGTCGCTGAGCAGGGCCGTGTCGACCTCGGCAGCGGCGGCGATCTGTTCGTGGATCTGGCTTTGTTGCATCAGCAGCAGGCCGGCCAGCAGGGCCAGCAGAGGCAGGGCGGATACCAGCTTGGCCCACAGACCATTGCCACCATCGATCCCGCGCGGCCCGCCGCTCAGGGCCAGCGTGGAGCCCATCTGCACCACGCCGGGGCTGGCGGTGCTCACCGAGGTGCGGGCAGCGCGGGCCTGGGCAGCGCGGGCCAAGGCTTGCTCACGCGCGAAGCGAAGACGTTCGGAAACGTCATGCGGCAGAGCAGCATTGCGTTCGGTCAGGCCGGCGGCAACGCGCAGGCCGAAACGAGTGACGCGAGCGTCCAGGTCGGCAGGGAGGGCGGAAAAAATTTGCGGCGACTTCATAGCGTGATCCCCTTGGCCTTGAGCGACTTTGCCAACGCGTGGACGGCACGTGAACAGTGAGTTTTGACACTGCCTTCCGAGCAACCCATCACAGAGGCGGTCTCTGCAACATCCAGTTCCTCCCAGTAACGCAACAGGAAGGCTTCCCGTTGACGCGTCGGCAGTTGCTGAACTTCAGCGTCGATGGACTGCAAGATTTGCGCCCGGCTGACCTCATCGGCCGCACTCAATGCGCCCATGGCGCCGTCCTGGGTTTCGAGGATCTCCAGCAGGTCAAAGTCTTCGTCGGAAGAGGCGCCTTCGAAGTCAGACATATTCGTCATGACCGCCCTGCGCGTCTTCTGGCGACGGAAATAGTCCATCGTCGCGTTCGACAGGATGCGCTGGAAGAGCAGGGGCAGTTCGGCCGCGGGGCGGTCGAAATAGTTCTCGGCCAGCTTGATCATGGCGTCCTGCACGATGTCCAGAGCGGAATCGTCATCTCGAACCAGATAGGCCGTGCGCTTGAAGGCGCGGCGGTCCACGGTACGCAGGAAATCGTTGAGTTCTTTGTCGGTGGCCAAGGCGGAAAGCGTATCCGAGCAGCAAGGCGGATTATGGCATTCGTCTGATACGAAGGCTCACAGCTTTTTGCTCGGCATAATGTTGCTTCGCACAAAGAGTCAATGCTCTCACCGTGGCCGCCCGACTGGGGCCCCATCGGTTGATCGCGCAGGTTCCGAATCCGCCTCACGAGGGCGAGAAGAGGGGCACCAATGGTTTTTCGTTAGAGAAATTCACAAAGGTTCTAAAAATGGACATGTCTGCCGCGGATATCAAGCGCGCCGCCCTGGCGCAGCCGAATTCCCAATCCCCCAATTCCCCCACCGCGGAGCTCAATGGCTCCGAGATCCTCGTTCGCTGCCTGCAGGCCGAAGGGGTGCGCCATCTCTGGGGTTACCCCGGCGGCGCGGTGCTCTACATCTACGACGCCCTCTACAAGCAGGACAGCATCCAGCACGTGCTGGTGCGTCACGAGCAGGCCGCCGTCCATGCCGCCGATGGCTTTGCCCGCGCCAGCGGTGAAGTCGGCGTGGCGCTGGTCACTTCGGGCCCGGGTGTGACGAATGCCGTGACCGGTATTGCCACCGCCTACATGGACTCGATCCCGATGGTCATCATCACGGGTCAGGTCCCCACGCCGGCCATCGGCCTGGACGCCTTCCAGGAGTGCGACACCGTCGGCATCACCCGCCCCATCGTCAAGCACAACTTCCTGGTGAAGGATGTGCGCGACCTGGCGCTGACGCTGAAGAAGGCCTTCCACATCGCCCGCACCGGCCGCCCCGGCCCGGTCGTGGTGGACATCCCCAAGGACGTGTCGCTGGCCAAGACGACGTTCAGCTACCCGGACCGCATCGAGATGCGCTCCTACAACCCGGTGAAGAAGGGCCACAGCGGCCAGATCCGCAAGGCCGTTCAACTGCTGTTGCAGGCCAAGCGGCCTTATATCTACACGGGCGGCGGCGTCATCCTGGGCGAGGCGACGGCCGAGCTGCGCCAGCTCGTCGACATGCTGGGCTTCCCTTGCACGAACACGCTGATGGGCTTGGGCGCCATGCCCGGCACCGACCCGCGCTTCCTGGGCATGCTGGGCATGCACGGCACGTATGAGGCCAACATGACCATGCAGCACTGCGACGTGCTGCTGGCCGTGGGCGCGCGCTTCGACGACCGCGTCATCGGCAACCCCAAGCACTTCGGCTCGGTCGAGCGCAAGATCATCCACGTCGACATCGACCCCTCGTCGATCTCCAAGCGCGTGCGCGTCGACATCCCCATCGTGGGCGATGTGAAGGACGTGCTGCAGGAGCTGATCGCCCAACTGAAGGAGGCCCAGGCCAAGCCGGACGCGAACTCCGTCAACGCCTGGTGGAGCCAGATCAACGAATGGCGCAGCCGTGACTGCCTGGCGTTCAAGGGCTCGGACGAGGTCATCAAGCCGCAGATGGTCGTCGACACGCTGTGGAAGCTGACGCGCGACCGCGACACCTACATCACGTCGGACGTCGGCCAGCACCAGATGTGGGCAGCGCAGTACTACCGCTTCGACGAGCCGCGCCGCTGGATCAACTCCGGTGGCCTGGGCACCATGGGCGTGGGCCTGCCCTATGCGATGGGCATCAAGCTCGCCAAGCCGGAATCGGATGTGTTCTGCATCACCGGCGAAGGCAGCATCCAGATGTGCATCCAGGAGCTGTCGACCTGCTTCCAGTACAAGACGCCGGTCAAGATCGTCTCGCTGAACAACCGCTACCTCGGCATGGTGCGCCAGTGGCAGCAGCTCGACTACGAGGGCCGCTACTCGCACAGCTATATGGACGCGCTGCCCGACTTCGTGAAGCTGGCCGAGGCCTATGGCCACGTCGGCATCCTGGTCGAGAAGCCCAGCGACGTCGAGCCGGCGCTGAAGGAAGCGATGCGCCTGAAGGACCGCACTGTCTTCCTCGACATCCGTACCGATCCGACCGAGAACGTCTGGCCCATGGTCAAGGCGGGCAAGGGCATTTCCGAGATGCTGCTGGGTTCGGAAGACCTGTGAGCGCCTGAAGCCGGGGGCTCTGGCTGGCGTTACCGCGCCACCCGGGGCTCGCGGCGAAAGACGCGATCAGTCCGACCTCCACGGCGATTCACTCCACTCGAACCCGCAGCCAAGGTCCGGCGGTTACCGCCGCCGGCACTGAAGAGCGCGAAGGACGAAGACCCATGAAACACATCATTGCTTTGCTCATCGAGAACGAGCCGGGTGCGCTGTCGCGCGTCGTGGCCCTGTTCTCGGCCCGTGGCTACAACATCGAGAGCCTGACCGTCGCGCCGACGGAAGACCCGTCGCTGTCGCGCATGACCATCGTGACCACCGGTTCCGACGAGGTCATCGAGCAGATCACCAAGCACCTTAACCGCCTCATCGAGGTCGTCAAGGTCGTCGACCTGACCGAGGGCAACTACACCGAGCGCGAGCTGATGCTCATCAAGGTGCGCGCCGTCGGCAAGGAGCGCGAGGAAATCAAGCGCACCGCCGACATCTTCCGCGGCCGCGTCATCGACGTCACCGAGAAGACCTACACCATCGAGCTGACCGGCGACGCGAGCAAGCTCGACGCCTTCATCGACGCGATCGACCGCGCGTCCATCCTCGAAACCGTACGGACGGGTGCCAGCGGCATCGGCCGCGGCGAGCGCATCCTGCGCGTCTGATCCGTCTTCACCCCACCTCATTCAAAGTTTTTTCCTGGAGCGACCCATCATGAACGTCTACTACGACAAGGACGCCGATCTCAGCCTCATCAAGGGCAAGAACGTCACCATCATCGGCTACGGCTCACAAGGCCATGCCCACGCGCAGAACCTGAACGACAGCGGCTGCAAGGTCACCGTCGCCCTGCGTCGCGGCGGCGCGTCCTGGTCCAAGGCCGAAGGCGCTGGCCTCAAGGTCGCCGAGATCGCCGAAGCGGTGAAGTCGGCCGACGTGGTCATGATCCTGCTGCCCGACGAGCAGATCGCCGACGTCTACAAGAAGGAAGTCGAGCCCAACATCAAGCAGGGCGCCTCGCTGGCCTTCGCCCACGGCTTCAACGTCCACTACGGCCAGGTGCAGCCGCGTGAAGACCTGGACGTCTGGATGGTCGCCCCGAAGGCCCCCGGCCACACGGTGCGCAACACCTACCGACAGGGTGGCGGCGTGCCCCACCTGATCGCCGTCTACGCCGACAAGACCGGCAAGGCGCGCGACCTGGCCCTGAGCTATGCCGCGGCCAACGGCGGCGGCAAGGCCGGCATCATCCAGACCTCCTTCCGCGAAGAGACCGAGACCGACCTGTTCGGCGAGCAGGCCGTGCTGTGCGGCGGCGCCGTCGAGCTGATCAAGGCGGGCTTCGAGACGCTGACGGAAGCCGGCTACGCCCCCGAGATGGCCTACTTCGAGTGCCTGCACGAGCTCAAGCTCATCGTGGACCTGATCTACGAAGGCGGCATTGCCAACATGAACTACTCGATCTCGAACAACGCCGAGTACGGCGAGTACGTGACCGGTCCGCGCGTCGTCACCGAAGACACCAAGAACGCCATGCGGCAGTGCCTGAAGGACATCCAGACCGGCGAGTACGCCAAGAGCTTCATCCTCGAGAACAAGGCCGGCGCCCCGACCCTGATCAGCCGCCGCCGCCTGACCGCCGAGCACCCCATCGAGCAGGTCGGCGAGAAGCTGCGCGAAATGATGCCCTGGATCAAGGCCAACAAGCTGGTCGACAAGGCAAAGAACTAAAACCAGGTATTTCCGGATCGTTTGGGCCGGTGCCGCGAGGCGCCGGCCTTTTTGCCTTTTAGGGCTGGTGGTTGGACCGCAGCGCCTCGACGGCCTCCTCGGGCAGCCACAGCAGGGTGTTCAGATAGGTATCCAGGCAATCCACCAGCGCCTCACGCGGGCCCTGGCGCCAGACGTCCGACCCGTAGAAGGCGTCCTGTTGGGCCACGAGTTGCTCGCGGCTGTCAAAGGCGCGGATCAGGAAGAAGCTCTCACCCTCGTGGTCGGAGCGGCCAAAGGCGACGACGTCCATGCCGCTGGCGCGCACCAGGGGCAGGGCGATACGCACGGAGGCGACAAAGCGCTCGGCGCAACCGGGCTTGAGCCGGTAGGTGCGGACTTCGATGAGTTTCAAGGCGGTCTCCTGTCGTTTTCGGAAATGCTAGGAGCGTCATCGGCTGGGATCTGTCAGCTATCCTGCCGACCATGATTCCCGAGCCCACCGAGGACGACGAGCCCAGCACGTCCGTCCGCCCCCGCCGCAAAGGCATCTACGCCCTGCCCAACGCCATCACGTTGTGCGCGCTCTTCAGCGCCTTCTATGCCATCGTCATGGCCATGAACGGTCGCTTCGAGGTGGCCTGCGTGGCCATCTTCGCCGCCGCCATCCTCGACAGCCTGGACGGGCGCGTGGCGCGCATGACCAACACCCAGTCGGCCTTCGGCGAGCAGATGGACAGCCTGTCCGACATGGTTGCCTTCGGTGCCGCGCCGGCCCTCATCGTCTACATGTGGGCGCTGAAGGACATGGGCAAGCCGGGGTGGATTCCGGCCTTCGTCTACATCGCCGGCGCGGCGCTGCGCCTGGCGCGCTTCAACGTCAACATCGGCGTCGTCGACAAGCGCTACTTCCAGGGCCTGCCCAGCCCCGCCGCCGCCGCCCTTGTCATCGGACTGATCTGGGCCGTCGTGGACGGCGCCGAGTCCAACCGCGTGCCACCGGGTGGTTGGGTGAGTTGGGCGGCCTATGGCGTGACGCTGTTCGCCGGCCTTTCGATGGTGACGAATGCGCCCTTCTACAGCTTCAAAGTCTTCGATCGCCGGCGCAGCGTGCCCTTCGTCGTGCTCGTCGTGATCATGCTCGGCATCGGCCTCGCGGCCATCGACCCATCGCGCGTTCTCTTCGGTGTCTTCTGCGTTTACGGCCTGTCGGGCTATGTCATCTACGGCTGGCGCAAGGCCAAGGGCAGGCCGGTCAGCGTCATCTCCACAAGCAAGGATGAGCCCGATGAACGCGGCTTGCATCAATAGGCTTTCGTGCTAGATTCCAGTCCCATGAGCCGCGCCACGCGAATTAGCCTGCTACTAGTCCTAGAGGAACCACGGGTTCGCTAGTCAGTCGCGCACGTACGCTCACACCTGACCCCAACGGCCCGTATGCAACCGCAGCGGGCCGTTCGTGTTTTCAAAGGCTGCTGGTTGCGCCACCCACCCTCGGATGGACACCATGTTGAAGCAACCGCAGCAAAAGTACCGCTCCTTCGCCCCTGTCGCATTGCCGGACCGCACCTGGCCCGACGCCGTGCTGACCCGTGCGCCGATCTGGCTGAGCACCGACCTGCGTGACGGCAACCAGGCCCTGATCGAGCCCATGGACATCCCGCGCAAGCTGCGCATGTTCCAGCAGTTGGTGAAGATCGGCTTCAAGGAGATCGAGGTCGGCTTCCCCTCCGCCTCGCAGACCGAGTTCGACTTCGTCCGCCTGCTCATCGAGGGCGGCCACATCCCCGAGGACGTGACCATCCAGGTGCTGACCCAGGCGCGTGCCCACCTGATCGAGCGCACCTTCGAGTCGCTGGATGGCGCCAGGCGCGTCATCGTCCACGTCTACAACGCCGTCGCGCCCATCATGCGCCGTGTGGTGCTCGGCACGGACGAGGACGGCATCGTGGAACTCGCGGCTTCGCATGCCCGCCAGATCAGGGAGCTGGCCGCGGCGCGGCCGGGTGTCGACTGGCGCTTCGAGTACTCGCCCGAGATGTTCTCCGGCACCGAGCTGGCCTTCAGCAAGCGCGTGGTGGATGCGGTCACTGCAGTGTGGGCGCCGACGCCCGAGCGCAAGTGCATCATCAACCTGCCGTCCACGGTCGAGCACAGCACGCCCAACATCTTCGCCGACATGATCGAGTGGATGCACCGCCACCTCGAGCGCCGCGACAGCATCGTGCTGTCCGTCCATCCGCACAACGACCGCGGCACCGGCACGGCCGCCGGCGAGTTCGCGCTGATGGCCGGTGCCGACCGCGTCGAAGGCTGCTTGTTCGGCAACGGCGAGCGCACCGGCAATGTCGACCTCGTCAACATCGCACTCAATCTCTACACCCAGGGTGTGGACCCGCAGCTGGACTTCTCGGACATCGACGAGGTGCGCCGCTGCGTCGAACACTGCACGCAGATCCCGGTCCACCCACGCCATCCCTACGTGGGCGATCTCGTGTACACCTCCTTCTCCGGCTCCCACCAGGACGCCATCAAGAAGGCCTTCGCAGCCCGCCGGGAGGGGGAGATTTGGGACATGCCCTACCTCCCCGTCGACCCCAAGGACCTGGGCCGCAGCTATGACGCCGTCATCCGCGTGAACAGTCAGTCGGGCAAGGGCGGCATCGCCTACCTGCTCGAGGCCGAGTACGGCCTGGAGCTGCCGCGCCGCCTGCAGATCGAGTTCAGCCAGGTCGTGCAGCGCGTCATGGACGACGCCGGCAAGGAACTGACCGCGGCCGACATCTACGCCATCTTCGAGCGCGAGTACGGCATCGGCAACGCCGGCGCCTCCGTCGTGCAGCCGCAGATGACCGAGGTGGCGGGCGGCGCGATGCGGCTGTCGGCCGAGGTCGTGCTGGGCGGCTGGATGGGCCATGTGCAGGGCGAGGGCAACGGTCCCATCGACGCCTTCGTCAATGCGCTGTCGTCGCGCCTGGGCCAGGAGGTGCGCGTGCTGGACTACCACGAGCATTCCATCGGCAGCGGTGCCGATGCCCGTGCGGTGGCCTACCTGGAGCTGCGCGTCGGCGATGTGACTCGCCATGGCGTGGGCATTGATGGCAGCATCGTGCGTGCGTCCATGCAGGCCATCCTGTCCGGCCTGTCGCGGGCGCCGGTGGCCGTCCCCCAGATTCGAGAGGAAAACGTGCGATGACCGACAAGCTCATCATCTTCGACACCACGCTGCGCGACGGCGAGCAGTCCCCCGGCGCGTCCATGACGCGCGAGGAAAAGATGCGCATCGCCCGCCAGCTGGAGCGCATGAAGGTCGACATCATCGAGGCCGGCTTCGCGGCCTCGAGCAATGGCGACTTCGAGGCGGTCAAGGCGATTGCCGCGGCGGTCAAGGACAGCACGGTCTGCTCGCTGGCCCGCGCGAACGACCGCGACATCTCGCGTGCCGCCGAGGCCCTGGCACCCGCGCAGCGCGCCCGCATCCACACCTTCATCGCCACCAGCGAACTCCACATGGAGAAGAAGCTGCGCATGACGCGCGAGCAGGTGCTGGAGCAGGCCACGCTGGCGGTGCGCTTCGGCCGCAACCTGTGCGGCGACATCGAGTTCTCGCCCGAGGACGGCTACCGCTCCGACATCGACTTCCTGGCCCGCGTCTGCGAGGCCGTCATCAAGGAAGGCGCCGGCACCATCAACATCCCCGACACCGTCGGCTATGCCATTCCCGAGCTGTACGGCGACTTCCTGCGCCGCCTGCGCGAGAAGGTGCCCAACTCGGACAAGGCCGTCTGGAGCGTGCACTGCCACAACGACCTGGGCATGGCGGTCGCCAACTCGCTGGCCGGCGTGAAGGTCGGCGGCGCCCGCCAGGTGGAATGCACCATCAATGGCCTCGGCGAGCGCGCCGGCAACTGCTCGCTCGAAGAGATCGTCATGGCGGTCAAGACGCGGCGCGACTATTTCGGCCTCGACATCGGCATCGACACCTCGCAGATCGTGCCCGCCTCCAAGCTGGTGTCGCAGACGACCGGCTTCGTCGTCCAGCCCAACAAGGCCGTCGTCGGCGCCAACGCGTTCGCGCACGCCTCGGGCATCCACCAGGACGGCGTGCTGAAGGCCCGCGATACCTACGAAATCATGCGTGCCGAAGACGTGGGCTGGGCCGCCAACAAGATCGTGCTGGGCAAGCTGTCGGGGCGCAATGCCTTCAAGCAGCGCCTGCAGGAGCTGGGCATCGAGCTGGAGAGCGAGGCCGAGGTCAACAACGCCTTCGTTCGCTTCAAGGACCTTGCCGACCGCAAGAACGAGATCTTCGACGAGGACATCGTCGCCCTCGTCATGGACGAGTCGGTCATCAACGACGCGGAGCACTACCGCCTGCTGTCGCTGTCACAACGCTCCGAGACCGGCGAGCGCCCGCATGCCGCCATCGTCTTCGCCGTGGGCCACCAGGAGCACCGCGCCGAGAGCGACGGCAACGGCCCGGTGGACGCGACGCTGCAGGCCATCGAATCGGTCGTGCAGTCGGGTGCCGAGATGCTGCTGTACTCGGTCAATGCCATCACCGGCGGCAGCACCGAGTCCCAGGGCGAGGTGACCGTGCGCCTGCAGCATGCTGGCCGGGTGGTCAACGGCGTGGGCGCCGACCCGGACATCATCGTGGCCTCGGCCAAGGCCTATCTGAGCGCGCTGAACAAGCTGCAGAGCAAGGCCGAGCGGGTCGCCGCCCAAGGCTAGCCATCGCGCCGGGAGGCGCTGTAACAGCCGTGACCCCGGTCACGGCTGTCGCAATCGTTACCACGCGACGTGCAATCTGGCGCGTAAACACCCCGGTGCTCCTGCTACGGAGCGCCGGGAGCACCCCCAGAATGGCGTCCAGAGGCGACCCGCCTGCAGCGAGCGGGTCGGCGGAATGGCAAATCCTTGGCATTCGGGGCTGATCCCAATACCCCTAACTTGTCAGCCAAGGCCTACTTGCATGCGTTTGGAGCCCGCTGCGAAGCGAAAGAACCGGTGGCAAGCCTGAAGTGATTTCACTTGAGGTATCTCACTTAAGTTCTTATCTTGTCGGTACTTTTGGCGTCACGTACACTGCCGCCCTGCGTTGGGGACCTCCGTTGAAGACATTTGCCGCTGCTTTTCTGAGCCTCGCCCTTCTGGCCGCACTGCCCGGTGCCGCCACGGCCGCCGCCGCTGACACCACCAAATCCAAGGCCACCCGCACCACCAAGGCCACCGCCGCGCCCACGCGCAAGGTGCGCTCCGTCGTGCTGCGCAAGGCCGCTGTGCCCTTCGTTCCGGCCGTGCCCACCTTCGGCCAGGTCGCCGGCCTGCATCAGGTGGACGACCCCCTGGCCCTGAAGTCCAGCGTCGCCTACGTGCTGGACCAGGACACCAACGAGGTGCTGTTCTCCAAGAATCCGCAGGCCGTCCTGCCCATTGCCTCCATCACCAAGTTGATGACGGCCCTGGTCGTCGTGGAAGCCGGCCTGTCGCTGGACGAGAAGATCACGGTCACCGACGACGACATCGACACCGAGAAATTCACCCGCTCCCGCCTGAGCGTCGGCACGACGCTGACCCGCGGCGACATGCTGCACCTGGCCCTGATGGCCAGCGAGAACCGCGCCGCCCATGCCCTGGGCCGCAACTATCCGGGCGGCCTGGAGGCCTTCGTCGCCGCCATGAATGCCAAGGCCCAGACCCTGGGCATGGCCGATACCCACTACGTCGAGCCCACCGGCCTGTCCAGCCGCAACCAGAGCAGCGCTGCCGACCTGGCCAAGCTGGTCAACGTGACCAGCCAGGTGCCGCTGCTGCGCGACCTGTCCACGTCCCGCGAGGCCCGCGTGGCCCTGGGCAAGCGCCTGGTGCAGTTCCACAGCACCAATGGCCTGCTGTCCAACCCGCTGTGGGACATCGGCCTGCAGAAGACCGGCTTCATCAACGAGGCGGGCAAGTGCCTGGTCATGCAGGCCAGCATGGCCGGCCGCAAGCTGATCATGGTGTTCCTGGATTCCAGCGGCAAGGCGTCGCGGATCGCCGATGCCGAACGCATGCGCAAATGGCTGGCCAGCCAGGGCGACAGCGGGACGCCTTCGGCCAAGCTCTGAGCTGAACGATGCAACGAAACGCGGCGCCTTGGCGCCGCGTTTTGCTTTCGGGGTCAGGCCCGGTGGCCCAGCGCCGACGAGATCTGCGCTGCCGTTTCCTTCAGCCTCACCACCCAGCTTTCCTCCAGCCGGTCGGCCGGCGCCGAGATGGACAGGCCGGCCACCAGCTTGGCCTGGTCGTCGTAGATGCCGGCGGCCATGCAGCGCACGCCCAGTTCCAGCTCCTCGTCGTCGCGGGCGATGCCGCGCTGGCGCACCATGGCCAGCTCGCGCTCCAGCGAGCCGATGTCGGTCAGGCTGTTGCGCGTGTGGCCCGACAGGCCGGTGCGGGTGGCGTAGGCGCGCACGCGCGGGCTGTCGTCGCTGGCCAGGAAGAGCTTGCCCACCGAGGTGAGGTGCAAGGGCGCCCGGCCGCCGACGGCGCGCACGACCTGCATGCCCGAGCGCTCGGAGTAGGTGCGCTCGATATAGACGATCTCGTCGCCCTGGCGCACCGACAGATTGACCGGCTGGTGGGTGAACTTGTGCAGCTCGCGCATGGCCGGCAGGGCCGCATCGCGCACGTCGAGGCGCGCCTTCACCAGATTGCCCAGCTCCAGCATGCGCATGCCGAGTCGATAACTGCCGGCCTCGGGTCTATCCACGAAGCGGCCCAGGGTCAGGTCGTTCAGAATCCGGTGCGCCGTGGAAGGGTGCAGTCCGGTGGCCTCGGACAGGGCCTTCAGCGAGACCGGGTCCTGGTGCTGGGCCAGCACGTCCAGCAGCGAGAACATGCGCTCCAGCACCTGGATTGCCGGGGTCTGCTGGGCCTCTTTGGATTTCATGGCGTCATTGTGGGGGAGATTGCCGGTGTTTTGTATGGCGAAAGCGGGCTTCAGGAGATGGCAAGCAGGACTGACCCTGTCGCTGGCTTTGCTGGGTGCCGCGCAGGCGGCCGAGCCCGTCGCCGCGCCTGCCGAGGCCCGCTGGGCTCGGGCGCCGCGGATGTATGGCCGCATCACCGCCAGCGAGTTGGGCCTCGTCATCAACACGGCGGACCCCTATTCGATCGCGGTGGGCGAGTACTACGCCAGGCGCCGGGGCATCCCGGCCGAACAGATCCTGCGCGTGCAACTGCCCATGCGGCCCAGCCTGACGCGCGAGGAATTCGCGGCCCTGGACCAGACCCTGCGCAGCCAGATGCCCGAGAACGTCAACGGCCTGGCCCTGGCCTGGGTGCAGCCCTATGCCGTCGAGTGCAACTCGCTGACGAGCGCCCTGGGCGTGGGTTTGCAGCCCGAGGTGTGCTCGCACTCCTGCGCCGCCACGCGCACCAGCCCCTACACGGCGTACTTCGGCGCGCGGCCCTGGCTGGTCATCGGCGTGCGACCGACGATGCAGCTGGCGGCCCGCTCCGTGCCGGCTGCCCTGGCCATGATCGAGCGCGGCATTGCTTCCGACCACACGCTGGCTGCGGGCAGTGCCGAGCCTGCCATGGCCTATCTGGCGGCGACGCCCGACGCGGCGCGCAATGTGCGCGAGCGCCTCTTCCCGCCCGCCGGCCCGGTGCCGGGCGCTGCAGGCTTCGAGGTGGCCCGCGTCAAGAGCGACGCGCTGCCCGCGCTGCGCCGCATCCTGGTCTATGAAACCGGCCTGATCCGTGTGCCCAAGCCGCTGGGCGGTGAATGGCTGCCCGGCGCGCTGGCCGACCATCTGACGTCGGCAGGGGGTGTGCTCGACAAGCCCCCGGCCGATGAGGGGCAGATGAACATCCTGGACTGGATCGATGCCGGTGCGACGGCCAGTTATGGCACCGTCAGCGAGCCTTGCAACCATCTGCAGAAATTCCCGCATCCCCAGATGCTGATCCAGGCCTATGCCCAGGGCCTGAGCGCCTTGGAGGCCTATTGGCACAGTGTGGCCTGGCCGGCTCAGGGGGCGTTCGTCGGCGAACCTCTGGCCGCGCCTTTCGCGCCGGTGCCGATTCCCTGAGCGGCTGCCAGGCCGGCGCGTACGGCGCCCTCCAGCGTGGCGGGGTAGGGGCCGGCGATGTAGTCGCCGGCGGCCCACAGCCCCGGCGCAATCTGCGCGGGTGCCCGAGCCAGGCCGGGCGTGCAGGCGAAGGTGGCGCGCTTCTCGGTCAGCACCTTGTCCATGACGGGCGGCGTCGTCCAGGCCAGCTCGCGCTGCGCCTGGGCCAGCACGGCTTCGGCGCAGCCGCCGCGTTCGACCCATGCCGCCGCGCCGCTGACGACAAAGGCGAAGCGCCCGGCCGCGCCGCCGAGGGCGCCGTGGTCGAAGACGAACTGCGCCGGCGCCTCCGGCCCTTCGCGCAAGGCCAGCATGGGTGAGGGCAGGGTGCTGCCGGGGCTTTGCAGATAGACGGTGATGATGGGTTCGAAGCCGAGTGCGCCCGCCGTGGCCGACCAGGCCGGCGCGAGGTCGGTGGTCAGTCTTGCTGCTTCGACGCTGGTGCAGGCCAGCACCACGCCATCGAAGGCTTCGCCATCGACGCGCCAGCCGGCCTCGATCTTCTGCACGCGGGTGCCCAAGCGCAGCCGATCGCCCAGCCAGGCGGTGGCGGGGCTGGCGAGAAGGTCGGACAGCGGCCGGCGCGGCAGCAGCAGGTCGGCGCTGCCCGGGCCGCTGAAGAGAGCGTCCTTCAACACGCGCAGGAAGACCTGGGCACTGGCCCGAGGCGCGGGTGTGTTCAGCGCGGCCACGCACAGCGGCTCGACGAGATCACGCTTCACGGCGGTCGGCAGGCCGGCGCAGAGCTCGGCCACGCTGAGGCTCGCATCGCAGCGAAAACCGCGGGCCAACCAGCCCCCCGCCGCCATCAGCAGGCCCAACCGTGCCGACAGCGGCCAGCCGCCATGGGCCAACACGCCGCGCGTGAAGGCGATGAGTGGCGATCCCGGTGGCAGCCTCAGGCCGGGCTCGCCGGGATAGGGCAGGGCCAGCGGCAGGCGCTTCAGCACGGCGTCGGGGTCGACGCCCAGGCGCCGCATCAGCGCCAGGCTGTCGCGGTAGGCGCCGATGAGGATGTGCTGGCCGTTGTCGTAGGGGGGCTCTCCGGCCACGCTGCGTGCCCGCCCGCCCAACTGGGGCGCCATTTCGAAGACGCTGATGTCGTGGCCGGCATCGGCCAGGCTGACGGCCGCCGCAATACCTGCCCAGCCGCCCCCTACGACCGCTGTTTTCACGACCGCGCGACTCCCACGGAACCGGCTTTGCCGGGCCGTCGGGAGTGCCCCCTTGAGGGGGCCGGCGAAGCCGGTAGGGGGTGGGCCATTACTTGCCGCGCCAGTTGGTCTTCATGGCGATCCAGAGCTTGCGCAGCGGCGTCAGCGCGATGCGCTGGTGCAGGACCTGGAAGTTCTCGCGCTCGATCTCGACGAGCAGGGCGCGGTAGATGTTGGCCATCATCAGCCCGGGCTTCTGGGCCACGCGGTCGACATCGGGCAGCAGGGCCAGGGCCTCGTCGTAGAGCCGGTGCGCCCGCTCGGCCTGGAACGTCATCAGCGCCGTGAAGCGATCCGAATAGCCCCAGGGCTTGCTGCGCAGCAGGATCTCGTTGGCCTTGACGCCGAATTGCTGCAGCTCGTTCACCGGCAGGTAGATGCGACCGCGCCGCGCGTCGTCGCCGACGTCGCGGATGATGTTGGTCAGCTGCATGGCCAGGCCCAGCTTGTGGGCGTATTCGATGGTCTGCGGCTGGCTGCGGCCGAAGATGCCGCTGGCGACTTCGCCCACCACGCCGGCCACCAGGTGGCAATAGCGCGTCAGGCCGGGGTAGTCGAGATAACGCGTCTGCTGCAGGTCCATCTCGCAGCCTTCGATGACGGCGTTCAGATGCTCCAGCCGGATGTCGTAGGCGGCGGTATGGGGCATCAGCGCCTTCATGCAGGGGTGGCTGGGCTGGCCGGCAAAGGCGCTGGCCACCTCCTTGCGCCACCAGGCCAGCTTGGTCGCGGCGACGCCAGCATCCTGGGTCTCGTCGACGACGTCGTCCACCTCGCGGCAGAAGGCATAGAAGGCCGTGATCGCCGCCCGCCGCGGCGGCGGCAGGAAGAGGAAGGCGTAATAGAAGCTCGAGCCGCTCGCGGCGGCTTTGTCCTGGACGTATTGCTCTGGGCTCATGGTGCGGCCCGCATTGTCAGGGCGCGCCACAGCAGCCGAGGGCCGTCCCAAACCCTTAAAGCGGGGCGGTGCAGCAGGCTGTCGTGATGACGCGCCGCGATCTTGTCGAGGATGAGCAGGCCGCCCTGCACGACCAGGCGCAGTTCCCAGCCGGCGCGGCCGCGCAGGCTCAGGGCCAGCGGGGCGCCTTCCAGCATCAGCTGGCGCGCCCAGGTGCAGAGGTCGGCAATCAACAGGCGGGCGGCCGGGCTGTCCCGGCAGGCCAGCACGTCCGCGGCACTCACGCCATGGCGGTCGAGGTCGCTTTGCGGCACGTAGAGCCGGTGGTTCGGGCCGTCGCGGCTGAAGTCCTGCCAGAAGTTGATCAGCTGCAGCGCCGAGCAGATGGCGTCCGAGCGGCGCAGCGACACGTCATCGTTCACGCCGTAGAGCCCGAGCAGCAGCCGGCCCACCGGGTTGGCCGAGCGGCGGCAGTAGTCCAGCAGGTGATCGCGGTCGCGGTAGCGGGGCGGGGTCAGGTCCTGCTCGAAGGCGTCGAGGAGGTCGTGCAGCAGCGGCGGCTGCAGCCGGTGCATCTCGCGCCCCAGCGGTCCGTAGACCCGCGTCCAGCGGGGCGAGGGGGCCTGGCCGGCCACCACGGCGGCCAGATCGGCGCGATAGTCGCGCAGGGCCGTGACGCGCTCCTGCTTGGGCGCGTCACCCTCATCCGCCAGATCGTCCGCCGTGCGCGCGAAGTGATAGACGGCGACCACCGCCGGCCGCAGCGCGGGCGGGCACAGCATGGATGCGACAGGGAAGTTCTCGTAATGGTCGACGCTCAAGCTTTTTCTCAAGTTCCGCTTGCAAAGCCGCGCTGTACCAGCGAAATTCTGCGAGGTTTGACAGTTGTCACCGGGTCTGAATACATTACTGACCCGCCGGTCATTAAATTTCAGGGCTGGTCGTTTCACGCTTCGAGGTCTGCATGCCCCATCTTCTGCGTCTCGCACCGCCCCTGCTGCTGGCGGTTCTGCTTCCCGCCCTGTTGTCCGGGTGCGGCAAGCAGCCCGCCGCGCCCGAGCCGGAGCGCGCGGTGCGCACGCAGGTGGTCAGCGCCGGCTCGGCCGGTGCCAGCCACGAGTATGCGGCCGAGGTGAGGCCCCGCATCGAGTCGCGCCTGTCCTTTCGCGTCAGCGGCAAGCTGCTGAGCCGGTCGGCGAACCTGGGGGATTCGGTCAAGCAAGGCCAGGCCCTGGCCCGCATCGATGCGCAGGACCTGAAGCTGGCCGAGGCTGCCGCCAGCGCGGCCGTCATGGCCGCCCGCACCAACCGTGACCAGGCCGGTGCCGACTACAAGCGCTTTGTCGACCTGCAGCGCCAGGGATTCATCAGCGCGGCCGAACTGGAACGCCGCGACTCGGCCTTCAAGGCTTCGCAGGCCCAGCTCGAACAGGCCAAGGCCCAGGCCGACGTGCAGGGCAACCAGGCGGGCTATGCCCAGCTCGTGGCCGATGGCGCAGGCGTCGTCACCGGCATCAATGCCGAGCCCGGCCAGGTGCTGGCCGCCGGCACGCCGGTGGTCACGCTGGCCCTGGACGGCCCGCGCGACATCGTGTTCTCGGTGCCGGAAGACCAGATCACCCGCGTGCGCGCTGCCGCTTCCCAGGCGGGTGCCCTGAAGGTGCGGCTGTGGGGCGGCGACAAGACGTATCCGCTGACCCTGCGTGAGGTGGCTGCCGCGGCCGACCCCGTCACCCGCACCTTCCTCATCAAGGCCGATGCCGGCAAGCTGGACGTCAAGCTCGGCCAGTCGGCCACCGTCGTGCTGGACCTGCCGCAGATCGCCGGCGTCATCAAGCTGCCGCTGGCGGCAGTGCTGCAGCAGGGTGGCAAGACCTCGGTGTGGACGCTGGATGGCGCCTCGATGACGGTCAAGCCCGTGGCGGTGCAGGTGGGGGGCGCCGAAGGCAACGACGTCGTCATCGCCGGCGGCTTGAGCCCCGGCCAGGAGGTCGTCGTCGCCGGCGTGCACGTGCTGAACCCGGGCCAGAAGGTCAAGCGCTACGTGCCGCCGCGCACGACGGCAGCTCCGGCAGCTCCCGCAGCCTCTGCGGCCTCACGCTGATCCGGGGCTGCACATGAGTCCCGATATCACCAAATCGCCCCACGTTGGCGGCTTCAATGTCTCGCGCTGGGCGCTCGAGCATCCGGCCCTGACGCGCTACCTGATGGTGGTGCTGATGCTGATGGGCTTCGTCGCCTATTTCCAGCTCGGCCAGGATGAGGACCCGCCCTTCACCTTCCGCGCCATGGTCATCCAGGCCTTCTGGCCGGGCGCCACGGCCCAGCAGATGGCCGACCAGGTCACCGACAAGATCGAGAAGACGCTGCAGGAGGTGAATCACGCGGACAAGATCCGTTCGTACACCAAGCCCGGCGAGTCGCTGACGATCTTCCAGGTCAAGGACAACACGCCGCCCAAGGAGGTGGCTGACCTCTGGTACCAGACGCGCAAGAAGATCGGCGACATGCGCGCCACGCTGCCCCAGGGCGTGCTGGGGCCGGTGTTCAACGACGAGTTCGGTGACGTCTACGGCTCCATCTACGCGCTGTCCACCGATGGCTTCAGCCGCGAGGAACTGCGCGAGCATGCCGACCGCGTGCGCCAGGCCCTGCTGCAGGTCAAGGACGTGGCCAAGGTCGAGATCTTCGGTGTCCAACCCGAGAAGGTCTTCATCGAGGTCTCGCAGAAGCGACTGGCCCAGCTGGGCCTGGACTTCAACCAGGTCATCGCCCAGATCGGCGCGCAGAACGCGGTCGAAGGGGCGGGCGTGCTGAACGCCGGCAGTGCCAACTTCCAGATCCGCGTGCAGGGCCAGTTCAACACGGCCCAGGCCCTGGCCGAGGTGCCCATCCGCGCCATCAACCCGCAGACCGGCGTGGCCAGCCAGATGCGCCTGGGCGACATCGCGGAGATCAAGCGGGAATACGTCGACCCGCCGGCCACCAAGGTGCGCCACCAGGGCAAGGAAGTGCTGGCCCTGGGCGTGTCCATGGCCAAGGGCGGCGACATCATCGCCATGGGCAAGGCGCTGACCGTCGCCCTCAAGGACATCGAGCGCGAACTGCCTGCCGGCATCCAGCTCGAGCAGGTGCAGGACCAGCCCAAGGCCGTGACGACCTCGGTGGGCGAGTTCGTGCACGTGCTCATCGAGGCCGTCGTCATCGTGCTGGCCGTCAGCTTCATCTCGCTGGGCCTGCACACGCGGCCGCTGCGCATCGACGTCTGGCCCGGCCTCGTCGTCGGCATCACCATCCCGCTGGTGCTGGCCATCACCTTCACGACGATGTTCTATTGGGGCGTGGGGCTGCACAAGATCTCGCTCGGGTCGCTGATCATCGCGCTGGGCCTGCTGGTGGACGACGCCATCATTGCCGTCGAGATGATGGTGCGCAAGCTCGAAGAGGGCTACGACAAGATGCACGCCGCCACCTTCGCCTACGACGTGACGGCCATGCCCATGCTGACCGGCACGCTGATCACGGCGGTGGGCTTCCTGCCCATCGGCCTGGCCAAGTCGACGGTGGGTGAGTACACCTTCGCCATCTTTGCCGTGACGGCCGCGTCCCTGGTCATCTCCTGGGCGGTTTCCGTCTACTTCGTACCTTACCTGGGCGCCTTGCTGCTGAAGGCCAAGCCCGCCCCCGAGGGCGAGGTGCACGAGCTTTTCGACACGCCCTTCTACAACCGCTTCCGCGGCGTGGTGCGCTGGTGCGTGGAAAACCGCTGGAAGACCATCGCCATCACGCTGCTGGTGTTCGCACTGGGCCTGGTCGGCATGGGTCGGGTGCAGCAGCAGTTCTTCCCGGACTCCAGTCGCCCCGAGGTGCTGGTTGACCTGTGGCTGCCCGAGGGGTCCACCATCCAGGAGACGGAGCTTCTCGCCAAGCGCTTCGAGGCGCGCATGCTGAAGGAGCCGGGCATCGCCACCGTGACGAGCTGGATCGGCTCCGGCGTGCCGCGCTTCTACCTGCCTCTGGACCAGATCTTCCCGCAGGCCAATGTGACGCAGTCCATCCTGCTGCCCAAGAACCTGGAGGAGCGCGAGGCCCTGAGGAAGCGCCTGCCGGCCGTGCTGGCGGAGGAGTTCCCGGAAGCGCGCGGTCGCGTCAAGCTGCTGCCCAATGGCCCGCCGGTGCCCTATCCGGTGCAGTTCCGCGTCACTGGCGCCGACCCCAAGATCGTGCGCGATTGGGCCGACAAGGCCAAGGACATCCTGCGCGCGAGCCCCAACATGCGCGGCGTCAATGACAACTGGAACGAGAACGTCAAGATGCTGCGGCTCAAGGTCGACCAGGACAAGGCTCGGGCCCTGGGCGTGTCCAGCCAGAGTCTGGCGCAGTCGGCCCGCACCCTGCTGTCGGGCAGCGTCATCGGCCAGTACCGCGAGGCCGACAAGCTCATCGACATCGTGCTGCGCCAGCCGATGGAAGAGCGCGCCGTCATCACCGACATCGCCAACGCCTATGTGCCCACCAGCACCGGCCGCGCCATCCCGCTGACGCAGATCGCCAAGGTCGATTTCGACTGGGAGCCCGGTGTCATGTGGCGCGAAGGGCGCCTGTATGCCGTGACGGTGCAGGGCGACGTCGCCGAGGGCCTGCAGGGCGCCACGGTGACCAAGGAGGTCTGGCCCAAGCTGGATGAACTGCAGAAGCAGATGCCTATCGGCTACGGCATCCAGATCGCCGGCGCCGTGGAGGAGAGCAGCAAGGGAACGGGTTCCATCGCGGCGGGCGTGCCCATCATGCTTTTCATCACCTTCACGCTGTTGATGCTGCAACTGCATAGCTTCAGCCGGGCCATACTGGTCTTCATGACCGGGCCGTTCGGTATTGCCGGCGCGGCTTTCGCGCTGCTGGTGCTGAACCGTCCCTTCGGCTTCGTCGCCCTGCTCGGCGTCATCGCGCTGATGGGCATGATCATGCGCAACTCCGTCATCCTGATCGACCAGATCGAGCAGGACCGCGCCCGCGGCGTGCCGGACTGGTCGGCCATCGTCGAGTCGGCGGTGCGGCGCTTCCGCCCCATCGTGCTGACGGCGGCGGCGGCCGTGCTGGCCATGATCCCGCTGTCGCGCAGCGTGTTCTGGGGGCCGATGGCGGTCGCCATCATGGGCGGCCTCATCGTCGCCACCGTGCTGACCCTGCTGGCCCTGCCGGCCATGTACGCGGCCTGGTTCCGCGTCGTGCGCCCTCAGGAAGAGGAGCACAGCCGGCTGCACAGCCGGTTCGCCGACACCGAAGCGTCCGAACCAGCCTGAGCGTCGGTGTTGCATTCCGGGCCGAGCGCTGGGCCTGCCTTGGGCCAGAGGCCCAAGGCCTTCCGTAGGCACAAGCAGTCCGCAGGGACTGCTTGTGTCCGACTCCAGTTCGCCGAGCCGGCCCGCTTGAGGCCGCCAGCGGCTCAATGCCGCATGCGGCCTCGTCCCCGGGCTGGGCGAGGGGCTCACTTTTTTTAGGGTTTTGCCGCCCCGCGCATCGGGGCGGCGGGTGGGCCGTGCGAGGTCGCTACAATCGCCGGTTTGCCGAATCGCCTGAATCGTCGCTAAAGGGGTTGCTCGTCATGAGCCGCCCCACCAGAACCAACCCGTTGCGCGGGTGGCGAAATTGGTAGACGCACCAGGTTTAGGTCCTGACGCCTTCACGGGCGTGCCGGTTCGAGTCCGGCCCCGCGCACCACTGTCCTTCAACTGTTCCCGAGTCCATCATGGCCGTCACCGTCGAAACCCTCGAAAAGCTGGAACGCCGCATCACCCTGCACGTGGCGGCCGCTGACATCAACAACGAAGTCGAGTCGCGCCTGAAGAAGCTGGCCCGCACCGTCAAGGCCGACGGCTTCCGTCCCGGCAAGGTGCCGATGAACGTCGTCGCCCAGCGCTATGGCTACTCGGTGCAGTACGAAGTCGTGAACGACAAGGTCGGTCAAGCCTTCATGACCGCCGCCAACGAAGCCCAGCTGCGCGTTGCCGGTGCTCCCCGCATCGAGCAGAAGAACGAAGCGCCGGATGGCCAGATGGCCTTCGACGCGACCTTCGAGATCTATCCCGA
Source organism: Roseateles sp. FW305-36 (assembly GCF_058787015.1). Taxonomy (NCBI): domain Bacteria; kingdom Pseudomonadati; phylum Pseudomonadota; class Betaproteobacteria; order Burkholderiales; family Sphaerotilaceae; genus Roseateles; species Roseateles sp. FW305-36. The sequence goes on along the minus strand of NZ_JBYSZK010000014.1, from coordinate 93,526 downwards.
AGTCAAGATCGGCGACCTGGCCGCCGCTGAAGTCGAGCGCGTCAACAGCGAAGTCACCGACGACGCCATCGACAAGACCGTCGAGATCCTGCGCAAGCAGCGTCGCAGCTTTGCCCAGCGCGCTGCCGCCGACGTGGCCGCCGCCGGTGACCGCGTCACCATCGACTTCGAAGGCAAGATCGACGGCGAGCCCTTCGCGGGCGGCAAGGCCGAAGGCTTCCAGTTCCTGATCGGCGAAGGCCAGATGCTGGAGCAGTTCGACGCCGCCGTGCGTGGCATGAAGGCCGGCGAAAGCAAGACCTTCCCGCTGCAGTTCCCCGAGGACTATCACGGCAAGGATGTGGCCGGCAAGGAAGCCGACTTCCTCGTCACGGTCAAGAAGATCGAAGCCCAGCACCTGCCCGACGTGAACGAGGCCTTTGCCAAGTCCCTGGGCATCAAGGAAGCCACGGTCGAAGGCCTGCGCGCCGACATCAAGAAGAACCTCGAGCGCGAAGTGAAGTTCCGCGTGCTGGCCCGCAACAAGGGTGCCGTCATGGACGCCCTGGTCGCCGCTTCCGAGCTGGACGTGCCCAATGCGCTGATCGAGGGCGAAGCCGCCCGCATGGTCGAGCAGGCCCGCGAAGACCTGAAGAAGCGTGGCGTGAAGGACGCCGACAAGGCCGAGATCCCGACGGACATCTTCAAGCCCCAAGCCGAGCGCCGCGTGCGCCTGGGCCTGGTGGTCTCCGAACTGGTGCGCGCCAACAACCTGCAGGCCAAGCCGGCCCAGCTGCAGTCGCACATCGAAGAGCTGTCGCAGAGCTACGAGAAGCCCGCTGAAGTGATGCGCTGGTACCTGAGCGACCGCGAGCGCATGGCCGAAGTCGAGGCCGTCTGTGTCGAGAACAACGTCACGGACTTCGTGCTGACCACGGCCAAGGTGACCGACAAGGCCCTGCCGTTCGACGAGCTGATGGCCGCCGGCAACTGATAGCCCCTGGCTCAGGCAAGGGCGCCGTGCCGCGAGGCTCGGCGCCCTTTTGCTTGCAACCTCATAATCCGCCCCCATAACGGCTGAAGCTGAATCTGATTTCAAGGACCTGAATGAGCGCTCTCGACACCACCAACCTGGGCCTGGTGCCCATGGTCATCGAAACGTCCGGCCGAGGCGAGCGCGCCTACGACATCTATTCGCGACTGCTGCGCGAGCGCATCGTCTTCCTGGTCGGCCCGGTCAATGATGCGGTGGCCAACCTCGTCGTCGCCCAACTGCTGTTCCTGGAAAGCGAGAACCCCGACAAGGAGATCTCGCTCTACATCAACAGCCCCGGCGGCAGCGTGTCGGCCGGCATGTCGATCTTCGACACCATGCAGTTCATCAAGCCCGAAGTCTCGACGCTGTGCATGGGCATGGCGGCCAGCATGGGCGCCTTCCTGCTGGCGGCCGGCGCCAAGGGCAAGCGCTTCTCCCTGCCCAATGCCAAGGTGATGATTCACCAGCCGCTGGGCGGCGCCCAGGGCCAGGCCACGGATATTGAAATCCATGCGCGTGAAATCCTGAAGACTCGCGAGACCCTGAATCGCATCCTGGCCGAGCGCAGCGGCCAGACGCTGGAGAAAATCCAGTCGGATACCGAACGCGACTATTTCATGTCCGCGGCCGAGGCCCAGGGCTATGGCCTGATCGACCAGGTGCTGGAACACCGGCCTTGATCGATCGGGTACGTGAGGGGCTGTAACCAGCCCCGGATTCGCTGCGAAATCGGGGCCCTTATCCCTACAAGGGCCCCGAGATCGTTTGGACTATCATCATTCAGGCACCTCGCCTGTTCAACGGCTTTCCCGAGCAGACCCAATGGCCGACAAAAAAGGCACCTCCAGCGAAAAAGTTCTGTACTGCTCGTTTTGTGGCAAGAGCCAGCATGAAGTCAAAAAGCTGATCGCCGGACCCTCGGTTTTCATCTGCGACGAGTGCATCGAGCTGTGCAACGACATCGTCCGTGACGAGATCCCGGCGCCGGCGCCTGCCGCGCGTGCCGGCAAGTCCGATCTGCCCGTGCCGAGCGAGATCAAGGCCAGCCTCGATCAATACGTCATCGGCCAGGACGTGGCCAAGCGCACGCTGGCCGTCGCGGTCTACAACCACTACAAGCGCCTGCGCCACATGAGCACGACCAAGGATTCGGTCGAGCTCTCCAAGAGCAACATCCTGCTGATCGGCCCCACCGGCTCCGGCAAGACGTTGCTGGCCCAGACGCTGGCGCGCCTGTTGAACGTGCCCTTCGTGATCGCCGATGCGACGACGCTGACCGAAGCGGGCTATGTCGGCGAGGACGTCGAGAACATCATCCAGAAGCTGCTGCAGAACTGCAATTACGACGTCGAGCGTGCGCAGCGCGGCATCGTCTACATCGACGAGATCGACAAGATCTCGCGCAAGGCCGACAACCCCTCCATCACCCGCGACGTGTCGGGCGAGGGCGTGCAGCAGGCCCTGCTCAAGCTCGTCGAAGGCACGATGGCCTCGGTACCTCCGCAGGGTGGCCGCAAGCACCCCAACCAGGACTTCCTGCAGATCGACACGACCAACATCCTGTTCATCTGCGGCGGCGCCTTCGACGGCCTGGAGAAGGTCATCCAGAACCGCAGCGAGAAGTCCGGCATCGGCTTCGGTGCAACCGTGAAGAGCAAGTCCGACAAGCGCGTCGGCGAGGTCTTTCGCGAGTGCGAACCCGAGGACATCATCAAGTTCGGCCTCATCCCCGAATTGGTCGGCCGCCTGCCCGTCGTCGCGACGCTGGGCGAGCTGACCGAGGACGCGCTGGTGCAGATCCTGACCGAGCCCAAGAACGCCCTGGTCAAGCAGTATCAGCAGCTGTTCGAGATGGACGGCGTTGAGCTCGAGATCCGCAAGCCGGCCCTGGCCGCCATCGCCCGCAAGGCGCTGGCCCGCAAGACCGGTGCGCGCGGCCTGCGATCCATCATGGAGCAGTCCCTGATCGACACCATGTTCGACCTGCCGGCGCTGGAAGGCGTCGAGAAGGTCGTGCTGGACGAGCACAACATCGAGGACGCGTCGGCACGTCCCTTGCTGGTTTACCGCGAACAAAAGGCCAGCGCGTAAACCGCCACTGAGCCCTCAACTTGCAATCGCCCCCTCAGGCCCGATATCGGCCTGAGAAAGAGAGGTCTTCATGTCCGGACATCCCATCCTCCCCGCCGATCCCATCACGCTGCCGCTGCTGCCGCTGCGTGACGTCGTCGTCTTCCCGCACATGGTCATCCCGCTGTTCGTCGGGCGTCCCAAGTCCATCAAGGCCCTGGAAGCTGCGATGGAAGCGGGCCGTCAGATCATGCTGGTCGCCCAGAAGGCCGCCGGCAAGGACGAGCCCAAGCCCGAAGACATGTTCGAGGTCGGCTGCGTCTCCAGCATCCTGCAGATGCTCAAGCTGCCCGACGGCACCGTGAAGGTGCTGGTCGAGGGCCTGCAGCGCGCCACCACCAGCTCCATCACCGAGCCGGGAGAGCACTTCGTCGCCGAAGTCACGCCCATCCCGCCCGAGACCGAGCACGCCCCCGAAGTCGAGGCCCTGCGCCGCGCCGTGACGCAGCAGTTCGACCAGTACGTCAAGCTCAACAAGAAGATCCCGCCCGAGATCCTCACGTCCATCGGCGGCATCGACGATCCGGGCCGCCTGGCCGATACCATCGCCGCCCACCTGCCGCTCAAGCTCGACGCCAAGCAGGCCGTGCTGGACCTGGCCGAAGTGGCCAAGCGCCTGGAGAAGCTGCTCGACCTGCTCGAGCACGAGGTCGACATCCTGCAGGTCGAAAAGCGCATCCGTGGCCGCGTCAAGCGCCAGATGGAGAAGAGCCAGCGCGAGTACTACCTGAACGAGCAGGTCAAGGCCATCCAGAAGGAACTGGGTGACGGCGAAGAAGGCGCCGACATGGAGGAGCTCGAGAAGAAGATCCTCGCGGCCCGCATGCCCAAGGAAGCGCGCAAGAAGGCCGACGCCGAGCTCAAGAAGCTCAAGCTGATGTCGCCCATGTCCGCCGAAGCCACGGTGGTGCGCAACTACATCGACACCCTGGTCAACCTGCCCTGGAGCAAGAAGACCAAGATCAAGCACGACCTCAAGAATGCCGAGGACGTGCTGAACGAAGACCACTACGGCCTCGAGAAGGTCAAGGACCGCATCCTTGAATATCTCGCGGTGCAGCAGCGCGTCGAGAAGGTCAAGGCGCCCATCCTGTGCCTGGTCGGCCCCCCGGGCGTCGGCAAGACCTCGCTCGGCCAGAGCGTGGCCCGCGCCACCGGCCGCAAGTTCATCCGCATGGCCCTGGGTGGCGTGCGCGATGAAGCCGAGATCCGCGGCCACCGCCGCACCTACATCGGCTCCATGCCGGGCAAGGTGCTGCAGTCGCTGACCAAGGTCGGTACGCGCAATCCGCTGTTCCTGCTCGACGAGATCGACAAGCTGGGCATGGACTTCCGCGGCGATCCGTCGTCGGCGCTGCTGGAGGTGCTGGACCCCGAGCAGAACCACACCTTCGGTGACCACTACATCGAGGTCGACTTCGACCTGTCCGATGTGATGTTTGTGGCCACGTCCAACTCGATGAACATCCCGCCGGCCCTGCTGGACCGCATGGAAGTCATCCGCCTGTCGGGCTACACAGAGGACGAGAAGGTCAACATCGCCCAGACCTATCTGCTGCCCAAGCAACGCAAGAACAACGGCGTGCTGGACGAAGAGCTGGAAGTCACCGAGTCCGCCGTGCGCGGCATCATCCGCTACTACACGCGGGAAGCCGGCGTGCGCTCGCTCGAACGCGAGATGTCCAAGATCTGCCGCAAGGTGGTCAAGGGCCTGCAGCTCAAGACCTACGAAGGCAAGGTCACGGTCACCGAGGACAACCTCAACGACTTCCTGGGCGTGCGCAAGTACGACTTCGGTCGTGCCGAGAAGAAGAACCAGGTTGGCCAGGTCGTCGGCCTCGCATGGACGGAAGTGGGCGGCGATCTGCTGACCATCGAAGCCACCGCGATGCCGGGCAAGGGCAACATCATCCGCACCGGCTCGCTGGGCGACGTGATGAAGGAGTCCGTCGAGGCGGCTCGTACGGTGGTGCGCTCGCGCGCCCGCCGCCTGGGCATCAAGGACGAGGTCTTCGAGAAGCGCGACGTGCACGTCCACGTGCCCGATGGCGCCACGCCCAAGGACGGCCCGAGCGCGGGTGCGGCCATGACCACTGCCTTCGTGTCTGCACTGACCGGCATCCCGGTGCGTGCCGATGTCGCCATGACCGGCGAGATCACGCTGCGCGGTGAAGTGACCGCCATCGGTGGCCTGAAGGAGAAGCTGCTCGCGGCCCACCGCGGCGGCATCAAGACCGTGATGATCCCGGAAGAGAACGTCAAGGACCTGCAGGACATTCCGGAGAACGTGAAGAACCAGCTCGAGATCGTGCCGGTGCGCTGGATCGAGCGCGTGCTCGAGGTGGCCCTGGAATCCGTGCCGACGCCGCTGCCCGACGAGGAAGTCCCCGTCGCCGCGGCCAAGCCGGAAGACGGTGCCGCCAAGAGCTCGGCGGTCCCTCACTGAAGAAGTGCAGCTGGCTTGTCATCCGACCAAAAATTGGATTACAATGCCAGCTTCGCTAGATCGCTAAGAGAAATCCAAACGATTCGGCGAAATTGCAAAGCGCAAGAAATTGCGCCGGCAATGCGGGTGTAGCTCAGTTGGTAGAGCGCAACCTTGCCAAGGTTGAGGTCACGAGTTCGAGCCTCGTTACCCGCTCCAGTTTTTCAAAAGGGAAGCCCCGGCTTCCCTTTTTCGTCAAAGTCGCACCAACGACTTTGATTTGGGTTTACGGCGGCGCGATAGCAAAGCGGTTATGCCCCGGATTGCAAATCCGGTTAGTCCGGTTCGACTCCGGATCGCGCCTCCAAAACGCACCATGCGGGTGTAGCTCAGTTGGTAGAGCGCAACCTTGCCAAGGTTGAGGTCACGAGTTCGAGCCTCGTTACCCGCTCCA
>NZ_JBYSZK010000014.1:0-87406 GCF_058787015.1 Roseateles sp. FW305-36 | reverse complement strand
GTGCGGGTGTAGCTCAGTTGGTAGAGCGCAACCTTGCCAAGGTTGAGGTCACGAGTTCGAGCCTCGTTACCCGCTCCAAAAAATCGGTCGCACCGATGTTCAGTCGCAAGGCTGTTCGAAATGCGCGGGTGTAGCTCAGTTGGTAGAGCGCAACCTTGCCAAGGTTGAGGTCACGAGTTCGAGCCTCGTTACCCGCTCCAAACTCACGGGAGATTCGATGATGTCGAATCTCCCGTTTTCTTTTGCGCGGCCCCCGGATAATCCAGCCCGCCGCGCGGGTGGCGAAATCGGTAAACGCACCGTCTTATTCGGGGCTTCACGCAAAGTGGACACATCGGATTTGGCAAAAATCAACAACTTAGCGCAGTCTGTTGTGTCCATCAGAGTCTTGCGTCTTGTGAACAGTTGATAGGGTTAAGGACGCCCATGTGTCCACCGCCGGGTCGCGCTAACACGGGTTACCCACCGGCGGCGTCTGCGTGGCATGCGCCACGCCGCCCGTGGATAACCCTGCACTGCAAATACTCGACTAGCGGCTTCGCTCAGACACGACGGCCAGGCGCCCCTGCTTGAGTTGCCGGTTCTCCTCTCGAAGGTAGTAAACCTCATTGAGTAAAGACATCTCTCGTTCAAGAGAGCTGTCGAGCCGTTGCTGCAGCGTGGCAAGCTGCTGGCGCAGTTGAGGTATGGGATCGGCTGCAGCTTTGGCTTGTTTCTGGTCCAACGCGGCCTGATCGATAGCGGCGATGAGCGCCGCATAGCCCGGCCTGGACTTCTTGATGCTTCCCTTGCCTGAACCGGCTTCCTTAGCCACCGCATCGTTGTTGATGGGCTCCCCGCGAGCTTTGAGGCGCTCTAAGGCCTCGAGGTACTTGTCGACTTGGATCTTCGCGGCCATCACTGAGCTCCTTGGAGGCGATTGCTTGCCTTGAGGAGCACTTCGAGGTGACGGGCTTCCAATCGATGCTCAACGCTTCCTTCTTCGTCTCTCTCCAGAGCTGCCACCGCCACTTCCTGGAACTTGATGACGTGGTCCAGTCGCTTGCGGAAGACCACGAGGTTTACGCAGTTGGTTTCCAGGCAGTCGAACGGTATGGGTTCCAGAGGATCAGTCTTGCACGCTTCTGTCGACACGCAGCCACCCAGCGGGGTCTCGCAGTAGGCGACCTTGTTCTCCTCGAATAGGCGCAGCGTGTCCTGCCGGCTGCGAGATTCAACGGTGCTGGCCATGCGCTGTGCGCCCTGGCCGAGCAAGTCTTGATCCGAGAAGAGCACGCCGAAGGCGTAGGAAAAGTAGCTGCTCTCGGCCTTGGCAGCCCTCCATTCATGCGAGAAGTGCTCCTTGTCGAACACCAGGTTGACAGCCCTGGAGAACCCGTCGGCGTAGTAAGCAGACATCTCCTCGATGATGTGCTGCAGCTGCGCCTTGAGCGCTGGCAGACTGACCATGCCCGATCGGTGTGCATACACCGCCAGGCTGCGACGCAGCTGGTGGAACGCAAGGGGCCAGCGCTTGCTGACCACGATGTCGTCGCGGGCCCATCCACGAGCAAGTTCAAGACGGTCAAGCTCATCGATGTCAGACTGCTCGATGACTGGGCAGATGACTCCTCTGAGAAGGGATAAGGATCGATTGAGGGGCCCGTTTGACATTGCTCTGTAGGGGTTCTGCGTAGACGGGAACAGCAGGGCTCGCTGTCCGGCCTTGGGGGGCTTGCCGCGTTGCTGTTCAATCGCTAGAGCAATGCGTTGAGCGAGACGCACAGCACGGGCGCCCTGGTGGCTCGTTATCCAGGCCGTCGGGCGCTTGACCCCCCTATGCAACTTATGAGTGAAGCCCTGAAGTTCATAGTGCGTCGAACCCATCTGCTCAAACTCCTCCAAGACGTTTTCGAGCGGCAGGATGGACACCTCGCCAATGCGCATGCCGGTGTAGGCTGCCACCACGAGCATCAAGGCCATTTGATGCTCGACGAGGCGCGCCAAAATGAAGTTGTCGAGCGCCTTGCCAGGGCCCGGTACGTAGCCCAACCCTTTCATCTGGTCCGCTACATCGGCGAGGGTTTTGACGCGCATGTATTCGCGCTGGTTTGATGTCAGATCCTGGGTGTTGCGCGATACAGCTCGTTCTTTGGCATAGCAGTCGAGCAGCGTGTCGAGCTCCTGCTCGATGACGCTCATGCGGTCGCCAAGCGCGGCCAGGATGGCGCAGTACACGCGAGACGGGATGAGTGGCGTTTGCTTTGTGTCGGGACGACTCCTGAACTCCTCATTCAAGGCGGCTCGAAGGATCTGTAGCTGAATGTCCGCAGGCGCGCCCAACTGCCTACGGTGGCGCCACAGGGTTTTTAGCGCAGCGGACGACACGGCCAGGTACTGCGTATTCATGGTTTTCGCGCCCTCCGTGACACACTCCAAAGTGGTCAGCAGGGTGTAGAGGTCTACACCCTTGTCGGCGGCCATTTCGCACCAAGCGTTCAAGGCAAAGTTTGTGTTCAGCAGCGTGGGCCAGGCTCTCGTCCTGCCTGCGTCCATGTGCAGCCACATAAGAGCCTTGTGCTGCTCGCGAATGAGCCATTTAAGGCCCGACGCCGGTGCGCCTTCCGGCTCGTAGAAGTACAGCGTTATAGCCGCCGTGCCATCGGTGCTCATGCTGCTCAAATTCCATGAGCGGTCGCCGAAACATGAGGCCACACCACCGGCCGTGTCGTAGCACACCGGCAGATCTGCAGGGAAGAACGACTGGCGTGTGTCTTCATCAGGGATAGCAGGGGCGGTACGGGCGAGAGTTGAAATGTTCATATGCAGTTCGGCCTACTGTCCAGTCGACGCAGGCAACATGCCCAGCAGATGCAGTTGCTGGAGCTTGCGGGCCCAGTAATGGGTGAGCTGGCCGCGCTCTTCGACCTCCGCGCGTACGGCCTCATAGGCCTGGGGTTTGCGCAGTTTGAGCTCCCCGAGCAGCGCGTTGACGCGATCCACGACGGCGGTGTAAAGCCGCTCGGCCTTAACAGAGTCCGCGTTCAAAGGGACGATGTGCTTCAGCACCCGGCGACACGACATCAGCTTCCTCATATCCTCCGCGTCCGCGTGAAGGCGGTAGTTGCTGCAGAAGAAACATCCTTCCACCTTGTTGCAGTCCGGCGCGACGGCGGCCGACGAATCGGGAGGTGACGGTTTCCCATGGTCAACGCAAATGCCGATGGGGATGACCTTCGTTTGCGACCGCGCTGGAAGGTCCTCAGAAGTCGCCAGAACAGTTTTTTCAAGCGAGCCAAGGAACGCGGTCATCTCACCTTGCCGCGTAGCCTCCTGGGCTTTGCAGTAGGCCGCGACGGCGGTTTTGACGCTGTGGCCCATGATCTTCGCTGCCACTGCAACTGGGGCCTTTCTAACCAAGTCCTGCTGCTTGTAGGCGCGTAGCTGGCGCAAAGTAACGCTAGGCAGGCTTGCTCCCGCACGGACGACCTTCCGCCTGAGATGAAGTAGGAAGCTTTGGTCGAGCGCACAGATGGAAGTGGGTTCACCTTTCAACTTCTTGTAGTTGCATTGCACAAACATGGGTGCGATGTCACCGCCTCCCAGCGAGACCACAAGTGTTTGCCTCACCCGCAGGAATGTCTTCAGGCGGGTCATCGTGGTGGCAGACAGATGAACCTCCACTGCTCTACCGCCAGCGCGAAACTTCACTGCCTTTTGCGTGAGGTTGATGCGGTCGGGCTCCGCCAGTTGGTCCTCCAAATCCTCCGGCTCCTCATACTCCTTGAGAACCGACAAGTTCGCGCCGGAGTCGACGAATACCAAGCCGGCGAAGCTCACACAGGCGAGCTCCATGAGCCGCAGCGGGCCGTAACTAGCTCGTAGGCCGACCACCTTAGAGTCATCAGAGGCGGAGACTCGCAGCAACCGCTCAGGTGCCATGTGGCGTTCGCCCAAAACTATCCCAGCTGCGGAATCGAACACGGCCTGGAGCGTCGAGCTGAACGCGCCCACCGCTTGAGCGTCCGGTGCATCCGTTCCTTCGCCCCTGATACGCGGCAACGGCTCAATGTGGTCTTTGTAGACGCGGCCATGAATCTCCGACAGACACGCGATGGCACCTAGGTCTCTATCGCTGGCGGTGCTCGAGGTGAGCTTATGGTTTTGCAGCTGGTTGCGGAGGTACGTGTGATAGCCCTTCAGCGCTTCCAAGCCGACGCTCGGATCACTCAGCAGCGCCTCGAAGCGTCCCGCGTGCTGAGGTTGGTCAGCCCAAGAGAGCAGGAAGCCCAGCTCGTGCAATGAGCGCTCGATAGTCCTGGGCCTGGCGTTGTTGAAGAGGAACGATTTCGACAGGCGCTCCAAGGCCGGAGAAATTGCCTTGACCCTTGCCTCGGAGAGCGAGCTGGCATCGAAGCACTTGAGGACGCCGCGTCCTTCACCTTCACGTCGGAGGTAGCACCACTGAAAAGAGTAAACCTGGCTCCCATCTGTGAGTCGCAGCACAGTGTTGGCTGGAACATAGATGTCCGGCGCCGTGCTGAACGGGAAGTCGAGAACCGGGAGCGTCTTGACGTAGGTGGGCGTGCACCGTTGCCAGCTGGCTGCTAGCGCTGTGCTTGACGGACTCACTTGGTTCCCTGAATCAGTTCGACCAGGTGATTGCTCCAGCCTTGCTGCGCCAGCTCGAGGTGATGCATGTGCTCGCGGTACTCCAGGTACTTGTCAGTGGTAAGAGGGCTCCTGTGCCACATCAGCTTTCTAAGCTGGTCCCGGGCCCAGGCGTAGTGTTTTGCGAACCCCTCAGGGCCGGCCTGAAGCATCTGATAGTCGACCCAGTTCATGCCGAAGGTGGCCCTCAGGTCATGGAATCGGTACTTGAACTTTGGTTGGGTCTTGCGCACAAGGGGGATGACGCTTTGCTCGATGAACTTGCGCAGTGGCCTTCCGCTAAGCGCAGAGCGTCGCAGCGGGGAATCGGAGTCGCGCACCGCATTGCGGTCATCTTTGGACTCGTAGTAGGGCTGGCCCCGCTGGGTCAGGAACAGATAGTTGCTGGGGTCTTCGCCTCTGGCCGTCTTGGCTCGCCTGTGCATGGCGCGGTCTGACACCGCGTAGGCATGCAGCATTTCATAGAGCTGTCGCGGCATCGAGAGATACACATCAGTGGCATTCCCCTTGGTGTCAATTCCCGTGCCGGGGCCGCATCGAATCTTGTGCGACCACTGCGGAATCTGGTCCGCTGGGCGCATCACGTCTCGGAGCCGAAGCGTAAGGACGGTCATCTCGCGTGCACCAGTGAGGAGAGCGATGTAGTGCATCAGCTCGTATTCGATGTTGCCTAGTTCCTTCAAGGCGGCCACCAGCGCCGTCTGCTCTGACACGGGCAGCGGGCGCAGCTTGCCTCCGTCGTGGATGGTTTCGTCCCACGCATCCTGATAGGTGGGTGCCTTGATGGACACGTCCGTGGTCAAGACGGACGCCACCTGCTTGAAGCCTTTGCCGTCCCGATACTCGATGCCCACCTCCGTCTCAACCCACGGGTCGTTGGCAGGTGAGAACCGCATCAGCGGATTGCGCATGAGAAAGCGATAGAAGCTGATGACGGTCGACATGCGTCTCGACGCGGTCGACTTCTTCAGTTCGCCCGAGTTGAGCTGGGCATGAAGATGATTTCGGTACAGGTAGGTGGGACGGGCGTACTTCTCGACAGCGGAGAAGTCGTCCCACTCAAGAGCCAGCTCATCGAGGAAGGTCTTGTAAGCGGCCAGATCTTGGGCCACGGGCTTAAGAGAACTGACGCCCATTGGCTTGGCTTGCGCTTTGTCCAGCAACCACATGCAGGCTGCCGGCCACGGCGCACCGGCACTGTCGACAACAAGCGGGAACGAACGGAATTCTGTCCAGCGCGTAGCACTGGGCTTGGTGGGCTCGCGCCAATACTTGACGTGCTTCCCGTCGTGGCGGTGATCGACAGGCAAGCAGCCCGCGCCAGGGGTGCTCCGGACAGAGGTCAGCCGAAGGAGGGGAAGCGTGTGGACGCCAGGCCGATCCAGGTTGGGCATTGCGCGATGCGCGTGCCCGCTGTGGTGCCGGCGGCGGGACTTGAACCCGCATCTCCGTGAGGAGGAGGGATTTTAAGTCCCTTGCGTATACCGATTTCGCCACGCCGGCCGCGGGCACAACAATGATAATGTGTCCATCTTACCCAAAGCGCCGGATGCGGCCAGGTGCGTCGAAAGGCCCGGATAGCGGACTTAAAATCCGCCGTCTCGAAAGGGACGTACGGGTTCAAGTCCCGTCCCGCGCACCACTCAACGGTCAGCAGCTGCTGGCCGTTTTGCTTTGCGGCTGCCAGGCCTGTACGGCGGTGTCCTGCCAGCCCAGCACGCGGCCGATCCAGCGCTGCAGGGCCACGGGATCGCCACTGGTCTCGATGTCCAGTGCAGGGATGTCGCCTTCCCTGGGCGTCCACAGGCTGAGCGCCCGACGCGCGACGGCGGTCTCGATGCGCAGCAACTCGACCTCAGGACCCAGTGCAGCCCGCCATAGCGGCTCGATGAAGGGATAGTGGGTGCAGCCCAGCAGGGCTGTGTCTATGCCTGCAGCGCGCATGGGCGCGCAATAGCGGTCGACGAGGGCCTGCAACTCGGCGCTGTCCAGGTCGCCCGCCTCGATGCGATCGACGACGCCGGCGCAGCCCTGCACGACGACCTGCCGGTCGCCGATATGCCTGTCGATCAGCGCCCGCAGTCTGGTGCTCGCGGCGGTGGAGGGCGTGGCCAGCAGGCCGATGCGGCCATTGCGTGTCGCCGCCACGGCGGGCTTGATGCCAGGCTCGGTGCCGACGAAGGGCAGGGCGGGCCAGCGCGCACGCAAGGCTTCGATGGCGTGGGCCGTGGCTGTATTGCAGGCGACGACGATGAGCTCGGCGCCTTTTTCGACCAAGTGCTCGGTGATGGCGACGCTGCGCGCCCGGATCTCGTCGGGGCTGCGATTGCCATAGGGGGCGTAGGCCGTGTCGGCGAGGTAGCGCAGACGCGCGGAGGGCAGTAGCGTGCGCAGTTCGCGCAGCACGGTGAAGCCGCCGACACCGGAGTCGAAGACGCCGATCTCGCGGCGCGGGTGGGGATCATCAATCTGCATGAGCAAAAGCAGTCTAGCTTCACGTTTTCGAGAGGCCTCTCCAGAAAAGCTTCGTCCACCGCCAACAAGGGTCTGGCTAGAATCGAACGATCGTGCTTTTTTAAGCCCGGCTCCCCCGAGGAGCGCCCCTTAGAATCTGATTAACGTTTACGTCAATTCGAGCTGGAGTTTTCGATGAAGGTCTTGGTCCCTGTCAAACGTGTCGTCGACTACAACGTCAAGGTGCGCGTGAAGAGCGACGGCACGGGCGTTGATATCGCCAACGTCAAGATGTCGATGAACCCCTTCGACGAGATCGCCGTCGAAGAGGCGGTGCGCCTGAAGGAGAAGGGCGCTGTTACCGAGGTGATCGCCGTGTCCTGCGGCGTCACCCAGTGCCAGGAAACCCTGCGCACCGCCATGGCCATCGGCGCCGACCGTGCCATCCTGGTCGAAACCCCTGCCGACCTCGAGCTGCAGCCCCTGGCCGTCGCCAAGCTGCTGAAGGCCCTGGTCGACAAGGAAGGCCCCTCGCTCGTCATCCTCGGCAAGCAGGCCATCGATGACGATTGCAACCAGACCGGCCAGATGCTGGCCGCGCTGACCGGCATGCCGCAGGGCACCTTCGCCTCCAAGGTGGAAGTGGCCGGCGACAAGGTCAACGTGACCCGTGAAGTGGATGGCGGCCTCGAGACCGTGTCCCTGAGCCTGCCGGCCGTCGTGACGACCGACCTGCGCCTGAACGAGCCGCGCTACGTCACCTTGCCCAACATCATGAAGGCCAAGAAGAAGCAGCTCGACATCGTCAAGCCGGCCGATCTGGGTGTGGATGTCTCGCCGCGCATCAAGACGCTGAAGGTCAGCGAGCCGCCCAGGCGTGGCGCTGGCGTGAAGGTGCCTGATGTGGCGACCCTCGTTACCAAGCTCAAGACCGAAGCCAAGGTCATCTAAGCCATCTGAGAACTTTGCGGGACAGACCGCAGCGGCGCAGCCGCCAGCTCTGTCCTCAACTGACTAGGAAAAATTGAGATGACCGCACTCGTCATTGCTGAACACGACCACGGCACCCTGAAGGCCGCCACCCTGAACACCGTCACCGCCGCTGCCGCCCTGGGCGGCGACGTGCACGTGCTGGTGGCCGGCCACAACGCTGGTGCCGCCGCTGCGGCCGCCGCACAGATCGCCGGTGTCGCCAAGGTCCTGCACGCCGACGCCGCCACGCTGGCCGAAGGCCTGGCCGAGAACGTCGCCGCGCAAGTCATCGCGCTGGCTTCGGGCTACAGCCACATCCTCTTCCCCGCCACCGCTGCCGGCAAGAACGTCGCCCCGCGCGTCGCCGCCCTGCTGGACGTGGGCCAGATCAGCGACATCACCAAGGTCGTCAGCGCCGACACCTTCGAGCGCCCGATCTACGCCGGCAACGCCATCGCCACCGTGCAAAGCGCCGATGCCACCAAGGTCATCACCGTGCGCACGACCGGCTTCGACCCGGCAGCCGCCACCGGTGGCTCGGCCGCTGTTGAATCCGCTACGGCTGCCGCCGACTCTGGCAAGAGCAGCTTTGTGGGCCGTGAGGTCACCAAGAGCGACCGCCCCGAGCTGACCGCCGCCAAGATCATCGTGTCCGGCGGCCGTGCCCTGGGCTCGAACGACAAGTTCATGGAAGTGTTGACGCCGCTGGCCGACAAGCTGGGCGCCGCCCTGGGTGCCTCGCGCGCCGCCGTGGACGCCGGCTACGCGCCCAACGACTGGCAGGTCGGCCAGACCGGCAAGATCGTTGCGCCCCAGCTGTATGTGGCCTGCGGCATCTCCGGCGCCATCCAGCATCTGGCCGGCATGAAGGACTCCAAGGTGATCGTGGCCATCAACAAGGATCCGGAAGCCCCCATCTTCTCGGTGGCCGACTACGGCCTCGAAGCCGACCTGTTCACGGCCGTGCCGGAACTCGTCAACGCGCTGTAAACCCGAGCGCCGACCGCACCCCGGGCGCCCCGACTTCGTCTGTCGCGGCGCCCTTTTTGTCTCCGCCTGGAGGAACAAATGAGTTACCAAGCCCCCGTCAAGGACATGCTCTTCAACATCCAGCACCTCGCTGGCCTGGAGACCCTGACCCAACAAGTCCCCGCCTTCGCCGACTTCGGCCTGGACACGGCCGGCGCCGTGCTGGAGGAGTGCGCCAAGCTGACGCAGGACGTCATCGCGCCGCTGAACTTCGAGGGCGACAAGAACCCGTCGAGCTGGAAGGACGGCGTCGTCACGACCACGCCCGGTTTCAAGGAGGCTTTCCGCGCCTACGGTGAGGGCGGCTGGCAGGGCCTGGTGCATCCGACCGAGTTCGGCGGCCAGGGCGCGCCCAAGACGATAGCGGCGGCCTGCAACGAGATGCTGCAGTCGGCCAACATGAGCTTCGCGCTGTGCCCGCTGCTGACCGACGGCGCCGTCGAGGCTCTGTTGACGGCGGGTAGCGACGAGCAGCGCAGTGTCTACATCCCCAAGCTGCTGGACGGCTCGTGGACGGGCACGATGAATTTGACCGAGCCGCAGGCCGGCTCCGACCTGGCCCTGGTGCGCACGCGCGCCGAGCCCGTGGGTGACGGCACGTACAAGATCTTCGGCACCAAGATCTTCATCACCTACGGCGAACACGACATGGCCGAGAACATCGTCCACCTCGTGCTGGCCCGCGTGGCCGGGGCGCCGGAGGGCGTGAAGGGCATCAGCCTGTTCCTGGTGCCGAAGTTCATGGTGAATGCCGACGGATCCTTGGGCGCCCGCAACGACGCCCACTGCGTGTCCATCGAGCACAAGATGGGCATCAAGGCCAGCCCGACGGCGGTGCTGCAGTTCGGCGACCACGGCGGCGCCATCGGCACCTTGATCGGCCAGGAGAACCGCGGCCTGGAGTACATGTTCATCATGATGAACGCGGCCCGCTACGGCGTCGGCCTGCAGGGCATCGCCATCGCCGACCGCGCATACCAGAAGGCCGTGGCCTATGCCAAGGACCGCGTGCAGTCGCGCCCGGTGGACGGTTCGGTGGCCGGCAGCGCCGCCATCATTCACCACCCCGATGTGCGCCGCATGCTGATGACGATGCGCTCGCTGACGGAGGGCTGCCGCGCGATGGCGAGCACGGCCGCTGCGGCTTTCGACGCGGCTCACCATCACCCCGACGCCGAGGCCCGCAAGCAGAACCAGGCCTTCTACGACTTCATGGTGCCGCTGGTGAAGGGTTACAGCACCGAGATGAGCCTGGAGGTCACGTCGCTCGGCGTGCAGGTGCACGGCGGCATGGGCTTCATCGAGGAGACCGGCGCGGCCCAGTACTACCGCGACGCCAAGATCCTGACCATCTACGAAGGCACGACGGCCATCCAGGCCAACGATCTCGTCGGCCGCAAGACCTCGCGCGACGGCGGCCAACTGGCGCGCGGCATCGCGGGCCAGATCGAAGTCACCGAAGCAGCCCTGGCCCAGCGCGACAGCGTGGCTGCTCGGGCGGTGCTCAAGGCCCTGCGCGCCTCGCGTGAGGACTTCCTCGCCGTGGTGGACTTCATCGCGGCTGAAGCCAAGGGCAACCCCAATGCCGCCTATGCCGGCTCGGTGCCGTACCTGATGCTGGCGGGCAATCTCGTCGCTGGCTGGCAACTCGCGCGCGCCCTGATGGCCGCGGAAGACGCCTTGGCGACTGACAAGGAATTCATGGCCGCCAAGATCACGACGGCGCGCTTCTACGCAGAACACATCCTGCCGCGCACTTCGTCGCTGCGCGCCGCCATCGTCGACGGCGCTGACAGCGTGACCGCCATGGCCCTTGAGAGCTTCTGAGGAGACTGACTTGGCTTTGCCCGCTATCCTGAAGAACCTGCCGCTGCCGGTCATCGGCTCGCCGCTGTTCATCATCAGCAACCCCAAGCTCGTCATCGAGCAGTGCAAGGCCGGCGTCGTCGGCTCCATGCCGGCGCTGAACGCCCGCCCGGCCGAACTGCTCGATGAATGGCTGGCCGAGATCACCGAGACGCTGGCCGCCTACAACCGCGCCAACCCGGACAAGCCCGCCGCGCCCTTCGCCATCAACCAGATCGTGCACAAGAGCAACGAGCGGCTCGAGCACGACATGCAGGTCTGCGCCAAGTACAAGGTGCCCATCGTCATCACGAGCCTGGGTGCGCGTGAGGACGTGAACGCCGCCGTGCACGGTTGGGGCGGCATCGTGCTGCACGACATCATCAACAACAAGTTCGCCAGGAAGGCCATCGAGAAGGGCGCCGACGGCCTCATCGCGGTGGCGGCGGGTGCGGGTGGCCACGCGGGCGTGAAGAGCCCGTTCGCGCTGATCCATGAGATCCGTGAATGGTTCGACGGCCCGCTGGCCCTCTCGGGCTCCATGGGCACGGGCGATGCCATCCTGGCGGCGCAAGCCATGGGCGCCGACCTGGCCTATATCGGCTCGGCCTTCATCGCCACCGTTGAGGCGCGGGCCAGCGAGGACTACAAGCAGATGATCGTCGCCAGCAACAGCGACGACATCGTCTACAGCAACCTCTTCACCGGCGTGCATGGCAACTACCTGCGCGGCTCGGTGGTCGCGGCGGGCCTGGACCCCGAGAACCTGCCGGAGAGCGACCCCAGCAAGATGAACTTCGGCGGCAGTGCGGCCAAGGCCTGGAAGGACATCTGGGGCAGCGGCCAGGGCATTGGTGCGGTCAAGGAAGTGGTGCCTGCCGGTGAACTCGTGGCGCGCCTGAAGCGCGAGTACATGGCGGCACGCGCGCGCCTGTCCTTGAACTGAATTCCTGTCTCTGCATCGACGGCCGCTCTCGGGCGGCCGTTTCCTTTGGTGAGTTTCCTGTCCCTGAAGCGAGCGACTCATGAAAACGTCTCGCACGGGTTTTCCATGAAAGCGCTTTCTCTCTTCTCCCGGGAGGATGCCGCACAAATCTGAAAGCGCTTTCAAGCGGCTTTCCGATGGCGACCTGACCCCGGCAGCGGCTGCATGCCGGGGAGCGCAGTAGGTCCTTGCAGTCGAGACACCGGCCAGGGAAGGGCTTGCGCCCTCCCAGCGTTGGGACCCCGAACGACCCGCCGATCCTCACGACGAGCGGGCAAGGAGACAAAGGTGAATCTTGTTTTGCGTTGCTTGCGCCTGATGGGCGCTTGGCTGGCGCTGGTGCTCGGCCTGCTCGGCGCGACCCCAGCCCTGGCCCAGGACTACACCCAGGGCGTGGACGTCAGCGGCACCACGGCCACCATCTGGTTCAAGTCCAATGTGTCGACCACCTGGGTCGACGCCCACTACACCGTCAACAACGGCGCCCAGCAGAACATCCGCATGACGGCTGCCAACGGCCGCTATGAGCAGAAGGTCACCGTCGCCAGCGGCAACGTGATCGGCTACTGGTTCACTTACAACAACGGCACGCCGGCCTACGACACGCCGAAGTTCAGCTACACCGTCAACGGCAACACCCAGGCCTCGGGCCCGATCTGCTTCTACGCCGACATCAACTATGCCGGCGAGAGCCTGTGCGTCAGCGCCGATTCGACCTGGATCGGTTCGGCCTGGAACGACCGCATCTCGTCCGTCAAGGTGCAGTCCGGCTACCAGGTCACGCTGTACAACGACATCAACTACGGCGGCGCTTCGCTGGTGCTGACGGCCAACGAGCCCAACCTCGTCAACCGCGCCTTCAACGACCTGGCCTCGTCGTACAAGGTCGGCCAGGCCTCGGGCACGTGGAACGGCCGCACGACCTTCAACATCGTCAACCAGACGGGCGGCCGCTGGACCGACGACCAAGTCTATTTCGCCATCATCGGCAAGGACTGGAGCACCGGCAAGTTCGTACGCGTGGACGCCGCGGGCAACTTCATCCCCATGTCCACCAGCGACAACGGCGCGCTGACCAAGAACGGTGTCACCTACACCAACTACTTCCACAAGCTCAGCAACACGCGCTCCATCACCATCCCGGCGCTGAACTCGGCCCGCGTGCTGATGTCGGTGGGCTCGCCGATGTACATCCGCGTCGTCGTCGACGGCAACGGCAACATCGGCTATGCCGGTGCCAACATCGAGAACCCGACCGATCCCAACATCGACGTCAACTTCGACTTCGGCGAGATGGCCATCATCCCGCAGGGCCAGGCCGACCCCGGCATCTTCATCAACACGACGCGCGTCGACCACTTCGGCTTTCCGCTGAAGCTGCGCGTGCAAGGCCTGGGCGGCTACGACCAGACCGTCGGTGAGGCGCTGACCGAGACGCGTGACCAGCTGTTCAGCAAGTACCAGGCCGAAGTGCCGGCACCGTTCCAGCCGCTGGCGCAGGCGCCGTACGCGCCGTATCGCATCATTGCCCCGGCCCATGGCACCTTCAAGCCGGGTGCGGCCAACGCCAGCTACCTGCAGCCCTATATCGACGCCGTCTGGGCCCGCTATCGCAACGAGGACCTGGTCTTCACGCTGCAGAACCTGGGCACCTTCCGCGGCCGCATCAGCGGTGACCGCTGGACCTTCACGGGCGGTTCGCCAGCCGGCACCTTCTACATCAACGGCAAGCCCGACACCGCCAGCGTGCTGCTGGGCGCCGGCCTGCTGGCCGATGCCAGCGGCAACCCGACCAACATCGGCACGCAGCTGCAGATCCAGGCCCAGATCTGCGCCGCGCTGAACCGCCATGTGCTGGAAACGCCGGCCAACTGGTACGTCCAGTCGGCCCACTATCCCGCCGGCACGCTGGGCAACTGGTTCGCCAAGTTCTGGCATGACCACAGCATCAACAAGAAGGCCTACGGCTTCGCCTACGACGACGTGGGCGACTTCAGCCCCTCGCTGCACACCCAGGCGCCGACGACGGTGACCTACACCATCGGCTGGTAAGCCCCGGACTTGCCAAACGACAAGGCCCCGCAGCGCGGGGCCTTTTTGCTTGCAAAGCCGTCACCGGTTTACTTCAACACCAGCTCCTGCACTTCCATGCTGCCGGCCAGCTTGCGCATCACCTTGCGCTCGCCGGAGGCCGCGTCCATCTTGCGCGTGTCGGCCGCCATATAGGCCTCGAACTTCTTCTGCAGGTCGAGCTGCTGAGCGTTGCTCAGGTAGTCCTTGGACTCGATGGCCAGGATCAGGTCGGGTTCGCCTTCGCGCGGGTTGTTGACGGCGAAGACGTGATAGGAGACGACGTTGCCCTCCTTCTTGCCCCATTCGTTGCCCTTCTTCCAGGTCTTGGACAGGAAGTCCATGTAGTTCTCGAATTGACCCGGCTCGATCTTGATGTGCGAGAAGTTCCAGACGGTGCCAGGCTTGTAGCTGGAGTCCTGGGCGAACGCGGCTGAACTCGCCAGCATCGCAACCGTCGCAAACATCGTCGTCGTGACTTTTCTGATGTCCATGTCGATGGCCCCTTCACCTCTTGACGCGGGTGATCGCGGTCGCGCGGTGTTGCGCCGGGTGACTATCCGGCGTCGGGCCGTGCAATGCCTGTCATGGGACCGGCGACGTCATCAAGCTTGATGAATCGCCTCAGCGCTTGTGGATGCGCCAGTGCGGCAGCGTCCATCCCGTCCACAGCGCCAGCCCGCGCAGCAGCACGGCCGTCGCGGCCGCGGCGCTGATGGTGGCCCATTGCGGCCAGTCCAGGGCCACGGCAGCCACCAGCACCCAGCCGCCCACGAAGCTGCACAGCGCATAGGGGCGATGGTCGTGGAAGGCCGCGGGAATCTCGTTGCAGACGATGTCGCGCAGCACGCCGCCGAAGACGGCGGTGATGACGCCCATCAGCACGGCGACGATGGCCGGCATGCCGGCATCCAGCGCCACCAGCGTGCCGTTGGCGGTGAACAGGCCCAGGCCCAGCGCGTCGGGCCACTGGATGGCGCGCTCGGTCAGCGCGAGGTGGCGGCGGCGCATCAGCAGCATGGCCGCCAGGCACAGCCCCATCAGCACCCACAGCCAGTCGGCGTGCTCGACCCAGAAGAAGGGCCGGCGGTCCAGCAGCACGTCGCGCAGCGTGCCGCCACCGAAGGCCGACAGCCCGGCGACGACGCACAGGCCGACGACGTCGAGCTGCTTGCGTGCGCCGGCCAGCAGGCCTGACAGCGCGAAGGCGAGGGTGGCGGCGATCTCGACGGCCGCCTGCAGCGTGGAGAAATTGATGACGGGTGGTTTCACTCGCGCATCATCGCCTCGGCGGCGGACTCATTTCACCGTGGCCAGCCGCATCTGCGGCGCATCGTTGGCGGCATGGGGAATGCTGACATTGGCCTTCATGGCCCAGGGCCTGACCTGGTGGTGCAGGGGGATGAAGAGCACCTCGTCACGCGTGCGCTTGAGCGCCTCCTGCATCTGGGCCAGGCGCTTGGCCGGATCGGTCTCGCCGCGCATCTGCTGGACCAGGGCGTCCACGCCGGCATCGCTGAGGCGGAAGTAGTTGCCCTTGCCATCCGGCCCGCCGGTGCGGGTGTGCACGATGTCCTGCAGCGTGTACTGCGCGTCGAAGGTGTTGACGCCCCAGCCATAGAGCCCGAAGGACAGGTCGAAGGCCTGCAGGGCCGGCGTGAACTGCGACATGGGCTGGGCGGTCAGCTTGGCGCGCACGCCGATCTTGGCCCACATGGCCACCGCTGCCTGGCAGATTTCCTCGTCGTTCACGTAACGGTCGTTGGGGCAGCGCAGAGGCACTTCGAAGCCGTCGGGGTAGCCGGCTTCGGTGAGCAGGGCCTTGGCGCGGGCGACGTCCGGCCGCATGGGGGTGTCGAGCTCCGCCGTCCAGCCCGCCGTGCCGGGCGCCACCATCAGGCCGGCCGGCACGGAATAGCCGCGCATCAAGTTGCGCTTGATGGCCTCTCGGTCCAGTGCCAGGCTCAGCGCCTGCCGCACCCGTTTGTCCTTGAAGGGGTTGCGGCCCTTGACCGAACTGTCCCGGATCTCGTCGCTGCCCTGGTCCATGAAAAAGAAGATGGTCCGGTTCTCCGGCCCGTCGATGACCTTCAGGCGCGGGTCGGCCTTGAGCTTGGCCACGTCCTGAGGGGGCAGGTCGGTCAGCAGGTCGATGTCACCGGACAGCAGCGCGGCGACGCGCGTGGCATCCTGCTTGATGGGCAAATAGGTCAGCACGCTGACATTGCCCCGGGGCTGGTCCCACCATCCGGGGAAGGCGGCGAACTGCAGCTGCTGATCGGGGCGCCATGACACCAGCCTGAAGCGGCCCGTGCCATTGGCATTGCGGGAGCAGTAGGTCTCTTCCTTGTCCTTGAGTTCCTGCGGCTTCTAGCACTTGTTCTTGATCAGCCAGTCCTTGCTGAGCATGCGCACGAACACCAGGTTACGCAGCAGCACCGGTTGGGGCGAGTCCAGCAGCAGGTCGACCGTGAAGTCATCGACCTTGCGCACCTCCTTGATGCCGGTGGCAAAGATGGTCATCTTGCTGGCCGGATGACGCAGGCGGGCGAAGGAGTAGACGACGTCGTCGGCATTGAAGGACTGGCCCTCGTGGAACTTGACGCCGCGGCGCAGTTCAAAGCGGATC
The DNA here is from genome assembly GCF_058787015.1 of Roseateles sp. FW305-36. Lineage (NCBI taxonomy): Bacteria > Pseudomonadati > Pseudomonadota > Betaproteobacteria > Burkholderiales > Sphaerotilaceae > Roseateles > Roseateles sp. FW305-36. Next base: position 70,772 of record NZ_JBYSZK010000014.1, on the reverse strand, counting down.
TGGGTGGGGCTGATCGCCGTCCATCTCGTCGCCAGCGCCGGCTCCACCTCGAACTTCTCGGTGTACCGCACCAGGCCTTCGTAGGCATAGCCCGTCAGCGTCGTGGTGGTGCCGTGGTTGGCGGCGTGCGGGTCCAGCGACAGGACGTCGTTCTGCGCCGCCCAGCGCAGCGGGTTGGCCGAGGCGGTCAGCGCGGTGGCCAGCCAGGCGGCAGCCCAAAGGGTGGTCGGTTTCATGGGCCTCAGCGGATGGCGGTGAAGCGGGCCTCGAACATGTCGTTCGAGCGATGCAGGGTCTGCACGCCGGGCTTCATGGCCCAGGGGCGGATCTGGTGGTGCACGGGGATGAAGTAGTACTCGTCGCGCACGCGCAGCAGGGCCTCGCGGATGAGGGCGTTGCGCTGGGCGATGTCGGGCTCGAACTGGATGCGCTCCACCAGGCTGTCCAGCGTCGGGTCGGACAGGTGGCTGAAGTTCTGGCCGCCGTTGCCGCGTGCGTCCACGCTGTGGCCCCAGCCCTGCAGGCCCTGGTGGGCGTCATAGGTGGGCATGGAGATGCCGATCAGATAGAAGGGCGACTCGAAGCGCTCCAGGGCCTGGACATGCAGGCTCATGGGCTGGGCGACGAGACGGGCCCGCACGCCGATGCGTGCCCACATGGCCACCGCCGCCTGGCAGATCTGCTCGTCGTTGACGTAGCGGTTGTTGGGGCAGCGCAGCGGCAGCTCGAAGCCCTGCGGGTAGCCGGCCTCGGCGAGCAGCTTCCTGGCCTTGTCGAGGTCGGGCTTGAGCGGCGCATCGAGGCCGGCGTCATAACCGTTGACGCCCGGCGCCACCATCAACGCGGCCGGTACCGAGAGGCCGCGCATGATGCTGCGCTTGATGGCCTCGCGGTCCAGGGCCAGGTTCAGCGCCTCGCGCACCCGCCTGTCCTTGAAGGGGTTGCGCCCCTTGATGCTGGCGTCGCGCAACTCGGCGCTGCTCGTGTCCATCGCAAAGAAGACGGTGCGCACCTCGGTGCCTTCCAGCATCTTGAGGCGGGTGTCGGACTTGAGACGCTGGTAGTCCGCCGGCGGCACGTCGGTGACGAGGTCCACGTCGCCGGACAGCAGGGCCGCCACGCGCGTCGGCGACGACTTGATGGGCAGGTAGGTCAGCTCGGTGATATTGCCCTTGTTGCCGTCCCACCAGTCCTTGTTGATGGCCATCTGCACGGCCTGGTCGGGCGTCCAGCTGACCAGCTTGTAGGGCCCGGTGCCGTTGGCATTGCGCGAGGCGTAGTTCTCGTCCCTGGCCTTGAAGTCCTCCACATGGCCGGCACGGTTCTTCTCCGCCCAGGCCTTGCTCATGATGGCGAAGCTGACGAGGTTCTGCAGCAGCAGCGGCGTGGGCGCCTCCAGCATCAGGTCCACGCTGTGGTCGCCCAGTTTGCGGATCTCGCGTATGCCCGACACGTAGGCCTGCATGGCCCCTTGAGGCTCGCGGATGCGTGCGAAGCTGAAGACGACGTCATCCGCCGTGAAGGGGCTGCCGTCGTGGAACTTCACGCCCTTGCGCAACTCGAAGCGCACCTGCGTGGGCGAGACATAGGTCCAGCGCGTGGCCAGCGAGGGCTCGGGCTGGTAGTTCTCGCCGCGCCGCGTCAGGCCCTCGTAGACCTGGGCGGCGATGGTCAGCGAGGTGGTGTGGTTCTGCGAATGCGGGTCCAGCGTCAGGATGTCGTTCTGCGCGGCCCAGCGCAGCGGCGCAGCGTCTGCCAGGCTGCAGACGAGCAGCAACACCGCTGCGAAGGAGCGCAGCTTCATTTGACAGTGGTGAAGCGGGCTTCGAACTGGTCGTTGGAGCGATGCAGCGTGTCCACGCCTGGCTTCATGGCCCAGGGCCGGATCTGGTGGTGGATAGGAATGAAGAGGTACTCGTCGCGGATGCGCAGCAGGGCCTCACGGATCTGGGCATTGCGCTTGGCCGTGTCGGATTCGAACTTGATCTGTTGGATCAGGGCGTCCAGCTTGGCGTCGCTGACCTTGCCGAAGTTGAAATTGCCGTCGGGCCCGCCGGTGCGTGTGTGGCCCCAGGCCTGCATGGCGTACTGCGCGTCGTAGGTGGAGACGCCCCAGCCCAGCATGTAGAGGGGCGACTCGCCGCGCTGGAAGGTCTGGCTGTGCGTGACGAAGGGCGTCGACACCAGGCGCACCTTGACGCCGATCTTGGCCCACATCGACACGGCGGCCTGGCAGATCTGCTCGTCGTTCACGTAACGATTGTTGGGACAGTGCAGCGGTACCTCGAAACCCTGGCCGTAGCCGGCGTCGGCAAGCAGCTTGCGGGCCTTGTCCGGATCGGGCTTGAGCGGCGCGTCCAGGCCGGCGTCCCAACCATTGACGCCGGGCGGCACCATCAGTGCCGCCGGCACCGACAGGCCACGCATGATGCTGCGCTTGATCGCCTCGCGGTCCAGCGCGAGGTTCAGCGCCTCGCGCACGCGCTTGTCCTTGAACGGGTTCTTGCCCTTGACGGAGGAGTCGCGCAGTTCGTCGCTGCCCTCGTCCATGACGAAGAAGATGGTGCGCACCTCCGGCCCCTCGATGAGCTTGAGCTTGCCTTCCTCCTTGATCTTGAAGAAGTCGGCCGGCGGCAGGTCGGTGACGAGGTCCACATCGCCCGACAGCAGCGCCGCGACCCGCGTCGGTGGTGACTTGATGGGCAGATAGGTCAGTTCGGTGACATTGCCCTTGTTGCTGCCCCACCAGTCCTTGTTCTGCACCAGCTTGAGCGCCTGGTCGGGCTGCCAGGACACGAAGCGGTAGGGGCCGGTGCCCACCGCGTTGCGGCTGGCGTAGTTCTCGTCCTTGGACTTGTAGTCCGCGATGTTGCCGGCGTTGTTCTTCAGGCACCAGGACTTGCTCATGATGTTGAAGTTGACGATGTTCTGCAGCAGCATCGGCGTGGGCGCCTCCAGCAGCAGGTCGACGGTGAAGTCGTCGACCTTCTTGATCTCCTTGATGCCCGACACATAGGTCTGCTTGGTACCGCTTGGCTGGCGGATGCGGTCGAAGCTGAAGACGACGTCGTCGGCCGTGAAGGCCGAGCCGTCATGGAACTTGACGCCGCGTCGCAGCTCGAAGCGGACCTGCGTGGACGACAGATAGGTCCATTTGGTGGCCAGCGAGGGCTCGGGCTGGTAGGTCTCGCTGCGGCGGGTCAGGCCCTCGTAGATATGGGCGGAGAAGGTGTTGGAGGTGTTGTGATCCTGCGAGTGCGGGTCCAGCGTCAGGATGTCGTTCTGGGCGGCCCAGCGCAGCGGGGCGGCAGCGGCGGCGCCGATGGCCAGGGCGGCCAGCAGAGGCAACAGTCGCGGCAGATGGCGAAGAACGGATTTCATGCGGCTTCCTCGGGGCGTCAGAAGCCAAAAAATGTAGCCGCGACCCCGGGGGTGTCCGCTAGGGCTTGCCCGCGGGTTCGAGCGAGCAATCGCAACCCGCACCCGCTGCGATCCAGCGCCGCACCAGCCAGCCACGCAGCCCGCTGGGTTGTGCCGCCAGCGCGCCGCACACATAGCGTGCACCGTCCCAGCGCAGGGCCACGCATGCACCCTTGAGGCGCCGGCTCAGGATCACGCCCAGGGGGCAGGGCTCGGCCAGGCAGCAGACGCCGCAGCCATTGCACGGCTCGCCGACGGCCGGCTTGGGCGGGGCCTCGGGATGGATCTGGATGATTCGCTCAGGCGTCGCCACGCGAAGTCCTCATGTCGTTTTACGTCGTGCTAGGGTGCGGCAGCTTGCCATACCCATGGTCGCCAGGAGGGTCCCCGATGTCCAAGGTCAGAGTTGCCGCCTTCAGCCTTTCCCTCGACGGCTTCGGAGCAGGGCCCAACCAGAGCCTGGAAGCGCCGCTCGGCGTGGGCGGCCACGCCCTGCACCAGTGGTTCTTCCCGACCCGCACCTTCCAGAAGATGGTCGGCGGCGAGGGGGGGACGACGGATGCCGACGATCGCTTCGCGGTGCGCAGCTTCGACAACGTCGGCGCCTGGATCCTGGGCCGCAACATGTTCGGCCCGGTGCGCGGTTCCTGGCCCGACGACAGCTGGAAGGGCTGGTGGGGCAGCAACCCGCCTTACCACGTGCCGGTCTTCGTGCTGACCCACCACGAGAGGCCGCCACTGGAGATGGAGGGCGGAACGGTCTTCCATTTCGTCACCGAGGGCTTCGAAGCCGCGCTGCGGCGCGCGAAGGAGGCGGCCGCCGGCAAGGACGTGCGCATCGGCGGTGGTGTCTCGACCATCCGCCAGTACCTGCAGGCCGGCCTGATCGACGAGATGCACCTGGCGATGTCGCCTGTGCTGCTGGGCAGCGGCGAGTCTCTGCTGGCTGGTCTCGATCTGCCGGTCATGGGTTGGCAGGTCAGCGAGCGCGAAACCACGGCCAACGCCATGCATGTGGTGCTGACGAGATCTGGGTGAGCGGGAATAGGGCGGCGACCGGGCTGGTATCTCCAGGGGCGGACGGGGCTTTCCTGCACCGCCATCACCACCGCCTCTCTGGAGTACCGCCATGCCTGCCAAGAACTTCGCCATCGCCACCCTGATCGCCCTGCTGGGCTCTGCCGCCCTGGCCCAGGGTGCGCCGTCCGGCGACATGCCGACGAGCGCCGAGCTGCGTGCCTACACCCCGGTGCCGCGCAGCCGCGCCGAGGTGATCGCCGACCTGGAGATCTACCGCCGCTCCGGCCTGGCCGCGCTGGACGGCAGCGAGTCGCCCGACGCCTTCAGCAACGCCTATATCGCGGCCCAGGCCCGTTACCAGGCCCTGCGCGCCGCGCCGGCCTTCAAGCAGCTCGTGGCCCGCATCGCCCGTGAGCGCGGCGAGGTGGCTGAAGCGACGGCTCAATCGGGCACCACCGCGGTGACGCAATAGGCCCGTGCATACTGGCTCGATGGAAAGACCCACGAGCGAACAGATCGCGGCATTGCCGCTCTATCCCGCGCTGCCGCCCGACCGCATCCATGTGCTTCGCGACGCGGCCCAGTGCGAGTTCGCCGAAGCCGAACTGCGCCAGGCGGGAGCCGTGGGCTTCGACACCGAGAGCAAGCCCATGTTCGTCGCCGGCGGCGTGCCCACGGGGCCTCACATCGTGCAGTTCGCGACCGCGGGTCATGCCTTCATCCTGCATACGGAGCTGCCCGCGACCGAGGCCTTCCTGCGCGCCATGCTGGAGTCGGAGGCCATCGCCAAGGTGGGTTTCGGCATTGCTTCCGACAAGGCGCCCCTGCACCGCAAGCTGGGCGTGAAGCTGGGTGGTGGCGTGGACGTGTCTTTCATGGTGCGGCGCCTGGGCTTCAAGCAGGCCGTGGGCCTGCGGGCCGCCGTCGCCATCGTGCTCGGGCAGCGCATGCCCAAGTCCAAGAAGGTCACGACGTCCAACTGGGCTGCCCCCAAACTCAGCCCGCAGCAACTGCAGTACGCGGCCAATGATGCGCATGCGTCGCTGCTGGTCTATCTGGCGCTCGAGTCAATCAGCGCTCGGCCCTCAATCTAGGCCGCTCGTGAAGTAGCCTCCGGCCTTGACCGGCCGCATCTGCTCGTCCGACGGATTGACGTAGACACGCTCGAGGCCCGAGACCAGGCAGGAGCCCCGTCGGGGGAAGGTGTCGCAGCATTGCGTGTCGACGACCAGGCGGGTGGCCTTCTGCGGTCGACAAACTTCGGCTGCCGGCTGACGAGAGAACAGCGTGGCTACGGCGCCGCGCTTCCAGTCGCGCCCCGCACCGACGGTGGGAGTGCCGGTCACCTCGTCGAAGAGCACCTGCACCAGCGTGCCGCGGAATTCCGCGGCGGGCGCGTCGAGACGAACATCGGGCTGCCCGTCGTCGAGGTCACTCATCTTCAGGGTGGAGGCTTGTACCGAGAAGGCTCGGCAGGACAGCAGTTTGGCTTTCGCCCATACCGTGGGAATCGCTACCGAGCATTCGGCGCGCGCGCCGAATGTCGTCAGTGCAAAAGCCGCCATCGTGGCGACAGCGACCCTGCGTCGCAGTGTCATCCGATTTCCCCCTTGTGGCGCACGTCATGACTTGCGCACCGGGCAGCGTACCAGCGGAGCAGTGCAAACAAAAAGGGCGCCCACGGCGCCCTTCGTCATTGAAAGCAGGCTTCGCCTCAGGTCTTCACACCCAGCTCGCGCAGCCTCTCGTTCAGGTAGCTGTCGGCCGTGTAGCGGTCGCTCAGCACCACGTTGTCGCGCGGATGCAGGAACAGGGGCAGGGAGACGCGGCTCTTCCTGGCGCCCTCGCCGGTCGGGTTGACGACGCGGTGCTGGGTCGACGGGTAGTAGCCCTCCGAGGCTTCCTGCAGCATGTCGCCGATGTTGATGGTCAGCGTGCCGAAATCGCAGGGCACGTCGTGCCAGGCGTCGTCCTTGCCCAGCACCTGCAGGCCCGGCTCGTTGGCGGCCGGCAGGATGGTCAGCAGGTTGATGTCGCCGTGCGCGGCGGCGCGGATGGAGCCGACCGGCTCGTTGCCCGTCAGCGGCGGGTAGCGCAGCACGCGCAGCAGGGTCTTGGTGCTGCCCTTGATCATGTTGGACAGGGGCTCGCGGTAGCGGGCGGCGATGTCGGGCGGCGTGTACTTCTCGACCCAGCCCAGCAGTTCCTCGGCGAGGGCGTTGGCCTCGCGGTAGTAGGTGAGGGCGTCTTCCTTCAGCTGGGGCGGGATGCGGCCCCAAGGGTAGATGTGGAAGTACTCCTTGATGTCCTTCTGCTTGGAACCCTTCGCAGTTTCGGAAATCTCGGTGGAGAACCAGCCATCCTGGGTCTCCTTGGAGAAGGCGTAGGCGTCCTTGCCGTCGCCGTTGAAGAAGGCCAGCCAGTCGGCATAGATCTTCTCGACCAGGGCCTGGCGGATCGGGTGGTTGGTCAGCACGCCGAAGCCGGTTTCGTGCAGGGAACGGGTGAATTTCTCGGCCGCGTCGGGCGCGCGGTAGTCGACGACCTGGACTTGCATGGGGATTCCTTTTTTGTCCCTCGGCGCAGCCATTCAATCTCGGGGCTGTCGCGGCCGCAAGTTTACGAGTCAGTCAACTTTCTGTGGTCCTGGGCAGTGAACTTTGTCTCACCCCAGCCCCTCTCGGGCAAACCCGAAGTGCTAGAGTTCGGCCCCTGAGACTTTTCGGTCCTTCCCGTCCCTTTTGCTGTTGCCCCTGGCGGCGGCGAAGGTGGGTCGCAATCCGCCAATCGGTCGAGCCGTGTCGCGGAAGGTTCTTCAACCAGCCAACTCCCTGGAAACCGGGGTATGAGGTGAGCGAAAGATGATGCAGCAATACAGGTCCAACTCCTACCTGTTCGGCGGCAATGCGCCGTATGTGGAGGAGATGTACGAGGCCTACCTCGACAACCCCGGTTCCGTCCCCGACAACTGGCGCGCGTACTTCGATGCGCTTCAGCATGTGCCCGCGGTTGACGGCAGCGAAGCCCGCGACGTGGCCCACGCGCCGGTCGTCGAGTCCTTTGCCCAACGCGCCAAGGCCAATGCCTTCGCCAACAAGGCCAGCAGCGCCGACCTTGCCGTCGCCCGCAAGCAGGTCCATGTCCAGTCGCTGATCGCGGCCTATCGCTTCCTCGGCAACCGCTGGGCGGAGCTGGACCCCCTCAAGCGCGCCGAGCGCCCCAAGATTCCCGAACTCGACCCCGCGTTCTACGACCTGACCGAGTCCGACATGGACATCTCGTTCAGCGCCGTGAACAGCTACTTCGGTGGCGAGACCATGACGCTGCGCCAGATCGTGCAGGCCCTGCGCGAAACCTACTGCGGCAGCATCGGCTCCGAATTCATGCACGGCTCCGACCCCGGCGAGAAGCGCTGGTGGCAGGAGCGCCTGGAGAAGGCGCGCGGCAAGCCCAGCTTCACGGCCGAAGAGAAGAAGCACATCCTGGACCGCCTGACCGCGGCCGAAGGCCTGGAGCGCTACCTCCACACCAAGTACGTCGGCCAGAAGCGTTTCTCGCTGGAAGGCGGCGAGAGCTTCATCGCCGCCATGGACGAGCTGATCCAGCGCGGCGGCGAGCGCGGCGTGCAGGAAATCGTCATCGGCATGGCCCACCGCGGCCGCCTCAACGTGCTGGTCAACACCCTGGGCAAGATGCCCAGCGACCTGTTCGCCGAGTTCGAGCACAAGGCGGCGGAAGACCTGCCCGCCGGTGACGTGAAGTACCACCAGGGCTTCAGCTCCGACGTGTCGACCAAGGGTGGCCCGGTCCACCTGTCGCTGGCCTTCAACCCTTCACATCTGGAAATCGTCAACCCGGTCGTCGAAGGCAGCGTGCGCGCTCGCCAGGACCGCCGCGGCGACAGCGTCGGCGCCCAGGTGCTGCCGGTGCTGGTGCACGGTGACGCGGCCTTCGGTGGCCAGGGCGTCGTGCAGGAAACCCTGGCCATGGCCCAGACCCGTGGCTATCGCACGGGCGGCACGGTCCACATCGTCATCAACAACCAGATCGGCTTCACCACCAGCGACCCGCGCGACCTGCGCTCGACCTGGTACTGCTCCGACGTCGTCAAGATGATCGAGGCCCCGGTGCTGCACGTGAACGGCGACGACCCCGAAGCCGTCGTGTGGGCCACGCAGCTGTGCATGGACTACCGCGCCGAGTTCAAGAAGGACGTCGTCCTGGACATCGTCTGCTTCCGCAAGCTGGGCCACAACGAGCAGGACACGCCGGCCCTGACCCAGCCGCTGATGTACAAGAAGATCGCCCAGCATCCCGGCACCCGCAAGGTCTACGGCGACAAGCTGGTCGCCCAGAACGTGCTGCCCGCCGACGGCCCGGACGAAATGGTCAAGACCTATCGTGCCGCCATGGACGAAGGCCGCCACACCGTCGATCCGGTGCTGACCAACTTCAAGAGCAAGTTCGCCACCGACTGGTCGCCCTTCCTGGGCAAGAAGTGGACGGACAACTGCGACACCGCCATTCCCGTCACGGAGTGGAAGCGCCTGGCCGAGAAGCTGACGACCATCCCCAAGGACTTCGCGCCCCACAACCTGGTCGCCAAGCTCTACGCCGACCGCGCGGCGCAAGGCCGCGGTGAGGTCAACGTCGACTGGGGCATGGGCGAGTCCATGGCCTTCGCGTCGCTGGTGGCCTCGGGCTACCCGGTGCGCCTGTCCGGCGAGGACAGCGGCCGCGGCACGTTCACGCACCGCCACGCGGTCATGCACGACCAGAACCGCGCCAACTGGGACGCCGGCACCTACATCCCGCTGCAGAACGTCGCGGACGGCCAGGCCCCCTTCGTCGTCATCGACTCCATCCTGTCGGAAGAGGCGGTGCTGGGCTTCGAATACGGCTATGCCGCCGCCGAACCCAACACGCTGACCATCTGGGAGGCCCAGTTCGGCGACTTCGTCAACGGCGCCCAGGTCGTCATCGACCAGTTCATCGCCTCCGGCGAAGTGAAGTGGGGCCGCTCCAACGGCCTGACCATGATGCTGCCGCACGGCTATGAAGGCCAGGGCCCCGAGCACAGCTCGGCGCGCCTGGAGCGCTTCATGCAGCTGGCCGCGGACAACAACATGCAGATCGTGCAGCCGACCAACGCCGCGCAGATCTTCCACGTGCTGCGTCGCCAGATGCTGCGCATGTTCCGCAAGCCGCTGGTCATCATGACCCCCAAGAGCCTGCTGCGTGCCAAGGACGCGACCTCGCCGCTGACCGACTTCACCAAGGGCGAGTTCAAGACCGTCATCGGTGAGCAGGACGCGACGCTGAACGCCGACAAGGTCAAGCGCGTGGTGGTCTGCTCGGGCAAGGTCTATTACGACCTGGTGCGCACCCGTGCCGAGAAGAAGGCGCACGACGTGGCCGTCGTGCGCGTCGAGCAGCTCTATCCCTTCCCGCACAAGGCCTTCGCGGCCGAGCTCAAGAAGTACCCCAACGCCACCGACATCGTGTGGTGCCAGGATGAGCCGCAGAACCAGGGCGCCTGGTTCTTCGTGCAGCACTATGTGCACGAGAACATGACGGAAGGCCAGAAGCTTGGCTACGCCGGCCGCCCGGCCAGCGCCAGCCCGGCCTGTGGCTATGCCCACCTGCACCAGGAGCAGCAGAAGGCGCTGCTGGATCAGGCCTTCGCCAAGCTCAAGGGCTTCATCCTGACCAAGTAAGACTGCAAGCGCAGCGCCCCTGATTTGGCGCTGCGCTCTTTTGCGCTCGCACCACACACCGAATAAAGAACACGGAGCCTCACATCATGGCCATCGTTGACGTCCAAGTTCCCCAGTTTTCCGAATCCGTTTCCGAGGGCACGCTGCTGACCTGGAAGAAGAAGCCCGGCGAAGCCGTCACCGTCGACGAGACCCTCGTCGAGATCGAGACCGACAAGGTCGTGCTCGAAGTGCCCGCGCCCGCCTCCGGCGTGCTGGCCGAAATCGGCGTCGCCGACGGCAGCACCGTCACCAGCCAGCAGCTGCTCGCCAAGATCGACACCGAAGGCAAGGCCGGCGTCGCGGCGCCCGCCACCACCGCCTCGGTTGCCGCGCCGGCTGCTGCCGCTGCAGCACCCGCCGCCACCACGGGAGGCAACAAGGGCGACGTTGCCATGCCCGCCGCCGCCAAGATCCTGGCCGAGAAGGGCCTGGCCGCCACCGATGTGGCCGGCTCCGGCAAGGATGGCCGCGTGACCAAGGGCGACGCCCTGGCCGCCGGTGCCAAGCCTGCAGCACCGGCCGTGACGCCGATGGCCGTTGCCGCGCCCGCCGCCAAGTTGCTGCCCGCCGTCGCAGCACCCGTGCAGCCCAACCTGGGCGACCGCCCCGAGCAGCGAGTGCCCATGACCCGCCTGCGCGCCCGCATCGCCGAGCGCCTGGTGCAGTCGCAGTCGACCAACGCCATCCTGACCACCTTCAACGAAGTCAACATGGCCCCGGTCATGGAGATGCGCAAGAAGTTCCAGGAGAAGTTCGAGAAGGAACACGGCGTCAAGCTCGGCTTCATGAGCTTCTTCGTCAAGGCGGCCGTCGCGGCGCTGAAGAAGTACCCCATCATCAACGCCTCGGTCGACGGCAATGACATCGTCTACCACGGCTACTTCGACATCGGCATCGCCGTCGGTTCGCCGCGCGGCCTCGTCGTGCCGGTGCTGCGCAATGTCGACCAGATGAGCTTTGCCGACATCGAGAAGAAGATCGCCGAGTTCGGCGCCAAGGCCAAGGAAGGCAAGCTGTCCATCGACGAGCTGACCGGCGGCACCTTCTCCATCTCCAACGGCGGCACCTTCGGCTCCATGCTGTCCACGCCCATCATCAACCCGCCGCAGTCGGCCATCCTGGGCGTGCACGCCACCAAGGACCGCGCCGTCGTGGAGAACGGCCAGGTCGTGGTGCGCCCGATCAACTACCTCGCCATGTCCTATGACCACCGCATCATCGACGGCCGCGAAGCCGTGCTGGGCCTGGTGACCATGAAGGAAGCGCTCGAGGATCCCGCTCGCCTGCTGTTCGACATCTAAGCCAAAGGACAGACGAGCATGACTACCAAGCAATTCGACGTCGTCGTCATCGGCGGCGGCCCCGGCGGCTATATCGCCGCCATCCGCGCGGCCCAGCTGGGCATGAACGTGGCCTGCATCGACGAGTGGAAGAACGACAAGGGCGGCCCGGCCCTGGGCGGCACCTGCACCAACGTCGGCTGCATCCCGTCCAAGGCACTGCTGCAGTCCAGCGAGCATTACGAGCACCTGAACCACCACTTCGCCGACCACGGCATCACGGCGGACAACGTCAAGATCGACGTCGCCAAGATGCTGGCCCGCAAGGACCAGGTCGTGAAGCAGAACAACGACGGCATCGTCTACCTGTTCAAGAAGAACAAGGTGACGTTCTTCCACGGCCGGGGTTCCTTCGTTGCCGCCAAGGATGGCGGTTATGAACTCAAGGCCGGCGAGGAGACCATCGCCGCCAAGCAGGTCATCATTGCCACCGGCTCCAACGCCCGCGCACTGCCAGGCCTGCCCTTCGACGAAGAGAACATCCTCTCCAACGACGGCGCGCTGCGCGTCGGCGCCACGCCCAAGAAGCTGGGCCTGATCGGCGCCGGCGTCATCGGCCTGGAGATGGGTTCGGTGTGGCGCCGCCTGGGTGCTGAAGTGACCGTGCTGGAAGGCCTGCCGGCCTTCCTCGGCGCGGTGGACGAGAGCGTCGCCAAGGAGGCCGCCAAAGTCTTCAAGAAGCAGGGCCTGGACATCCAGCTCGGCGTCAAGGTCGGCGAGGTGAAGAGCTCGAAGAAGGGTGTCAGCGTCGCCTACACCGACGCCAAGGGCGAAGCCAGGACGCTGGAGGTCGACAAGCTCATCGTCTCCATCGGCCGCGTGCCGAACACCATCGGCCTGGGTGCCGATGCCGTTGGCCTGAAGCTCGACGATCGTGGCGCCATCGTCGTCGACGACGACTGCAAGACCAATCTGCCGGGCGTCTGGGCCATTGGCGACGTCGTGCGCGGCCCCATGCTGGCGCACAAGGCCGAGGAGGAGGGCGTGGCTGTGGCCGAGCGCATGGCCGGCCAGCACGGGCATGTCAACTTCAACACCATCCCCTGGGTCATCTACACCAGCCCGGAGATCGCCTGGGTCGGCAAGACCGAGCAGCAGTTGAAGGCCGAAGGTGTGGCCTACAAGGCGGGCCAGTTCCCCTTCCTGGCCAACGGCCGCGCCCGCGCGCTGGGCGACACGACCGGCTTCGTCAAGTTCCTGGCCGATGCCACCACCGACGAGATCCTGGGCGTGCACATCATCGGCCCGTTCGCCTCCGAGCTGATTTCGGAAGCCGTCGTCGCGATGGAATTCAAGGCCTCGGCCGAGGACATCGCGCGCATCTGCCATGCCCACCCGTCGCTGTCCGAGGCGACCAAGGAAGCGGCCCTGGCCGTCGACAAGCGCACGCTGAACTTCTGATCGCGCCAAGCGAAATCAAAAGGGGCGGCCGATCAGTCGCCCCTTTTTTACGATGACCACTGTCACCGAGCTCTACCAGCAGACCCTCGCCGAACGGGGCTTCAAGGCCGACGAGGCGCAGTTGCGCGCCATCCAGGCCCTGCAACGCTGCCAGGACGAGTGGGAGGCCTACAAGGCCCGCCGCAGCAATGCGGTGACCAAGCTGCTGGTGCGCCCGCCCATCCCGCGCGGTGTCTACATGTACGGCGGTGTGGGCCGGGGCAAGAGCTTCCTGATGGACTGCTTCTTCCAGGCCGTGCCGCTGACGCGCAAGACGCGCTTGCACTTCCACGAGTTCATGCGCGAGGTGCACCGCGAGCTGCAGGAGCTCAAGGGCATTGCCGACCCGCTGGAGGAACTGGGCAAGCGCATCGCGCGGCGCTTCCGTCTGATCTGCTTCGACGAATTCCACGTCGCCGACGTGACCGACGCCATGATCCTGCACCGGCTGCTGGACGCGCTGTTCCGCAACCGCGTGTCCATCGTCACGACGTCCAATTTCCACCCGGACGAGCTCTACCCGAACGGCCTGCACCGTGACCGCATCCTGCCGGCCATCGAGCTGCTGAAGGCCAACCTCGAAGTCATCAACGTGGACGCCGGTACCGACTACCGACGCCGGACGCTGGAGGACATGAACCTCTACCTGACCCCGTTGAACGAGGGCAGCGAGGCGGCCCTCACCAAGGCCTTCGAGTCCCTGGCGGAAGCCCAGGACGAGGACCGCAAGCTGATGATCGAGCACCGCGCGATTCTCGCGCGGCGGCGCGCGGGTGGTGTCGTCTGGTTCGATTTCGCAACCCTTTGTGGCGGCCCGCGCTCGCAGAACGACTACCTGGAACTGGCCAGCCAGTTCCACACCGTCATCCTGTCCGAGGTGCCCGAGATGCCGGTCCGCCTGGCCAGCGAGGCGCGTCGTTTCACTTGGCTGGTGGACGTGCTCTACGACCGCCGCGTCAAGCTCATCATCTCGGCCGCCGTGGCGGCGGAACAGCTTTACACGGAGGGCCCGCTGGCCCACGAATTCCCACGCACCGTGTCACGGTTGCAGGAGATGAGATCGGCGGAGTACCTCGCGCTCGCCCGCCGCGAGGTCGATACTTCGCTGACATGAGCCTGCGTCCCCTGATCCTTGCATTCGCCGCGTCGGCCGCCGTGGCCCAGCCGGCCACGCGCAGCGAAGTCGCCGCCCAGCGTGCCGCCATCGAGCAGCGCTTCGAGCGCGAGAGGCTGGAGTGCGAGCAGCACTTCTCGGTGTCTTCCTGCCAGGACGACGTGCGCCGCCGCCGCCACGACGCGTTGGCGCCGCTGGTCAAGCGTGAGCATGAATTGGCGGCCGAAGAGCGGCGCGAGCGTTCGGCGGCGCAGACCCAAAGGGTGAAGGAGCGTGAGCTGGGTGCAGCCCAGGACGAGGGGCAGAAGCGCGAGCGCCTGCTGACGGCAGCGCCCCCCGCACCGGCCGCGTCCGCGGCGGCCCGCACGCCCAAGGCCCTCAGCCCCGAAGCCGCCGAGCGGATCCGCCTGAAGGCCACGCAGAAGGCCGATACCGAAGCGGCCCGACGTCGCGAGCAGGCCGAGGCACGCCAGCAGCGCCAGCATCAGCTGGTGGTCGAGCACGAGGCCAAGTTGAAGAGCCGCACCAAGCCGGCGGCGCCGCCGCTGCCTCTGCCCAAGGCGTCGGCGGCGTCTTCGAACTAATCGAGGTTTTCGAGCTTGACGATGGCGATCGACAGGTTGTCGCCACCGCCACGCGCACGCTGGCGCGCCTTGCTGACCAGCAGCTCAGCCGCTTCGCGCGGCGGCAGGCTGTAGAGCACGCTGCCCAGCTCCTGGGCGGTGAAGTAGTGCCAGAGGCCGTCGCTGCAGCACATCAGCGTGTCGCCGACCTCCAGGCCTTCGAAGCGTTCCGACGTCGAGGTCGGGTCCTGCACGGTGCCCAGGCAGGCGGTCAGCAGATTGCTCTGCGGATGCGAGCTGGCTTCGGCCTCGGTCAGCTGGCCCTCGTCGACGAGGCGCTGCACATAGGAGTGATCCATGGAGCGCTTGACGAGGCGGGCGCCACGGAACCAGTAGATGCGCGAGTCGCCGGAATGGATCCAATGCGCGCAGCGGTCGCTGGTGATGACAAAACCGGCAATCGTGCTGTGCGGCTCCTCCTCGGCGGAGATGGCCGTCAGCTTGATCATCAGATGGGCTTCGGATGCGATCTGGCTGAGCAGCTCGGCCGGCAGTTCGTCCTCCGGCGAGTAGCGCTCGAAGAGCTGGTGCGCCGTCAGGATGACCTGGTCGGCCGCCTTGCGTCCGCCGCTCTTGCCGCCCATGCCGTCGGCCACGATGCCCATCACGCAGCCGGCCACGCGCGGGTGGGCGATGACGGCCACCTGGTCCTGCTGGTAGGCGCGGTCCCCGCGATGGGTGCCGGTGGCGGCGGTGAGTCGGAATCCGACGGCGGTGGGTGAGGACATGTCGAAAACTATACTGGGCAGCGCGCTTATAGCTCCGCCGCCCCCTGTTCCGGAAACCCTAGGATGGATGAACAACTTCACTCGTTGCCGCGGCGGCTGATCGAGTTGCGCATCGAGCATGCCGACCTCGACGCCATGATCGACCGCCTGGTCGAGCAGTCGCCCGTGGACGAATTGGCGCTGCAACGCCTGAAAAAGCGCCGTCTCGCCCTGCGCGACATGATTGCCCGGCTGGAAGCCACCAACGAACCCGATGACCTCGCCTGACCTCGACGATTGGCTGGACCAACTCGATCAGGCCACCCCTCCCGCACCGCCCGCCGCCGACGAACTCGAACAGGCCGTCCTGGCCGCCTTCGACGTCGACGGCCCGCTGGCGCGCCTGGACCCCGGTTACAAGCCGCGCGAGCCGCAGCTTGAGATGACCCGGGCCGTGTCCCGGGCCCTGAGCCGCCGCCAGGCCCTGGTCGTCGAGGCCGGCACGGGCGTCGGCAAGACCTTCGCCTATCTGGTGCCCGCCCTGCTGGCCGGCAGCCGGGCCCTGATCAGCACGGCCACCAAGAGCCTGCAGGACCAGCTCTTCATGCGCGACCTGCCGCGGCTGACGAAGGCGCTGAACACGCCGGTGCGCCTGGCCTTGCTGAAGGGGCGCGGCAGCTATCTCTGCCTGCACCGCATGAAGGAGGCGCGCGTTTCCGGCGAATTCCCGGACCGCCGCACGGCCCTGTCCCTGGCCCGTATCGAGCGCTGGGCCCTGGGCACGACGACGGGCGATTTCGCCGAGATCGATGGCCTGGACGAGCGCTCGCCCATCATTCCCATCGTCAGCTCCAGCCGCGAGAACTGCCTGGGCCAGGAATGCCCCGACTGGAAGGCCTGCTACGTCGTCAAGGCGCGCCGCGAGGCCATGGAGGCCGACGTCGTCGTCGTCAACCACCACCTGTTCTTCGCCGACATGACGCTGCGCGACACCGGCGTGGCCGAGTTGCTGCCCAGCGTCGAGATCGCCATCTTCGACGAGGCCCACCAGCTCGCCGAGGCCGGCGTGCAATTCCTCGGCACCCTGCTGGGCACGGCCTCGCTGATCGACTTCGCCCGCGACACCCTGGCCCAGGGCCTGGCCCATGCGCGCGGCGTGCACGACTGGCAGGCCCTGCATGCGGGCGTCGAGAAGGCGGCGCGTGAGCTGCGCCTGGCGGCCGCCGGGCCGCTGGCCACGGCCGGCCGCGAGCTGCGCGGCACGCTGAAGCTGGGCTGGAAGGAGAGGGCGAACCAGCCCGGCTTCGCCGCGGCCCTGGGGGGCGTCGAAACGGCCGTCTCGGCGGCTTTGGAGTCCCTGACCGCCGTGCGCGAGGCCTCGCCCGACTTTGCACGTCTTTGCGAACGCGCCCTGGAGCTGCGCGAGCTGGCCAAGGCTTTTGCCGCCGACCCCGACCCGGGCGATGTGCGCTGGATCGACATCAGCCCGCATTCGGCCCGCCTGGTCGAGTCGCCGCTGGACATCCGCGACGCCATGCAGCAGCAGCTGTCAGGTCCTCCCAAGGCCTGGGTGTTCACGTCGGCCACGCTGGGGGATGACGAGGGCCTGACCTGGTTCACCGAGCCGGCGGGTCTGACGGATGCCGAGGTGCTGCGTGTCGGCAGCCCCTTCGACTATCCGGCCCATGCGCGCCTGTACGTGCCGCGCGGCTTTCCCAAGCCCAGCGAACCCAGCCATCCGCCCAGCGTTGCGCTGCTGGCTTCACGGTTGGCCCAGGCCCTGGGCGGCCGGACCTTTGTGCTGACGACGACGCTGCGCAATCTGCAGACCGTGGCCGATGGCTTGCGCGAGCGCTTCGAGGAAGCGGGTGCCGCCATCGCCGTGCTGCAGCAGGGCGCCATGCCCAAGCGCATGCTCTTGCAGCGCTTTCTGGAGAACCCGGCGGCCGTGCTGGTCGGGTCGGCCAGCTTCTGGGAGGGCATCGACGTGCCGGGCGACGCGCTGCAATGCGTCGTCATCGACAAGCTGCCTTTTCCGCCACCCAACGACCCGCTGGTCGAGGCGCGCGTGCAGCGCCTGGAAGCCCAGGGCAGGAATGCCTTCTCCGAGTATTTCGTCGCCGAAGCGGCCATTGCGCTGAAGCAGGGTGCTGGTCGCCTGATCCGCACCGAGACCGATCGCGGCCTGCTGGTGGTGTGCGACCCGCGCATGGCCGGCATGAACTACGGCCGCCGCCTGCGCGCGGCGCTGCCGCCGATGACGCCGGTGGCCAATGAGGCCGAGGCGATCGAGTGGTTGCAGCTGCTCAATGAAGAACGGGCCTGACGGCCCGTTTGGTGTTTGGTTTTCGGGCCGAGCGCTGGGCCGCTCCCGAGCCGGCCCGCCTGGCGATGTGCTTGGGGCTCAATGTCACAAGCATCGCCGTCCCCTCGGGGGACCGACTGGACTTGCCCGCGTTCAGCGGCGCAAGGCCAGGCGAGGGGTCACCACAACTGCCACCAGGGCTTCTTGCGCTTGCCGCCGTTGCTGGCGTACTGGCTGTCGGGGAAGTTCTTGTCCAGCACGCGGCGGGCGTCGTCGCGCAGCTGGGTCAGGCCGAGCTTGTCATAGCTCTCGCCCATGATGAACAAGCCTTCCTCGATGCCGGGGGCGTACTGGAACTCCGCCACCGCGGCCTGGGCGCGGTTGGCCGCCGCCACATAGGCCTTGCGGTTGAAGTAGTAGCGCGCCACATGGATCTCGTAGGCGGCCAGCGTGTTGGTGATGAAGTTGATGCGAGTCTGCCCCTCGGCCGCGTACTTGGACTCGGGGAACTGCTCGACGAGCTGGCGGAAGGCCAGCAGGGCCTCGCGCGAGGCCTGCTGGTCACGCTCGGCAACGTCCTGGTTGGCCAGGCGGCCGAACAGGCCCAGGTCTTCGTTGAAGTTGACGACGCCCTTCATGTAGAGGGCGTAGTCCATCGCGGGGCTGGAGGGGTTGAGCTTGATGAAGCGGTCCAGCGTCGAGATCGCCTGGGCGCGCTCGGCCGTGCGGTAGTAGGCCCAGGCCAGGTCCAGCGTCGCCTGCTGGCCCATGGTGGTGCCGGCGGCGCGCCCCTCGATCTTCTCCAGGGACTTGATGGCGCGGTCATAACTGCCCGCGTTCAGGTCGTCCTTGGCGTCTGCATACAATTTGTCCAGTGCCGCCTGGGAGTTTGGATCCTCCTTGGCCGTGGAGCCGCAGCCGCTCAGGCCCAGCGCAAGGGCCATCAGCACAGCGCCGGCGACGATGCGGCCGGCCTTGAATTTCTCAACAAACATGTCTGAAGTCGACGGCGGTGCTGCCGGCTGGTCACGGGGAACAATGGACGCGGAGTATAGGGTGGGGGGTCAGGAAGACTTCGAACAGGATGCCGAAGACGATGGCGGCGCCGAAAGGCGCGCGGCCGAAGTCGATGCGGCGGGCCATGGCGAGCGCCTGGATCGCTGGCTGACGGGCATCGCGCCGGAGTTCTCGCGCAACCATCTGCAGTCCCTCATCGAACGCGGTTGCGTGACGCTGGACGGCAAGGTGCTGAGCAAGGCCGCGCACAAGTTGCGCGCCGGCCAGCACGTCGAGGTCGAGCTGCAGCCGACCGACGAGAGCCGGGCCTTCCGCGCCGAGGCCATGGCGCTGGACTTCATCTACGAGGACGAGCACCTGGCCGTCGTCAACAAGCCTGCCGGCCTGGTGGTGCATCCGGCCGCGGGCAACTGGTCGGGCACGCTGATGAATGGCCTGCTGGCCCATCACGCGCCGGCTGCCGGCCTGCCGCGCGGCGGCATCGTGCATCGCCTGGACAAGGACACCAGCGGCGTGATGGTGGTCGGCAAGACGCTGGAGGCCGTCACGGCCCTGAGTCGCGTCATCGGCGCCCGTGAGGTGCACCGCGAATACCTGGCCCTGGCCTGGGGGCGCATCGAGGAGGCCTTCACCGTCGACCAGGCCATGCGCCGCGACCCGGTGTCGCGCGTCAAGATGGCCATCGCTCCCGCCAACCTCGGCAAGCCGGCCCGCACCGACTTCTTCCCGCTCGGCGTGGGCGAGGTGAATGGCCGCCCGGTCAGTGCCGTGCATTGCGTGCTGCACACGGGGCGCACCCACCAGATCCGCGTGCACCTGACGCACTGCGGCCACCCCATGCTGGCCGACACCCTGTACGGCGGCACGCCGGCCCTGGGCCTGACGCGCCAGGCCCTGCACGCGGCGCGCCTGTCCTTCACCCATCCGATCACGGGCGAGGCCCTGGTGCTGACCGCGCCGCTGCCCGCGGACATGGCCGCTGCCTGGGCCGAAATCGGCGCCGCGGACCTGCCCGCCTGACGCGGCTACAATGCACCTCGGTTGTCGTGGCAGCCAGCGCGCCAAAATAGGCGCGACCCGCGCGGTTTGCAGTCCATCCGCCCGCCGGTCAACCACCCCGATCGCGTCCCGCTGGAAGGCTTGAGCCCCACCGTGACGCCCGGACAGACCCCGTCCGCTTCGCCTGATGAACGCTGTGAGCGCCCAGGCCCGGACGGATTGCCAGACTTGGCTTGATGAGGGCGCATTTGCGTTCATGAACACCCAGGATGCCAAGCGCGTCCTCGAGACCGCGCTGATCTGTGCCTCGCAGCCGCTGACGCTGCGCGAGATGCGCAGCCTGTTCGCCGACGAGCTCGGCGCCGATACCGTTCGCAGCCTGCTCGACGAGCTCAGCCGCGACTGGGAAGGCAAGGGCGTCGAGCTGACGGCGCTGGCCTCGGGCTGGCGCTTCCAGAGCCGCCCCGAGCTGCGCGAATACCTCGACCGTCTGCATCCCGAGAAGCCGCCGCGCTATTCCCGCGCGGTGCTCGAGACGCTGGCCATCATTGCCTACCGCCAGCCGGTCACGCGTGGCGACATCGAGGACATCCGCGGTGTCGTCGTCGCCAGCCAGATCGTCAAGCAGCTTGAAGACCGCGGCTGGATCGAGGCCATCGGCCACCGCGAAACGCCCGGCCGCCCGGCCTTGTACGCGACGACCAAGAACTTCCTCGACGACCTCGGCCTGGCCAGTCTGGAACAGCTGCCGGCCCTCGAAGTCGGCAGCGAGCCGCCGGCCTTCGAGGCCCTGCAAGGCCAGTTGCTGGACGCCGCCGACGAGGCGCCACCCGAACAGCCGGTTGCTGAAGAAGCTGCGGTCGCTGAAGAAGCCGCCGCCGAAGCGCCCGCGCCGTCGCTGAGCCTGTTCGGCGACGACGGCACGCCGGCCCTCCCCAATCCCGATCCCGACGATCCGCCCCCCCAAACCCAGCCCGAATCCGCATGAACGACGCTGCCGATCAAGACAAGTCCCTGCCTCCCGCCGCCGACGCCGAAGCGCCCGCCGCGCCCAAGCGCCGCCGCACGACGGCCAAGCCGGCTGCCGAGGCTGCTGCGCCCGAAGCCGCGCCCGAGGCCGCCGAGGCGCCCGCTGCGCCCAAGCGCACCCGTCGCAAGGCGGCTGATGCCGCCGTTGCCGTGACGGACGACGCTGCGCCGGCCGCCGAAGCCGCCGCACCGGCCGAGGAAGCCCCGGCACCGGCCCGCAAGCGCGCGCCGCGCAAGACGGCTGCGGCCGCGGAAGAGGCGGCGCCGGTCGCTGCCGCTGAAGCACCGGCCCCGGTCGAGGCCCCGGCTGCTGCGCCCGTCTTCTCGCTGGCCACCGAGGCATCTGCCGCTTCGGCCCCGCGCGACGGCGATGCGGACGAGGATGGGGATGACGAAGGCGAGGGTGGCGAAGACGGCGAGCGGGGCGGCCGCGGTCGCAACCGCCGGCGCAACCGCAAGGAGCGCGCTGAGCGCCAGGCCGCTGCGCAAGCCGCGGGTGGCAGCGGCGGTAGTGATCTGCCCGCTCCGGCCCTGGCGCCGGAACTCGTCGAGGCCGCGGGGGCGCGCTTCGCCGATGTGCTGTCGGGCAATCTGGATGCGGAATCGGAAGGTCCCGTCGGCGAGCTGCCGCAACTGCGGCCCGAGCCCGAGGAAACGGCCGAGGAGGGCGGCGAGGGCGAAAACAAGCGCGTGCTGGCGCCGGATGCCGACGCCCCCAAGCTGCAGAAGGTGCTGGCCCAGGCCGGCATCGGCTCGCGCCGCGACATCGAGGACTGGATCGCCGAGGGCAAGATCGAGGTGAACGGCGAAGTGGCCCATGTCGGCCAGCGCATCTCCTTCGGTGACCGCGTGCGCGTCAACGGCAAGGAGGTGCGCGTGCGCATCTCGCCGCCGAATCCGCGCATCCTGGCCTATCACAAGCCCACGGGCGAGGTCTCGACCTTCAACGACCCCGAGGGCCGCCCGACGGTCTTCCGCACCCTGCCGCGCGTGCAGGGCCAGAAGTGGCAGTCCGTCGGCCGCCTGGACATCAACACCGAAGGCCTGCTGCTGTTCACCAACTCCGGTGAACTGGCCAACCAGCTGATGCACCCGCGCTTCGGCGTGGAGCGCGAGTACGCGGCCCGCGTGCTGGGTGCGCTGACCGACGAGCAGCGCGCCAAGCTGCTGGAAGGCGTCAATGTCGATGGCCAGACGGCAGCTTTCATGAACATCGAGGACGGCGGCGGCGAAGGCGCCAACCGCTGGTACCGCGTCACCATCACCGAAGGCCGCAACCGCGAGGTGCGCAAGCTCTTCGAGGCCGTCGGCATGGTTGTCAGCCGCCTGATCCGCATCCGCTACGGCACCGTCGTGCTGCCGCGTGGCCTCAAGCGCGGTGTCTGGGTCGAACTGGGTGACGACGACGTGCGCGTCATCCGCCGCCTGGCGGGCCACACGTCCCACAGCGGCCAGGGTCAGCAGCAGCCAGGCCATGGCCAGGGTCAGCAGGGCAAGGGGCAGCAGCAGCAGGGCGGCAAGAACGACCGCAACAAGCGCCGCAACGATGACCGCCATGCCGGCGTCGGCCCGCGCCCGAGCCGTCCGCCGGAGCCGCAGCAGCCGCGCCCGCCCCGCGAGGAGCGTGTGCAGCGCCGGGACGACGACGACGAGGACGACGGCTTCATCCCCCATCACATCAACCCGCTGGAGCAGACCTTCGACCGCCGTCACGCGACCAGCGGCAAGCGCGGCCTGCCCCAGGGCTTTGGCGCCGGTGGCAGCCAGCAGCACGACAGGCCTGCCAAGGGCGGCGGCAACAAGGGCAACGGCCCGCGTGAACCCGACCCGATGCAGACCTCGATGGGATATATCGGCGGCGACGCCTATCTGCGCCGCGGCGGCGGCGGTGGCCGCGGCGGCAAGGGTGGCGGCGGTGGTGGTGGCGGCCGTTCCGGCGGCGGATTTGGCGGCCGGCATCGCTGAGCGTGGGGATTGACCCATTAGGGTCATCCCTGCCCGCTACAATCACAGGCTTTGTCCAATACGCCCCATCAGGAGAACCCCATGGCGATCGAAACCACCCTGTCCATCATCAAGCCCGATGCCGTGGCAAAGAACGTCATCGGCCAGATCTACGCCCGCTTCGAAGGCGCCGGCCTGAAGGTCGTGGCCGCCAAGATGGTGCATCTGTCGCGCGTCGAAGCCGAGCAGTTCTACGCCGTCCACAAGGCCCGCCCCTTCTTCAACGACCTGGTCAACTTCATGATCAGCGGCCCGGTGATGATCCAGGCCCTGCAAGGCGAAGGCGCCATCCTGAAGAACCGTGACCTGATGGGCGCCACCGATCCCAAGAAGGCCGAGAAGGGCACCATCCGCGCCGACTTCGCCGACAGCATCGACGCCAATGCCGTGCACGGCTCCGACGCTGCCGAAACGGCCGCCGTCGAAGTCGCCTTCTTCTTCCCCGGCATGAACGTCTACTCGGGTCGCTGATCCCCCAACGGGGTCGGTGACCCCGGCCCAGAAAGTTCGTATGGACGCGGTCAACCTGCTCGGTTTCGATCTGCCAGGCCTGGCCGCCTACTGCGAGCAACTGGGCGAAAAGAAGTTCCGTGCGACCCAGCTGTTCCGCTGGGTCCACCAGAAGGGCGCGACGGACTTCGACCAGATGTCCGACCTCGCCAAGTCGCTGCGCGAGAAGCTCGCCGGCCGTGCGGTCATCCGCGGCCTGGACGTCATCTCCGAGCATGTCTCGGCCGATGGCACCATCAAATGGCTGTTCGACGTCGGCGCCGGCAATGCCGTCGAGGCGGTCTTCATTCCTGAGGACGACCGCGGCACCCTGTGCATCTCCAGCCAGGCCGGCTGCGCCGTCGGCTGCCGCTTCTGCTCGACCGGCCACCAGGGCTTCAGCCGCAACCTGACGACGGCCGAGATCACGGCCCAGCTCTGGTTTGCCGAGCACAGCCTGCGCAAGCGCCAGAACACCGACGAACGCATCATCTCGAACGTCGTGATGATGGGCATGGGCGAGCCGCTGCAGAACTACGACCAGCTGGTGCCGGCCCTCAAGACCATGCTGGACGACCATGGCTATGGCCTCTCCCGCCGCCGCGTGACGGTGTCGACCTCGGGCGTCGTGCCCATGATCGACCGCCTGCGCGAGGACTGCCCCGTCGCCCTGGCCGTCAGTTTGCACGCACCGACCGACCCGCTGCGCGACCAGCTCGTGCCGCTGAACAAGAAATACCCCATCGCTGAGCTGCTGGCTGCCTGCAACCGCTACCTCGAGAAGGCGCCGCGCGACTTCATCACCTTCGAGTACTGCATGCTGCAGGAAGTGAACGACTCGCCCGAGCAGGCCCAGGAACTGGTGCGTCTGCTCAAGGGCAGGGTCAGCTGCAAGATCAACCTGATCCCCTTCAATCCCTTCCCGGCGTCCGGCCTGACGCGCAGCACCAATGCGCGCGTGCAGGCCTTTGCCGAGGTGCTGATCCAGGCCGGTATCGTCACGACCGTGCGCAAGACGCGCGGCGACGACATCGACGCTGCCTGCGGTCAGTTGGCCGGTGAGGTGCAGGACCGCACCCGCGCGCATATCCGCATGGTCAGGGCACCCGTCACGGTGGCCAAATCCACTTGATGCACTCGGTGCCTACCTTCGAGGATTTGATGAAGCGACTGCTGATCGTTCTGACCGCCACCCTCCTGGCCGCCTGCGCGGGCACCACTGCCCCCCCCGTCGACCGCGAGATCAAGACCGATTCCGACCAGACCGACATGGACCGCCGTGCCGGCATCCGGCTGGAGCTGGCCCAGGGCTATTTCTCGCGCGGCCAGTTCAACACGGCGCTGGACGAGCTCAAGCTGGCCCTGCAGGCCAAGCCCGACATGCGCGAGGCCGTCAATCTGCGCGGCCTGATCTACGGGGCCATGGGCGAGCACCAGCTGGCCGAGGAAGCCTTCCGCCGCGCCCTGGTCGTCTACCCCAACGATCCCGACACCCTGCACAACTATGGCTGGTTCATGTGCCAGCAGCAGCGCTGGCCCACGGCGGACTCGCTGTTCGACCAGGCGCTGGCCGTCTCCACCTACCGCGCGCCGGCCCGCACCCTGCTCGCCAAGGGCGTCTGCGAGGCGCGCTCGGGTCGCATGCTGGTGGCCGAGAAGACGCTGACGCGCGCCTTCGAGCTGGACCCGGCCAACCCGGCCATCGCGGTCAACCTGTCCGAGGTGCTGTTCCGCAACCGGGAGCTGGAGCGGGCCCGCTTCTACGTGAAGCGCGTCAACGACCAGCCCGAGCAGCTCAATGCGCAGAGCCTGTGGCTGCAGCTGCGCATCGAGCGCAAGCTGGGCAGGCCCGTCGACGACCTGGCGATGCAGATGCGCCGCAAGTTCCCGCAGGCACCGGAGACCCAGTCCCTGGACGCTGGCCGTTACGACGAATAAGCCGACGACGGCCCACAACAAGAACGAGACGATGCAACCCATCTCCGAGGGATCCCCCAGCCAGGCCGCCACCGCCGGCGCCTGGCTCAGGAATGTGCGCCAGCAGCGCGGCCTGCACATCGCCGCCCTGGCCGTCATGCTGAAGGTGCCCCAGGCCAAGCTCGAGGCCCTGGAGGCCGACCGCTTCGACGAACTGCCCGACGCCACCTTTGCCCGCGCCCTGGCCACCGCCATGTGCCGGGCCCTCAAGGTCGACCCGGCGCCGGTGCTGGCCATGCTGCCGCGCACCCGCGACCGCGAGTTCGACGTGCGCCCCGGGCTCAACCAGCCCTTCCGCGAGCGCGGTGCCGGTCCCATCGACGGTGGCGTTCTGGCCCTGGTGGCCAGGCCGGTGGTCTGGGCACCGGTGCTGCTGCTGGCTGCCGCCGCGGCCGTCTACTGGATTCCGGCCGGCTGGCTGGAGCGTTCGGCTGCCGCGCCGGCCGCGTCCGGCGTCATCGCCGCCGCCAGTGCGCCTGTCGCCGAGTTCGTGCCGGCGCCGGCAGCGTCGGAGCCCGTCGTGTCCACGCCGGCCCCCGTCGTGCAGGAGCCGGTGGCGTCCGCGCCGCTGCAGGTGCGCGATGTCGCCCCGCCGCCGGCCGCCGTGCCGGCCTCGGCGCCGGCAGTGAAGACGACGGTTGCCGCCACGACGAGCGCCAGCGCGCTGCGCGTGACGGCCACGGCCGACACCTGGATCGAGGTGGCCGATGCCAAGGGCCAGGTGCTGCTGTCGCGCGTGCTGCGTGCCGGCGAGCAGCAGGAATACAGCGGCGCGTCGCCCTACAAGGTGCGCGTCGGCAACGTGCGCGGCACGCAGGTCGAATGGCGCGGTGCCGCCGTCGACCTGACCGCGCGCGGCAAGGACAACGTCGCTCGACTGGAGTTGAATTGATGAGCGAATGGATCATTCCCGAGGCCGCTCCCGCAGCGCGCAAGAGCCGCCAGGCCCGCGTCGTCTGGGGCAATCGTGTCGTGACGGTCGGTGGTGACGCGCCGGTGCGCGTGCAGTCCATGACCAACACCGACACGGTGGACGCCATCGGCACCGCCATCCAGGTCAAGGAACTGGCCATTGCTGGCTCGGAGATGGTGCGCATCACCGTCAACACGCCCGAGGCCGCCGAGCAGGTGCCCTATATCCGCGAGCAGCTGGACCGTATGGGCATCGACGTGCCCCTGGTGGGTGACTTCCACTACAACGGTCACCGCCTGCTGACCGACTACCCGGCCATGGCCCAGGCTCTGTCCAAGTACCGCATCAACCCCGGCAATGTCGGCAAGGGCGAGAAGAAGGACAAGCAGTTCGCGCAAATGATCGAGGCGGCGATGAAGTACGACAAGGTCGTGCGCATCGGCGTCAACTGGGGCAGCCTCGACCAGGAACTGCTCGCCCAGTTCATGGACGAGAACGCCCGCCGCGCCCAGCCCTGGGACGCCAAGCCGGTCATGTACCAGGCCCTGGTCGAATCGGCGCTGACGTCGGCCACCTATGCCCGCGAGCTGGGCTTCAACCCCGACAACATCATCATCAGCTGCAAGGTCAGCGGCGTGCAGGACCTGATCTCGGTCTACCGCGAGCTGGCGCGCCGCTGCGACTACGCCCTGCACCTGGGCCTGACCGAGGCCGGCATGGGCACCAAGGGCACGGTGGCCTCGTCGGTGGCCCTGGGCATCCTGGCCCAGGAAGGCATCGGCGACACCATCCGCGTCAGCCTCACGCCCCAGCCGGGCGAGTCGCGCACCCAGGAAGTCGTCGTCGCGCTGGAGATCCTGCAGGCCCTGGGCCTGCGCCACTTCAACCCCAGCGTGACGGCCTGCCCGGGCTGCGGTCGCACCACCAGCACCACCTTCCAGGAACTGGCCAAGCAGATCGACGACTTCCTGCGCCTGCAGATGCCGGTCTGGCGCAACAAATATCCCGGCGTCGAGGAGATGAAGGTGGCCGTCATGGGCTGCATCGTCAACGGCCCCGGCGAGAGCAAGCATGCCGACATCGGCATCAGCCTGCCCGGCACCGGCGAGGCGCCGGCGGCGCCTGTCTTCATCGACGGCGAGAAGGCCGTGACCCTGCGCGGCGACAACATCGCCCAGGAGTTCCACGCCCTGGTCGAGAACTACATCGAGAAGCGCTTCGGCGCCACCGCGACCGCATGAGCGAAAACAAGAAGGTCCAGCCGCTTCAAGCGGTGAAGGGCATGAACGACATCCTGCCGCCGGAATCGGCGCGCTGGGAGTCGCTGGAAGCCACCATGCGCAGCGTGCTGGCCCGCTATGGCTACAGCAATGTGCGCGTGCCCATCGTCGAGCCCACGGCCCTGTTCGTGCGCGGCATCGGCGAGGTGACCGACATCGTCGAGAAGGAGATGTACGCCTTCGAGGACCGTGCCGACAAGCATGGCCAGGCCGAGCACTTGGCGCTGCGCCCCGAAGGCACGGCGGGCGTGGTGCGCGCCATGATCGAGCACAGCTATCTGCGCGACAGCCCGCGCCGCCTCTACTACGTCGGCGCCATGTTCCGCCGCGAGAAGCCGCAGAAGGGCCGCTACCGCCAGTTCCACCAGATGGGCATCGAGGCCCTGGGCTTCGCCGGCCCCGACGTGGACGCCGAAGTCATCCTGCTGGCCCGCACGCTGTGGCGTGAGCTGGGCCTGAAGGAGGGCGAGGACGTCACGCTGGAGATCAACTGCCTGGGCCAGCCTGACGAGCGTGCCGCGCATCGTGCGGCACTTATCGCCTACCTCGAGCAGCACCAGGATGTGCTGGACGAGGAAGCCAAGCGCCGCATGTACGCCAATCCGCTGCGCGTGCTGGACACCAAGAACCCGGCCATGCAGGCCATGGCCGAGGGTGCGCCCAAGCTGCTGGACTTCCTGGGCGAAGCCTCGCTCACCCACTTCAACGGCGTGAAGGCGCTGCTGGACGCCGTGGGCCTGGCCTATCGCATCAACCCGCGCCTGGTGCGCGGCCTCGACTACTACAACCTGACCGTGTTCGAGTGGGTGACCGACAAGCTCGGCGCCCAGGGCACGGTCTGCGCCGGCGGCCGCTACGACGGCCTGGTCGAGCAGCTGGGCGGCAAGCCCACGCCGGCCGTGGGCTTCGGCATGGGCCTGGAGCGCCTTCTGCTGCTGCTGGAGACGCTGAACCTGCAGCAGCCCGTTGCCGCGCCTGACGTCTATGCCGTCGTGCCCGAGCCGGGCGACTTGCCGCGCATCCTGCCCGCGCTGGAAGCCCTGCGCGCGGCCGGCGTGGCCGTGCAGATGCATGCCGGCGGCGGCTCGTTCAAGTCGCAGTTCAAGAAAGCCGACGCCTCCGGCGCCCGCTTCGCCCTGGTCTTCGGCGCCGACGAACTCGCCCGGGGCGAGGTCAGCCTCAAGCCCCTGCGCGAAGGCGGTGAACAGGTCAGCCGGCCGCTTGCCGACGTGGCTTCCTGGGCCGCCGACCTCCTCCCCGCATAATCCCGGGCCTCGCTCGCCCTTCCTTCCCTCGAAGTTTTCCCCATGGCTGCCCATCTCGACCTCGAAGAACAAGAACAACTTGAACAGCTCAAAGCGTTCTGGAAGCGCTGGGGCAATCTCATCACCTGGGTGATCACCGCCGTGCTGGCCGCCTTTGCCGCCTGGCAGGGCTGGAACTGGTACCAGCGCGACCAGGCCGCCAAGGCCGCCGCGATGTATGACGAATTCGATCGCGCCCTGGTGGCTCAGGACGTCGACAAGGCGGCCGTCGCCGCCGGCGACCTGAAGGCCCGCTTCGGCGGCACCGCCTACGCGGCCCAGGCCGGCTTGCAGATCGCCAAGCTGCAACAGGACAAGGGCAAGGCCGACGACGCCAGGCAGAGCCTGAGCTGGGTGGCCGAGCAGGGCGCCGAGGGCGCGCCCTACCGCGACATCGCCCGCCTGCGACTGGCCGGCCTGCAGCTCGACGCCAAGGCCTATGACGAGGCCGCCAAGACCCTGGACGCCATCAAGTCGACCGACTTCGCCGCCCTGGTGGCCGACCGCCGCGGCGACCTGGCCCTGCTGCAGGACAAGCGCGACGTCGCCAAGGCCGAGTACCAGAAGGCCCTGGCCGGCATGGACAAGACCCAGAACTACCGCGCCATCATCGAAGCCAAGCTGGCCACGCTGGGCGTGCCCACCGCCGTCGAGGCTGCTGGAGCCGCGCAATGAAGCGTCAGGTCCGGATCACGCTGATTTCGCTGCTGGCCGTCTCGCTGGCGGGCTGCTCCACGATCAGCTCGACGTGGAACAACTGGTTCGGCGACGAGAAGACCAAGCCCGCCGTCCTGGAGACGCTGTCGGGCCCGGCCAGTGGTCGCATCGTCTGGAGCAGCAAGGGCGCCGACATCACCTTCCCGCTCAGCATCGCGACGCCGGCTGACAGCTTCGTCGTCGCCAGCGGCGATGGCCAGGTCCGTGCCCTCTCGGCCGCCGATGGGCGCGAGCTCTGGCGTGGCGACGCCGGCAACAAGCTGCTGGCCGGCGTCGGCAGCGACGGCCGCTTCGCCGCCGTCGTCAACCGCGACAACGAGCTCATCGTGCTGGACAACGGCAAGGTGGCCTGGAAGAAGGCCTTGCCGACGCCCGTCGTCGCCGCACCGCTGGTAGCTGGCGAACGCGTCTTCGCGCTGACCCTGGACCGCCAGGTGCTGGCCTTCGATGCGCTGGACGGCCGCAAGATCTGGGAACTGAAGCGTCCCGGCGAGCCGCTGACGCTGGCCAAGGCCGGCGTGCTGCTGGCCTACAAGGACACCCTGGTCGTCGGCCAGGGCCCGCGCCTGGCAGGCGTCGACCCGGTCAAGGGCCAACTGCGCTGGGAGGCCAGCGTGGCCACGCCGCGTGGCACCAACGAAGTCGAACGTCTGGCCGACCTGGTCGGCCCGGCCATGCGCCAGGGCGACGTGATCTGCGCGCGCGCCTTCCAGTCCTCGGTGGGCTGCATCAACGCCGAGCGCGGCAGCGCGCTGTGGAACCGCGTCGTCGGCGGCACCAACGGCATCGGTGCCGACTCGCAGGTCGTCGTCGCCGGCGATGCTTCCGACCGCCTGTCGGCCTGGAAGCTGGCCAACGGCGACCTGGCCTGGTCGGCCGACCAGTTCCAGCGCCGCAAGCTCTCCGAGCCCGTCGTCATCGGCAAGCAGGTGCTGGTCGGTGACTTCGAGGGCCAGGTCCACCTGATCGACCGCGACACCGGCAAGACGCGCTCGCGTCTGGCCACCGATGGCACCCAGGTCGTCACCGTCGCCCTGCAGGGCGAGACGGCCCTGGTCGCCACCAAGAACGGCGGCCTGTTCGCAATCAAGGCCGAATGAAACCTGTCATCGCTCTGGTCGGCCGCCCCAATGTGGGCAAGTCGACGCTGTTCAACCGCCTGACCAAGTCGCGCGACGCCATCGTGGCCGACTTCGCCGGCCTGACGCGCGACCGCCACTACGGTGACGGCCGCCTGGGCGATCGCGAGTTCATCGTCATCGACACCGGCGGCTTCGAGCCCGACAGCAGCACCGGCATCGTCAAGGAGATGGCCAAGCAGACCAAGCAGGCCGTCGCCGAGGCCGATGCGGTCATCTTCGTCGTCGACATCCGCCTGGGTCTGTCGGCCCACGACAGCGACATCGCCCGCTATCTGCGCAGCGTCAACAAGCGCGTGCACCTGGCCGTCAACAAGGCCGAGGGCATGAGCGACTCGCCGCTGCTGGCCGAGTTCCACGAGCTGGGCATGGGCGAGCCGCATCCCATCTCGTCGGCCCACGGCCAGGGCATCCGCAGCCTGCTGGACGCGGTGCTGGAGCCCTTCGAGGACACCAGCGAGGAATTCGGCGCCGGACCGCAGCAGGACGGCGTCATCCGCCTGGCCGTCGCCGGCCGCCCCAATGTCGGCAAGAGCACGTTGATCAACACCTGGCTGGGCGAGGAGCGTCTCGTCGCCTTCGACATGCCGGGCACGACGCGCGATGCCATCGCCGTGGACTTCGAGCGCAACGGCCAGAAGTTCAAGCTCATCGACACCGCCGGCCTGCGCCGCAAGGGCAAGGTCTTCGAGGCCATCGAGAAGTTCTCGGTGGTCAAGACCCTGCAGGCCATCGCCGACGCCCACGTCGTGCTGCTGCTGCTGGACGCCACCCAGGGCGTGACCGACCAGGACGCCCACATCGCCGGCTACATCCTCGACAGCGGCCGCGCCGTCGTGCTGGCCTGCAACAAGTGGGATGCCGTCGACAGCTACCAGCGCGAGACGCTGAAGCGCCAGATCGAGCAGCGCCTGGCCTTCCTGAAGTTCGCGCCCATGCACCACATCTCGGCGCTGAAGCGCCAGGGCCTGTCGCAGCTCTGGAATGCCATGGCCGACGCCTATGCGTCCGCCTATCGCAAGATGACCACGCCGGTGCTGACCCGCCTCATCCAGGAGGCCGTCGAGCACCAGCAGCCCAAGCGCTCGGGCGTGTCGCGCCCCAAGATGCGTTACGCCCACCAGGGCGGCCAGAACCCGCCCATCGTCGTCATCCATGGCAATGCGCTGGACGGCGTCACCGAGGTCTACAAGCGTTATCTGGAGGGCCGCATCCGCGCCCACTACAAGCTGGTCGGAACGCCGCTGAAGATCGAGCTACGTTCTTCGAAGAATCCCTTCGACGAAAAGACCTAGGCTGACCTCCGGAGGGGCTGAGACGCTGTGTTAAGGTCTTACCCGTAGTCCCCCATCCCCCCGAATAACTCGGAGCATACCGATGAGCAACAAAGGCCAACTTTTGCAGGACCCTTTTTTGAACCTGCTGCGCAAGGAGCATGTGCCCGTCTCGATCTACCTCGTGAACGGCATCAAGCTCCAGGGCCACATCGAATCGTTTGACCAGTACGTCGTTCTGCTGCGCAACACCGTGACGCAGATGGTCTACAAGCACGCGATCTCCACCGTCGTGCCGGGCCGCGCCGTCAACTTCCACGCCGGCGACGCTCCCGCGGACGCCTGATCCCGCTTCCTTGTCCTCGACCTCTGCCCACGACGCGACGCCGCCCTCCGAGGCGGCGCGCGCCATTCTTGTGGGTGTCGATTTCGGTCGGCACTCCGCCAAGCAGGGCTTCGACGAAAGCCTCGACGAACTGGCGCTGCTGGCCGAATCGGCCGGCGACACGCCCGTCGCCAAGGTCATCGCACGGCGCACGGCGCCTGACGCGGCCCTGTTCGTCGGCTCCGGCAAGGCCGACGAGATCAAGCTCCTCGTGCAGGCCCACCAAGCCCACACGGTGCTGTTCGACCAGGCCATCTCGCCGGCCCAGCAGCGCAATCTCGAGCGGGTGCTGGGCGTGCCGGTGGCCGACCGCACGGCGCTGATCCTCGAGATCTTCGCCGCCCGCGCGCAAAGCCACGAGGGCAAGCTGCAGGTCGAGCTGGCGCGCCTGCAATACCTGGCCACGCGCCTGGTGCGGCGCTGGAGCCACCTGGAGCGCCAGAGCGGCGGCATCGGCATGCGCGGCGGCCCTGGCGAGGCCCAGATCGAGCTGGACCGTCGCATGATCGACGACCGCATCAAGAAGACCAAGGAGCGCCTCAAGCAGGTGCAGAAGCAGCGCAGCACGCAGCGCCGCTCGCGCTCCCGCAATGGCGTGTTCAAGGTCTCCCTGGTCGGCTACACGAACGCGGGCAAGAGCACGCTTTTCAATGCGCTGACCAAGGCACGCGCCTATGCGGCCAACCAGCTGTTTGCGACGCTGGACACGACGACGCGCTCCCTCTACCTCGAGCAGGCCGCGGCCAGCGTGTCGCTGTCCGACACGGTCGGCTTCATCCGCGACCTGCCGCACAAGCTGGTCGAGGCCTTCCGCGCCACGCTGCAGGAGGCGGCCGATGCCGACCTGCTGCTGCATGTCGTCGATGCCGCCAGCCCGGTGCTGGACGAGCAGATGGCCGAGGTCGAGCGCGTGCTGGCCGAAATCGGTGCCGCCGACGTGCCGCAGATCCTGGTCTACAACAAGCAGGACCTGCTGCCCGACGACCAGCGCCCGCGCGAGATCGTCGACGCCGTGCTGCGCGCCAACGGCAGCACCGAGCCGACGCCACGCGTCTTTGTCAGCGCCCTGGACGGCAGCGGCCTGGCGGAGCTGCGCCAGCTGATTGCGACGGCCATGCAGGCCCGGCCCTTGATTCCCGACGAACGGGACCCACGTTTCGACGTTGATCCGTCGGACATCGATTCTTTTTCCTCAGACCCTTCACAGGCATGAGCAGCACTCCCCACACCCAGCCCCGCAGCACGTGGGCCCAGCGTTTGATGACGCCGGTCGCACGCGCCGCGGGTCGGCTGCTGAACAACGGCCGCAATGACGGTCCCCCCGATCTCGACGAGCTCTGGCGCGACTTCAACCGCAAGCTCTCGGGCATGTTCGGTGGCAAGTCCGGTGGTCCTTCGGGTCCGAATGGCTCCGGTGGTTCGCCCGACATGAAGGGCGCCGGCATCGGCGTCGGCCTCATTGCCGGCGTCGTTGCCCTGGGCTGGCTGGCCAGCGGCTTCTTCATCGTGCAGGAAGGCCAGCAGGGCGTCGTGACGTCCTTCGGCAAGTACAGCAAGACCGTCGAAGCCGGCTTCCAGTGGCGCCTGCCTTATCCCTTCCAGGGCCACGAGATCCA
This sequence comes from Roseateles sp. FW305-36, assembly GCF_058787015.1. NCBI lineage: Bacteria > Pseudomonadati > Pseudomonadota > Betaproteobacteria > Burkholderiales > Sphaerotilaceae > Roseateles > Roseateles sp. FW305-36. The sequence goes on along the minus strand of NZ_JBYSZK010000014.1, from coordinate 36,901 downwards.
GCCGGTCTCGCAGCTGCGCCAGGTCGAGGTCGGTCGCAGCTCGGTCGTCGCGGCCACCGGCCTGCGCGATTCGTCCATGCTGACCCAGGACGAGAACATCGTCGACATCCGCTTCACGGTGCAGTTCACCATCCGTGACCTGAAGGACTTCCTGTTCGAGAACCGCGATCCCGAGCAGGCCGTGCTGCTGGCGGCCGAGTCCGCCGTGCGCGAGATCGTCGGCAAGAACACCATGGACTCGGTGCTTTACGAGCAGCGCGACGCCATCGCGACCGATCTGGTGAAGTCCATCCAGGCTCAGCTGGACCGCCTCAAGGCCGGTATCCAGATCAAGAACGTCAACGTGCAGAGCGTGCAGCCGCCCGAGCAGGTGCAGGCCGCCTTCGAGGACGCGTTCAAGGCCAACGCCAACCGCGAGCAGCTGAAGAACGAGGCCCAGGCCTACGCCAACGACGTCATTCCGCGTGCCCGCGGCGACTCCGCCCGCCTGCGCGAGCAGGCCGAGGGCTACAAGGCGCGCGTCATCGCGACCGCCGAAGGCGATGCGCAGCGCTTCAAGAGCGTGCTGACCGAATACCAGAAGGCCCCGCAGGTCACGCGCGACCGCCTCTACATCGACGCCATGCAGCAGGTCTACACCAATGTCAGCAAGGTCATGGTGGACAGCAAGAGCGGCTCCAACCTGCTTTATCTGCCGCTGGACAAGCTGCTGCAGCAAAGTGGCAGTGGCAGCGTGACCGTGTCGGCACCGCAGCCGACCGCCGTGCCCGAGCCGCAGACGCTGCCCGCCGCCAACGACCCGCGCAGCCGTGACAACCAGCGCAGCCGCGACGGCCGCTGATCGAGGACCATCCGAATGAACCGTATTGCCGCCATCCTCGCCGGCGCCATCGTCGTCCTGATGCTGCTGTCGTCGATGCTCTTCATCGTCGACCAGCGCCAGTTCGCCGTCATCTATGCGCTGGGCGAGATCAAGGAAGTCGTCACGGAGCCGGGCTTGAAGTTCAAGCTGCCGCCGCCGGTGCAGAACGTCGTCATGCTGGACCGCCGCGTGCAGACGCTGGACAGTCCCGAGTCCCGCCCCATCTTCACCGCCGAGAAGAAGAGCCTGGTCATCGACTGGCTCATCAAGTGGCGCATCACCGAGCCGCGCCAGTTCATCCGCAACAACGGGTCGGACATCCGCAACGTCGAGAACCGCCTGGCTCCCATCGTGCAGGCCGCCTTCAACGAGGAAGTGACCAAGCGCACCGTCATCGGCGTGCTGTCCGCCGAGCGCGAAAAGATCATGAACGACGTGCGCAAGCGCCTGGCCGACGAGGCCAAGCAGTTCGGCATCGAGGTCGTCGACGTGCGCATCAAGCGCGTGGACTTCGCGTCCACCATCACCGACTCGGTGTATCGCCGCATGGAGTCCGAGCGCAAGCGCGTGGCCAACGAGACGCGCTCGACGGGTGCCGCCGAGGGCGAGAAGATCAAGGCCGATGCGGACCGCCAGCGCGAAATCATCGTGGCCGAGGCCTATCGCGATGCGCAGCTGATCAAGGGCGAGGGCGATGCCAAAGCCTCGGCCCTGTATGCCGAAGCCTTCGGCCGTGATCAGCAGTTCGCCCAGTTCTACCGTTCGCTGGAAGCCTATCGCGCCAGCTTCCGCAACAAGGGCGACGTGATGGTCGTCGACCCGAGCAGCGACTTCTTCAAGGCCATGAGAGGTCCGGGGAGCTCCGGCGCCGCGCCCGCCGCCGCGCCCGCGCGCAAGTGAACGAGCTGCTGACCGCGCTTGCGCTGGTCATGGTGATCGAGGGGCTGATGCCCCTGATCAGCCCGGCGCGCTGGCGTGAGGTCTTCAGCCGCATCCTGGCCATGAGCGACGGCCAGATCCGCTTCATCGGGCTGGCCAGCATCCTGATGGGCTTGTTTGGCTTGCTCTGGTTGCGCTGATCCGAACGCTCGCGGCGGCTGCAGCCGGGGAGGGCATAGGTACAATGCCGTTTTTAACCGCCTAGCCTGCGCCCATGTCCTCTGCTTGGCTGCTGCCCGAGCACATCGCCGACGTCCTGCCTTCGCAGGCGCGCCGCATCGAAGAGCTGCGTAGAGAGCTGCTCGACATGGCCCGCAGCTATGGCTGCGAGCTGGTCATCCCGCCGCTGCTGGAGCATCTGGATTCCCTGCTGTCCGGCGCGGGAAGCGGCTCCGAAATCAAGCTCTTCAAGCTGGTCGACCAGTTGTCGGGTCGCTCGCTCGGCCTGCGCGCCGACACGACGCCCCAGGTCGCCCGCATCGACGCCCATCTGCTGAACCGCCAGGGCGTGACCCGCCTGTGCTATTGCGGCCCCGTGGCCCACACGCGTCCCGACGGCCTCAACACCAGCCGCGAGCCGCTGCAGTTCGGCGTCGAGATCTATGGCCACGCCGGCCTGGAAGCCGACCTGGAAGTGCAGGACCTGGCCCTGGACGCGCTGCGCCGCGCCGGCCTGAGCAACGTCATGCTGGACCTGGGCGATGCTCGCCTGCTGCAGGGCGTGCTGGACGGCATCAAGCTGCCCGCCGACACGCTGGGCGCGCTGACCGCCGCCCTGGCCGCCAAGGACATGGGTGTGCTGGCCGAGATCACCACCGGCTTGCCGGCCGTCACGCGCGACGCGCTGTTGGCCCTGCCCAGCCTTTTCGGCGGCCGTGAAGTGCTGGCCGAGGCCGCCCGACGCCTGCCCGACCATCCCCTCGTCAAGGCGGCCCTGGCCGACCTGGATTGGCTGGCAGGTCATCTGGCCGCAGTCCACCCCGAGGTCAGCCTGGGTTTTGACCTGGCCGACCTGCAGGGCTATGCCTACTACACCGGCATCCGCTTCGCCGCCTATGCCTCGGGCTGCTCCGACGCGGTACTGCGCGGTGGCCGCTACGACGAGGTCGGCGCTGCCTTCGGCCGCCGTCGCCCCGCGGCGGGCTTCAGCCTGGACCTGAAGACGCTGGTGACGCTGGTGCCGGCAACCGGGCTGCGCGCCGCGGTGCGCGCGCCCTGGGGCGAGGACGCCTCGCTGCGCCAGGCCGTGCGCGCCTTGCGAGAGCAGGGCGAGACGGTGGTGTGCGTTTTGCCCGGGCATGAGCACGAGGCCGATGAATTCGACTGTGACCGCGAACTGGTTCGCGAGCACACTGAGTGGGTTGTCCGAACGCTGTAAGGCGCGGCGCCCGCTGATTTCCATTTCAAGCTAGACAGGCAATCAACATGAGCCAAACCGCGCGTGGACGCAATGTGGTCGTCGTCGGCACCCAGTGGGGTGACGAGGGCAAAGGCAAGGTCGTCGACTGGATGACGGATCACGCCCAGGGCGTCGTGCGTTTCCAGGGCGGCCACAACGCCGGCCACACCCTGGTCATCAAGGGCGTGAAGACCGCGCTGCAGCTGATCCCCAGCGGCATCATGCGCGACGGCGTGGCCTGCTACATCGGCAACGGCGTGGTGCTGGACCCGACCCATCTGCTGAGCGAGATCGAGCGCCTGGAGAAGGCCGGCGTCGAGGTGCGTTCGCGCCTCTTCATCAGCGAGGCCTGCCCGCTGATCCTGCCTTTCCACGTCGCCGTCGACAAGGCGCGCGAGGCCCTGCGCGAGACCAGCGGCAGCGGCAAGATCGGCACCACCGGCAAGGGCATCGGCCCGGCCTACGAAGACAAGGTCGCCCGCCGCGCCCTGCGCGCTCAGGACCTGAAGCATCCCGAGCGCTTCGCCAAGAAGCTGCGCGAACTGCTGGAGCTACACAACTTCGCGCTGCGCGGCTACCTCAAGGGCGAAGAGCTGGCCTTCGAGCCCATCTTCGAGCAGGCCATGAAGATGGCCGAGGCCATCAAGCCCATGCTGGCCGACGTCGGCTACATGATCCACAAGGCCAGCAAGGCCGGCGCCAACATCCTCTTCGAAGGCGCCCAGGGCACGCTGCTGGACATCGACCACGGCACCTACCCCTACGTCACGTCCAGCAACTGCGTCGCCGGCAATGCCGCCGCCGGTGCCGGCGTGGGCCCGCAGATGCTGCACTACATGCTGGGCATCACCAAGGCCTACACGACGCGTGTCGGCTCCGGGCCCTTCCCGACCGAGCTGGACTGGGAGCAGCCCGGCACCGTCGGCTATCACCTGTCGACCGTCGGCCAGGAGCGCGGCACCGTGACCGGCCGCGCCCGCCGCTGCGGCTGGCTGGATGCCGCCGCGCTGAAGCGCTCCATCATCATCAACGGCATCACCGGCCTGTGCCTGACCAAGCTCGACGTGCTGGACGGCCTGACCGAGATCAAGATGTGCGTGGGCTACCAGCTCGACGGCAAGCTGCTCGACATCCTGCCGCTGGACGGCGACGAGATCGAGGCTTGCGAGCCGGTCTTCGAGACTTTCCCGGGCTGGACCGAGACCACCTTCGGCGCCACGTCCTGGGACGCCCTGCCGGCCAATGCGCGCAACTACCTGAAGCGCGTGGAAGAGGTCATCGGTGCCCCCATCGACATGGTTTCCACCGGCCCCGACCGGGAGCACACCATCGTGCTGCGCCACCCTTATTCCGCCTGATCACCATCACACCACCGGAGACAACGCCACCATGTTGACCGACGACGGCAAACACCTCTACGTATCCTGGGACGAGTACCACCTGCTGACCGAGCGCCTGGCGCTCAAGGTGCACGCGTCCGGCTGGCAGTTCGACCAGATCCTCTGCCTGGCCCGTGGCGGCATGCGCCCGGGCGATGTGCTGTCGCGCGTCTTCGACAAGCCGCTGGGCATCATGTCCACGAGTTCCTACCGCGCCGAAGCCGGCACCATCCAGGGGCGCCTGGACATGGCCAAGTACATCACCATGCCCAAGGGCGAACTGGCCGGCCGCGTGCTGCTGGTGGACGATCTGGCCGACTCCGGCGTCACGCTGAAGGCCGTGGTGGAGCGCCTGCGCGGCATGCCGGCCATCACCGAGCTGCGCTCGGCAGTCATCTGGACCAAGAAGGTGTCGGCCTACACGCCGGACTACTATGTCGAGATGCTCGAGACCTCGCCGTGGATCCATCAGCCGTTCGAGGAATACGACGGCATGGGGCCGGAGCAACTGGCGAAGAAGTTCGTTGTTTGAGGGTGGGGCTAGTGGCGCGGATCGAAGGAGATCGGTTTGTGCCACCACTCGCTGAAGCGCCCATCGAGGGCGCATCAGCGGGGACTCGGTCACGTTCCGCGACCCCGGTTCGGAGTGCAGCTCCGAACCCTTCGAGCCCTCACGCGATGTCCACTGGACATCGCTTCCTGGTTCCCCAAACGGCAAAGGCCAGCACTTTCGTGCTGGCCTTTTCTGTTTGGTGCCCAGGAGAGGACTCGAACCTCCACGGAGTTACCCGCTAGTACCTGAAACTAGTGCGTCTACCAATTCCGCCACCTGGGCAAGGTGCTCAAAACTTCTAGCGAAGTCCTGAGCCGTTTCAGGAAAACAGAGACTATATCATCAAAAACTTGAAGAACACAACTGCATCGCCTACGGGCGACGGCGCGGGCCTGCTCGGCGAAGTCGAGGGCACGCTGCAAGGCCATCGTGACGGCCATGGATTCCTGATCCCCGACGACGGCTCCTCGGACATCTACCTGTCCTCGCAGGAGACCCACGCGGTCATGCACGGCGATCGCCTGCGCGTGCGCGTCATCCGCTTCGACAAGCGTGGCCGCCCCGAAGGCAAGGTGCTCGAGATCCTCGAGCGCAAGAAGCGCCCGCTGATCGGCCGCCTGCTGCTCGAGTCGGGCATCTGGCTGGTCGCGCCCGAAGACCGGCGCATGGGGCAGGACATCCTCATCCCCAAGAACGGCATCGCCAACGCGACCGCCGGCCAGGTGGTCGCGGTCGAGCTGACCGAGCCGCCATCGCTGTATTCGCAGCCGGTAGGCCGCGTGGTGGAGGTGTTAGGGGAAATCGACGACCCCGGCATGGAGATCGAGATCGCGGTGCGCAAGTACGACGTGCCGCACCGCTTCAGTCCCGACACCCTGACCCAGTCCGCCAAGCTGCCCGAGAAGCTGCGCGCCGCCGATCTGAAGCACCGCATCGACCTGCGCGACGTGCCCCTGGTCACCATCGACGGCGAGGATGCGCGCGACTTCGACGATGCCGTCTACTGCGAACCCTTCAAGCAGGGGCGCGGCAAGAAGGCCTTCGAGGGCTGGCGCCTGCTCGTCGCCATCGCCGACGTGTCGCACTACGTGAAGCCCGGCGAACCGCTGGACGCCGACGCCTACGAGCGCGCGACGTCCGTCTACTTCCCGCGCCGCGTCATCCCGATGCTGCCGGAGAAGCTGTCCAACGGCCTGTGCTCGCTGAACCCCTACGAAGACCGGCTCAGCATGGTCTGCGACATGCTGGTGTCCGCGGACGGCACGGTCACGGCCTACCAGTTCTATCCGGCGGTGATCTGCTCGCACGCGCGCTTCACCTACACCGAGGTCGCGGCCATCCTGGCCAACACCCACGGCCCCGAGGCGGCCAAGCGCCGCGAGCTGGTGCCGCATCTGCTGCATCTGCACGAGGTCTATCGTGCGCTGCTGGGCGAGCGCCACCGCCGCGGCGCCATCGACTTCGAGACGACCGAGACGCAGATCGTCTGCGACGACAACGGCCGCATCGAGAAGATCATCCCGCGCACGCGCAACGACGCCCACCGGCTGATCGAGGAGGCCATGCTGGCCGCCAACACCTGCTCGGCCGACTTCATCCAGGGCAGCAAGCACCACTCGCTCTACCGCGTGCACGAAGGCCCGACACCCGAGAAGCGCCAGACCCTGCAGAACTATCTGCGCTCGCTGGGCATCTCGGTGGGCATCTCCGACGACCCGTCGCCGCGCGAGTTCCAGCAGCTGGCCGAAGCCACCAAGGACCGCCCGGACGCGCAGCAGATCCACACCATGCTGCTGCGCTCCATGCAGCAGGCCATCTACACCGGCACCAACTCGGGTCACTTCGGCCTGGCCTATCCGGCCTACACCCACTTCACCAGCCCGATCCGGCGCTATCCCGATCTGCTGGTCCACCGCGTCATCAAGGGCCTGCTGGCCGGCAAGCGCTACACGCTGGATGCGTCCAAGATGAATGTGCCCCAGGCGCCCAAGCGCCCGGGCCGCCCGCCGCCGCCCAACCCGGCCGATGCCCGCAACGAGGCCGAACGCTGGGAAGTCGTCGGCGCGCACTGCAGCGCCAACGAGCGCCGCGCCGACGAGGCCAGCCGCGACGTCGAGGCCTGGCTCAAGTGTCGCTACATGCGCGACCGCCTCGGCGAGGAGTTCGCCGGCACCGTCAGCGCGGTCACCTCCTTCGGCCTCTTCGTGCAGCTGGATGCCCTCTACGTCGAGGGCCTGGTGCACATCACCGAACTGGGCGGCGAGTACTACCGCTTCGACGAGGTGCGCCAGGAGCTGCGCGGCGAGCGCACCGGCATCCGCTACGCGACCGGGGCGCGCGTGCAGGTGCAGGTCAGCCGCGTCGATCTCGATGGCCGTCGCATCGACTTCCGCCTGGTGCGCGACAGCGACGAGGCGCGCGGGCTGAGCCGGGGTGCCGCCCCGAAGGCGGCCGGCAAGTCCTCGGGCAAGCCGCCGGCCAAGAAGCGGGCGCCCAAGACCGCCGTAGAGGCGCTCGAAGAGGTGCGCCAGACCGATCGCGACGTGAAGCAGAGCCGCAAGGCCGTCGTTGCGGGCCTGCATCCGGTCAAGGCGGCGCGCAAGGCTGCCAACAAGGCGTCCAAGAAGACGGCCGCCAAGCCCGCGCCGCGCAAGCGCCGCTGAGCCTCAGCGCTGCGCGGCCAGGCGTTCGATGAGATCGCCGGCGCGCAGCACGCCGTCGACCTCGCCGGCACGGCCGTGGGCGTCCACGCCGGCGCAGGCAATGGCGTGAGCGCTGGCCGTGAGCTGCTGCGCCCACAGTCCGCCCAGCCAGCCGGCCAGCACGTCACCGCTGCCTGCTGTCGCCAGCGCCGGCCCGCCACTCGCGCAGAGGGCCGGACGCTCGCCGGGCGACGCGATGACGCTGCCCGAGCCCTTGAGCACGACGCTGGCATTCAAGCGCCCCGCCAGCTCATGCGCGGCAGCGAGCCGGTCGGCCTGCAGGCTGGCTGTGTCGCGGCCAAGCAGGCGGGCGGCTTCGAGGGGATGGGGCGTCAGCACGGTCGAGCCCGCCGGGCGAGCCTTGAGCAAGGCTTGCAGGGTCGCATCCTCGGCGATGGCATTGAGGGCGTCGGCGTCGATGACGAGGCGCGGCAAGCGCTGCAGCAGCTCGGGCAAGAGCCCGGCGATCGTCGGCCCGGCGCCGCAGCCGATGACGCCGACCGCCTGCGGCAACTCGTCCAGCCGGCCGCGCATCAGTTCGGGCCGTCCCGGATCGGCGGGTTCGCCGCCGGGCTGGCCCATCAGGTCCAGGTAGACGCGCCCGGCACCGCAGGTCAGGGCCGCGCGGGCCGCCAGGCGGGCGGCACCTTGCATGCCGGCCGCGCCGCCGACGACCAGGACCTGGCCGTGGCTGCCCTTGTGGCTGGTCGTACCGCGCTCTGGCGGGGCCGTGGGGCCGAGCAGCTCGGCCGTCGGTGCCTCGTCCGGCGTGATGCCGAGAGCGTCGAACCAGAGGCGGCCGGCATGGGCTCGGCCTTCGCCGGTGAAAAGGCCGGGCTTGAGCGTGAGCAGCGTCAGCGTGTGGTCGGCGCGCACGGCGCGTTCCCCTGCGGGCTGGCCCGTGTCGGCCAGCAAACCGCTGGGCAGATCCACGGCCAGCACCGGCGCGCCGCAGCCCTGCATCGCGGTCATGGTGGCCAGCATTTCCAGGGAGGGCCCGCGGTTCAGGCCCAGGCCCAGCAGGGCGTCGATGACGAGGGAAGCGCTGGCCGGCGCCTCATGGCTCACATGCACCGGCACGCCCGCCTCGGCCAAGCGTCGGGCCGCCACCAGCCCATCGCCGCCGTTGTTGCCCGGGCCGCAGGCGATCCAGACCGGCCCAGAGCCCTGGCGCAGTGCCAGCGCGAGCTTGGCGACCGCCAATCCGGCGCGTTCCATCAGGTCGGGTGAATGGAGCAGGGCGCGTGCCTCGATGCGCCGGCTGGCGGCGACGTCGAACAGCGGCAGGGTGGCGGTGGTGGGCAGCAGCGCGTGCATGCCCGCGAGCTTAGGCCAGTCTTTGCGGGCCGAGGGCGGCAATGTCGAGTGCCGGCGCTTGGGCCGCGATCAACTGCGCCAGCACCTGGGCGCTGCCGCAGGCCAGGCCCCAACCCTGGCCGCCTGGCGAGAGGTTGAGCCAGAGGCCGGCGCGGGCGCTGGCGCCGAGCAGGGGCAGGCCGTCGGCGCTCATGGCGCGCCGGCTCTGGCCCTGCTGCACCTGCTGGTGCAGTACCGAGCCGGGGAACCAGTGCTGCAGGCCGCGGTGCAGGGCCTCAAAGTCGGGTGCGACCTTGGCGCGGGAGTCGGTGACGGTGAGGCCGCCGGTCACGCGCACACGCTGGCCGGTGCGGGCGACGGTCAGGCCGCGCGAAGGATCCGCCCAACCTGCCTTGGGGCCGAGGTCAGGGTGGGCCTCCAGCAAGCGCAGCGGCGCGGTGACCGAGGCCTCGTGATGGGCCGACAGCGGCAGGCGCTGGCCGAGCAGGGCCGGGGCTTCCAGGCCGTTGCAGAGCACGACGGCATCGAAGTGTCCGTCCTGCGGGCCGAGCAACTGTGGCAGGGTGTCGCCGGCTTCGCGCTCGGCGCCGCGTGTGGGCGCCTCCATCGGCGGTGTGTACTCGTGGCGCAGCGTCAGGCCAGCGCCGTCGGCTGAAACAGCGCGCACGGTGGTGTGGAAGCGGAACTCCGCACCCAGGCGCTGGGCCTGCTGGCGCAGTTGCTGGGCGAAGAGCCGGGCATTGCCGGTGCCGCCGTGGGTCAAGGCCAGGGCGGCGGCCAACGGCGCATCGGCATTCAGGCCGGGCTCACGCAGCCGGGCCTCGCCGGCCTCGATGAGTTCCACCTGCAGCCCCAGGGACTTCCAGGTTTCCTGCAGGGCCTCGGCGGCGCCCACGCGCTTGGCGTCTGTCAGTGCGACGAGCAGGCCGCTGCTGGGCTCATCGTCCAGCCGGAGCTCGCGGCGCAGCTCAGCGGTGCGCGCGAGGCTCAGCTGGCTCAGGGCGGCCAGCTGGCTGGCGGCGTCGCCGCCCTTGCGGCCGGCGCGCCAGCGGCGCAGTCGAAAACCGAGGGGTGCCGGGGTGCCGGTTTCGGCCAGGCCAGGCAGGAAAGGGGAGAGCAGGGCACTGCCGGCGAAGCTGGCCTGTTCGGCCACGCTGCCGCCGCGCTCGAAGACCTGGACCTTGATGCCCAGCGCGGCCAGTTCATAGGCCGTCGTGACGCCGGCCAGGCCTGCGCCCACCACCGCGACGCTGCGGGTCAAGCGGACACCTTGTACGTGCTCAGGGAGGCAGCCGCAAAGGGCAGGCTGGCGACCGCGGGGGTGCAGCTGCGTCGGAAGGAAGCCATGGATTGTGTATACTCTGCGGGTTTTGCCGGAGGGAGTAGCTTTTCAAGCCGCTCAACCGAGGCAAAAACGGTTGTGAGGGGTGCAGCTGCCAACGGGTGTTGGCGCCACTCGTCGCAACAAATCGCAAACCGGCCCCAAAAGGTGTTGCGGCTTGCGGCAGTCTCGAAACGGTTGTTTCAAGGCGCTGCAACGCAATTCGGGCCGGATTTTAGACACAACCTTCGGAGTAAGACCCATGTCTGTCACGATGCGCGAGATGCTGGAAGCCGGCGTCCATTTCGGCCACCAAACCCGCTTCTGGAATCCCAAGATGGCCCCGTATATCTACGGCCATCGCAACAAGATCCACATCATCAACCTCGAGAAGACGCTGCCCGCGTTCAACGATGCGATGAAGTTCGTGCGCTCGCTCGCTGCCAAGCGCGGCACGATCCTGATGATCGGCACGAAGCGCCAAGCCCGTGAGTTCATCGCCGCCGAAGCCCAGCGCGCCGGCATGCCCTACGTCGACTCGCGTTGGCTGGGCGGCATGATGACCAACTTCAAGACGGTCAAGACCTCCCTCAAGAACCTGAAGGACATGCAAGCCCAGATCGACGCCGGCACCCAGCCCGCGATCAAGAAGGAAGCTCTGCTGTTCCAGCGCGACATCGCCAAGCTCGAGAAGAACATCGGCGGCATCCAGGACATGACCGCGCTGCCCGACGCCATCTTCGTCATCGACGTCGGCTATCACAAGATCGCCGTCGCCGAAGCCAAGAAGCTCGGCATTCCCGTCATCGGCGTGGTTGACACCAACCACTCGCCCATCGGCATCGACTACGTCATCCCCGGCAACGACGACTCCGCCAAGGCTGTCGCTCTGTACGCCCGCGCCGTCGCTGACGCCGTTCTGGAAGGCAAGGCCAATGCCACGAACGACGTGCTGGCTGCGGTTGCCCCCGCCGGCGACGAGTTCGTCGAGGTTTCCGAAGAGGCCTGAGCCTTTTCGACCCCGCATCTGAAAGGGGCCGCGAGGCCCCTTTTGCCAACCGAAATCTGGAGATAGAAATGGCTGCAATCACTGCAAGCATGGTGGGCGAACTGCGTGCCCGCACCGACGCCCCGATGATGGAGTGCAAGAAGGCGCTCACCGAGGCCGACGGCGACATGAGCCGCGCTGAAGAGATCCTGCGCGTCAAGCTGGGCAACAAGGCCGGCAAGGCCGCCTCCCGCGTCACCGCCGAAGGCGTGGTGTCGTCCGCCGTCGTCGGTGGCAATGGCGCCCTGATCGAAGTCAACTGCGAGACGGACTTCGTCTCCAAGAACGACGCCTTCCTGGCCTTCGTGAGCGCTCTGGCCGGCCTGGTGGCTGAGCAGAATCCCGCCGACGTGGCTGCCCTGTCGGCCCTGCCCCTGTCGCAGGAAGGCTTCGGCCCGACGGTGGAAGACGTGCGCAAGGGCCTGATCGGCAAGATCGGCGAGAACATGACGATCCGCCGCTTCCAGCGCTACGCTGGCAGCAAGCTGGCTTCCTACCTGCACGGCACCCGCATCGGCGTGATGGTCGAGTTCGAAGGTGACGACGTCGCCGCCAAGGACGTGGCCATGCACATCGCCGCCATGAAGCCGGCCGCCCTGTCGGGCGCCGACGTCTCGGCCGAGCTGGTCGAGAAGGAGCGCAAGATCGCCACCGAGAAGGCGGCCGAATCCGGCAAGCCGGCCGACATCGTCGCCAAGATGGTCGAAGGCTCGGTGCAGAAGTTCCTGAAGGAAGTCTCCCTGCTGGACCAGGTCTTCGTGAAGGCCGCCGACGGCAAGCAGACCGTGGGCGCCCACCTGAAGGCCGCCAACACGACGGTCAAGGGCTTCACGCTCTACGTCGTCGGCGAAGGCATCGAGAAGAAGGTCGACGACTTTGCGGCCGAAGTGGCTGCCCAGGTGGCGGCTGCCAAGGGTCAGTAAAGACTCTTGCGAAATGAAAGGGCGCCAAGTTGGCGCCCTTTAAACTTGCGGCCCACCATAGGCCCCCACGACTGAGGACACCATGCCCGCGTACAAGCGCATTCTGCTCAAACTCTCCGGCGAAGCCCTGATGGGCGACGACGCCTATGGCATCAACCGCGCGACCATCGTGCGCATGGTGCAGGAAATCCGTGAAGTGACGCAGATGGGCATCGAGGTGGCCGTCGTCATCGGCGGCGGCAACATCTTCCGCGGCGTCGCGGGCGGCTCGGTCGGCATGGACCGTGCCACGGCCGACTACATGGGCATGCTGGCCACGGTGATGAACTCCCTGGCCCTGGCCGACACCATGCGCCAGGAAGGCATGACGGCCCGCGTCATGTCCGCCATCGCCATCGAGCAGGTCGTCGAGCCCTATGTGCGCCCCAAGGCGCTGCAATACCTCGAAGAGGGCAAGGTCGTCGTCTTCGCTGCCGGCACCGGCAACCCCTTCTTCACGACCGACACGGCCGCGGCCCTGCGCGGTGCCGAGATCGGCGCCGAGATCGTGCTGAAGGCCACCAAGGTGGATGGCGTCTACACCGCCGACCCCAAGAAGAATCCCGAGGCGACGCGCTATTCGCGCATCACCTTCGATGAAGCCATCACGCGCAATCTGCAGGTGATGGATGGCGCCGCCTTTGCGCTGTGCCGCGACCAGAAGTTGCCGATCAAGGTCTTCAGCATCTTCAAGCCGGGCGCCCTCAGGCGCGTGGTGCAGGGCGAGGACGAGGGCACGCTGGTCCACGTCTGAAAGCGAACCAACGAGAGACGACAGATCATGAGCACTGCTGACATCAAGAAGAACGCCGAGGCCAAGATGGCCAAGTCGGTGGAAGCCCTGAAGAACGAACTGCACAAGATCCGCACTGGCCGTGCCCACCCGGGCATCCTGGACCAGGTCAACGTCGACTACTACGGCTCCATGGTGCCGATTTCGCAGGTGGCCAACGTGACGCTGCTGGATGCGCGCACCATCTCCGTCCAACCTTGGGAAAAGGGCATGGGCGCCAAGATCGAGAAGGCCATCCGCGAGAGCGACCTGGGCCTGAACCCGGCAGCCCAAGGCGACCTGATCCGCGTGCCGATGCCGCCGCTGACCGAAGAGCGCCGCAAGGACCTGACCAAGGTCGTGCGCAATATCGGCGAAGACGCCAAGGTGGCCGTGCGCAATCTGCGTCGCGACGGCAACGAGCAGGCCAAGAAGCTGCTCAAGGACAAGGAAATCGGCGAGGACGACGAGCGCCGCAGCCTGGACGACCTGCAAAAGCTCACCGACCGGGTGATCAACGAGATCGACAAGCTGATCTCGGGCAAGGAAGCCGAGATCCTCGCGGTTTGAGCGCCGTCCTCATGGCGCAAGACCGCCCCGCGCCGCCGCGCCATGTCGCCATCGTCATGGATGGCAACGGCCGCTGGGCCAAGAAGCGCTTTCTGCCGCGCTTCTTCGGCCACAAGGCCGGCGTGGACAGCCTGGTCAAGATCGTCCAGGCCTGCATCGATCGCGACATCGAGCACCTGACCGTCTTCGCCTTCTCCAGCGAGAACTGGAAGCGCCCCAGCGACGAGGTGTCGGGCCTGATGGGCCTGGTGCTGGCCGCGGTGAGCCGCTACCTGGCCAAGATGGGTGCGATGGGCGTGCGCATCCGCATCGTCGGCGACCGCGATGCGGTGTCCGACAAACTGCGCAATGCCTGGAATGAGGCCGAGAGCAGCACCCTGCACAACACCAAGCTGACCCTCAACGTCGCCTTCAACTACGGCGGCCGCTGGGACATCGTGCAAGCCTGCAAGAAGGCTATTCGAGCCGGCGTGTCAGCCGACGAGATGACCGAGGCCAAGCTGTCGGAATTCATGGCCATGAGCTATGCGCCCGACCCCGACCTCTTCATCCGCACGGGCGGCGAGGTGCGCATCAGCAACTTCCTGCTCTGGCAGGCCGCGTATACCGAATTCGTGTTCTCGGACTGCCTCTGGCCCGAGTTCGGCGAACGTGAACTGGATGCGGCCATCGCCGCCTTCCACGAGCGCGACCGCCGCTTCGGCGGCGTGAAAGATCCGGCCGCTGCGGCCTGAACAAGGCCAAGCCATGCTCAAGACCCGCGTCATCACCGCCGTCGTGCTGCTGGCCATCCTGCTGCCGGTGCTGTTCCAGACCTCGCCCTGGCCCTTCGCCTGGGTCACCGTCGTCATGATGGGAGCCGCCGGCTGGGAATGGGCGCGGCTCAACGGCCTGCCGGGCACCGGCGCCGTCGCGGCCGGTGTCGCCCTGGCCCTGGCCTGCGTCTGGACGCTGCTGATCGGTGGCCTCAATGCGCCGCCGTTCTGGGTCTGGTCCCTGGCCAGCCTGGTGTGGGTGCTGGGGGGCGCCTACGCGCTGCGCGCCGGGCCGACGGGTTGGCCGCGCATCGCCCGCGGCGGCCGCCTCGCCCTGGGCGCGTTGCTGCTGTGGGGCGCCTGGCTGGCCATCGTGCAGGCCAAGGTGCATGGCATCAACTTCATCCTGTCGGTGTTCTGCCTGGTCTGGATGGCTGACATCGCCGCTTATTTCTGCGGCCGCGCCTTCGGCAAGCGCAAGCTCGCGCCCAGCATCAGCCCGGGCAAGAGCTGGGAAGGCGTCTGGGGCGGCCTGGCGGGCGTCATTCTGCTCGGCGTGGTCTGGGTCCACGTCATCGACGTGAAGCTGGCGGTGGATTCGCCCAGCCTCTACACCCTGCTGGTGCAGCGCCATGGCATCGTGTCCCTGCTGGCCCTGGTGTTCCTCGGCGCGATGAGCGTCGTCGGCGACCTCTTCGAATCCCTGGTCAAGCGGGCCGTCGGCGCCAAGGACAGCAGCAATCTGCTGCCTGGCCATGGCGGCGTGCTGGACCGCATCGATGCGCTGCTGCCGGTCTTCCCGCTGGCGCTGGCGCTGATCTCGCTATGAACCGCCAACGCGTCTGCGTGCTGGGCTCCACGGGCTCCATCGGTGTCAACACGCTGGATGTCATCGCCCGCCATCCAGAGCGGTATGAAGCCGTGGCCTTGAGCGCGATGAGCCGGGTGGACGATCTGCTCAAGCAATGCCTGGCCGTGAAGCCGCGCTTTGCGGTCATGCCCGAACGCGAAGCCGCTGCCCGCCTGCGCGAGCTGCTGCGCGAGGCTGGCAGCGCCACCGAAGTGCTGGACGGCGCCCAGGCGCTGGCTGACGTCGCCGCCCATCCGGACGTCGACACCGTCATGGCGGCCATCGTCGGCGCTGCCGGCTTGGCGCCGGCCATCGCGGCCGCGCGCGCCGGCAAGCGCCTGCTGCTGGCCAACAAGGAGGCCATCGTCGTCGGCGGCGCCCTGTTCATGCATGCGGTGGAGGAGGGCGGCGCCACGCTGCTGCCCATCGACAGCGAGCACTCGGCCATCTTCCAGTGCCTGCCCGAAGACCGCGCCACCTGGCATGAGCGCATCGACCACATCGTGCTGACGGCCTCCGGCGGCCCCTTCCGCAGCCGCGACCCCCAGACGCTGGCCGACGTGACGCCCGACCAGGCCTGCGCCCACCCCAACTGGGTCATGGGCCGCAAGATCTCGGTCGACTCTGCGACCATGATGAACAAGGCCCTGGAGGTCATCGAGGCGCGCTGGCTGTTCGGCCTGACGCCCGAGCAGATCAAGGTCATCATCCACCCGCAGAGCATCATCCATTCGATGGTGGTCTGCCGCGACCAGTCGGTGCTGGCCCAGCTCGGTACGCCGGACATGCGCGTGCCCATCGCCTACGGCCTGTCCTTCCCCGAGCGCATCACCTCGGGTGCCAGCCGGTTGGATCTGCTGACCACGCCCAGCCTCACTTTCGAGGAGGCCGACGCCATCCGCTTCCCCGGCCTGCACCTGTCCTGGCAGGCCCTGCGCGCGCCGGAAGGCAGCACCACGGTGCTGAATGCGGCCAACGAGGTGGCGGTGGACGCCTTCCTGAACGGCCGCCTGCGCTTTGATCGCATCCACGCGGTCAACTCGCAATGCCTGGCGGACGTTCAGCCGGGCGACTGCGCCAGCATCGAGGCGCTGCTGGACCTGGACGCCCGTACCCGCGAGCATGCACTGCGACTGCTATGAGCCTTTCGGACATCCCGGCCTTTCTCGTTGCGCTCGCGCTGCTGATCGCCATCCATGAATGGGGTCACTACCGCGTGGCGCGGGCCTGCGGCGTCAAGGTGCTGCGTTTCTCCATCGGCTTCGGCCGCGTGCTGTGGCGCCGTGTCGGCCGCAACGGCACCGAGTTCACGCTGAGCGCCCTGCCGCTGGGCGGCTATGTGCGCATGCTGGATGAGCGCGACGGGCCCGTGGCGCCGGCCGAGCGCGAGCAAGCCTTCACCCAGCGCCCGCTGCGCCAGCGCGCCGCCATCGTCGCGGCGGGGCCGGCGGCCAACTGGCTGCTGGCGGTGCTGCTGTTCGCCGTCGTCGCCTGGGTCGGCAGCGAAGTGCCCAAGGCCGTGCTCGGCACGCCGCCGGTCGGCTCCCTGGCCGAACGCGCCGGCCTGCATGCCGGCGACTGGGTGCGCGCCACGTCGCCTGACAACCAGCAGTGGCAGGACGTCGACTCCCTGTCCGATCTGCAGTCGGCTGTCGCACGCGCTCAGGCCTTGGGCGAGTCCCTGCATCTGACGGTCAGCGATGCCCAGGGCCATGGTTCGCGCAGCGTCCATCTCGAGACCGAGCGCCTCGCGGGCCGGGCGCCCGATGCCAGGCTGTTCCAGGACATCGGCCTGCTGCCGCTGGCCGAGCCCGTGATCAGCCAGGTCACCGCCGGCGGCCCGGGCGCCGCGGCGGGTCTGATGGCCGGCGACCGGGTGCTGTCCGTCGATGGCCAGCCGGTCGCCGATTCCGCCGCCCTGCGCGACACCATCCGCCGCGCCCACGACGACAAGCAGCCGCGCACCATGGTCTGGCGCGTCGAGCGTGCGGGCCAGGTCGTCGAACTGAAGCCGACGCCGCGCGTCGTGGACGATCACGGCCGCCAGGTGGCGAAGATGGACATCCTGCCCAGTGGCAGGTTCGAGCGCGTCTTCGTCAGCTATGGCTTCGCCGACGGCCTGTGGCGGGGCGTGGGCCAGAGCTGGGACATGGCAGCCACGACGGTGCGCCTGCTCGGCCGCATGCTGGTGGGCGAGGCTTCGGTAAAGAACCTTGGCGGGCCTCTGGCGATCGCCGATGCCGCAGGACAATCCGCCCGCGCCGGGCTTGTGCCCTATCTCGAATTCCTGGCCCGGATCTCCCTGGGTCTCGCCGTGTTGAACCTGCTGCCGCTGCCGATGCTCGATGGAGGGCACCTCATGTATCATCTTTTTGAGGGTCTGAGCGGCCGCCCCGTCTCCGAATGGTGGCAACGGCAACTGCAGCGCGCTGGTGCGCTGATCCTGGTGCTGATGATGGCCTTGGCCTTTACCAACGACATTGCCTCCCGCCTGACGGGCTGGCACTGACACTGAAACTCCCGGTTCCCATGTCCTTTTCTTTCAGTTCGGGAGCGAAGCGTCGCCCCTCACTCCTGGCTTTGGCTCTCGCGGGGCTGTTCCAAGCGGGTGCAGCCTGGGCGGTCGACCCCTTCGTGCTGAAGGACATCCGTGTCGAAGGCCTGCAGCGTACCGACCCCGGTACCGTGTTCGCCTCGCTGCCCTTCCGCATCGGCGACACCTACAACGATGAAAAAGGCGCCGCCGCCCTGCGCGCCCTGTTCGCCACCGGTCTGTTCAAGGACGTGCGCATCAGCATCGAGGGCACGGCCGTCGTCGTCATCATCGACGAGCGCCCCATCATCGCCAACGTCAACTTCGTCGGCCTGAAGGAGTTCGACACCGAGGCCCTGACCAAGTCGCTGAAGGACGTCGGCATCGGCGAAGGCAAGCCCTTCGACAAGGCCCTGGCCGACCGCGCCGAGCAGGAACTCAAGCGCCAGTACCTCACGCGCAGCCTGTATGGCGCCGAGGTCACGACGACCATCACGCCTATCGAGCGCAACCGCGTCAACGTCAGCTTCAACGTGACCGAGGGCGAGCCGGCCAAGATCGCCGAGATCCGCATCCTGGGCACCAAGGTGTTCTCCGAGAGCACGCTGCTGGGCCTGCTGGAGCAGACGAGCAGCGGCTGGCTGACCTGGTACACCAAGACCGACCGCTATTCGCGCGCCAAGCTCAACGCGGACCTGGAAACCATCCGCAGCTACTACCTGAACCGCGGCTACCTCGAGTTCGCCGTCACCTCCACCCAGGTGACCATCTCGCCGGACAAGCAGAGCATCAGCATCGCCATCACGGTCAGCGAAGGCCAGCCCTACACCGTCACGGGCGTCAAGCTCGAGGGCGACTACCTGGGCCGCCAGGAAGACTTCAAGCATCTCGTCTTCCTGAAGCCCGGCGAGGCCTACCAGGGTGAGCAGGTGGCCAACACCACGCGTGCCTTCAGTGACCTGTTCGGCACCTATGGCTATGCCTTCGCCCGCGTCGACAGCAAGCCCGACATCGACCGCGCCACCGGCCAGGTCGTCGTCACCTTCGTCGCCGAGCCGCAGCGCCGCGTCTATGTGCGCAAGGTTATCTTGTCGGGCAACTCGCGCACACGCGACGAGGTCATCCGCCGCGAGTTCCGCCAGTTCGAGGCCGCCTGGTACGACGGCCAGAAGATCAAGGCCTCGCGCGACCGCGTCGAGCGCCTGGGCTACTTCAAGGACAAGGAAGTCACCATCGACACCCAGGAGGTGCCGGGCGCCCAGGACCAGGTCGACGTGATCCTGACCGTCGTCGAGCGCCCCACCGGCGCCATCACGGTCGGTGCCGGTTATTCCAGCCAGACCAAGCTGTCCTTCACCGGCTCCATCCGCCAGGACAACGTCTTCGGTTCGGGCAACTACCTCGGCATCGACGTGGCCACGGCCCGCACCGGCCGCCAACTGCAGGTCAGCACGGTCGACCCCTACTTCACGGTCGACGGCGTGTCGCGCTCGGTGGATGTCTTCTATCGCACCACCCGCCCGATCAACACGCTGGGCGAGGAATACCAGTACGTCACCAAGGGCGGGGCGCTGCGCTTTGGCGTGCCCTTCTCCGAAATCGACACCGTCTTCTTCGGCCTGGGCTACGAGCAGACCGACATCACGACGTCCAAGGGCCTGCCCAACAGCTATCTGCTGTTCGTCAACCAGTTCGGCCAGCGCAGCAATTCCATCCCCTTCACCATCGGCTGGCAGCGTGACAGCCGAGACAGCGTGATCTCGCCGCTGAAGGGCCGCTACCAGCGCGTCAACGTCGAGACCAGCGCCATCGGGGACGCCAAGTTCGCCCGCATCAACTTGCAGTACCAGCAGTACTTCGAGGTCACGAACAAGATCACGCTGGGCGTCAACAGCGAACTCGGCTGGGGCGTGGGCCTGGGCGGCAAGCCCTATCCCATCTTCAAGAACTTCTACGGTGGCGGCCTGGGCTCGGTGCGCGTCTTCGAGGCCGGCTCGCTCGGCCCGGTGGACCCGACGGGTTCCTACATCGGCGGCAATCGCCGCTTCAACACCAACGCCGAGCTCTACCTGCCGGTGCCGGGCAGCGGCAACGACAAGAGCTTCCGCATCTTCGGCTTCACCGACATCGGTGGGGTGTGGGGACCTGATGCCAAGCTCAACTGGAACACGCTGACCAACGGCAAGGACAACGAGGGCCGCGACATGTTGCGCGTGTCGGCCGGTATCGGCCTGTCCTGGATTTCGCCGATGGGCCCGCTGCGCCTGAGTTACGGCAAGCCGATCCGCAAGGCGCGGACGGATAGAATCGAAAAATTCCAATTCCAGATCGGGACTGCATTCTGATGATGAGCAAGCTCTTGCAATCGATGGCCCTGGCCGCATCGATGATGGTGGCCACCACGGTGGTGCAAGCCCAGGAACTGAAGATCGGCTACGTCAACAGCGAGCGCGTGCTGCGCGAGGCCAACCTGGCCAAGGCAGCGCAGATCAAGCTGGAGACGGAGTTCGGCAAGCGCGAGAAGGATCTGCGCGATCTGGAAACCAAGCTGCGCGGCGCTGCCGAGAAGCTGGAGAAGGATGCCCCCACGCTGTCCGAAGCCGAGCGCAACCGCCGCCAGCGCGACGTCGTCGAGCAGGAACGCGATCTGCAGCGCAAGCGCCGCGAATGGCAGGAAGACCTGAACCAGCGCAAGAACGAAGAGCTGTCGGCCGTGGTCGAGCGCGCCAACCGCGTCATCAAGCAGATCTTCGAGACCGAGAAGTACGACCTGATCCTGCAGGACGCCATCCACTTCAGCGCCCGCGTCGACATCACCAAGAAGGTGATCGACGCGCTGAACGCGCAGAAGTAAGCCGAGCCCGTCATGAGCTCGACGCACGTCGCGCTCTCCGACCTCATCGCCGCCTTGGGCGGCGATTTGCTTGGGTGGCCAGAAACCCGTATCGCCCGCATCGCGCCGCTGGATGAGGCGGATGGCGAGAGCATCAGCTTCCTCGCCAACCCGCGCTACCAGGCCCAGCTCGCGACGACGGCCGCTGCCTGCGTCATCGTGTCGCCGGCCATGGCCGAAGCGGCTTCGGCCCGTGGCGCGGCGATCGTCACGCCCGACCCCTATCTCTACTTCGCCCGCCTGACGCAGTGGTGGGCTGCGCGTACGCGTCCCGTGCCCCAGGCCGGCGTGCATGCCAGTGCCATCGTGTCGCCCGAGGCCAGGCTGGGCCAGGGTGTCGAGATCGGCCCGTTGGCCGTCATCGAGGCCGGTGCCGTCATCGGTGACCACGCCCGCATCGGTGCCCACAGCGTCGTCGAGCGCGGCGCCGTGGTCGGTGCCCACACGCGGCTCGCGCCGCGCGTCGTGCTCGGCTATGGCTGCCGCATCGGCGCGCGAGGCCTGGTGCATAGCGGTGCTGTCATCGGGGCCGACGGCTTCGGCTTCGCGCCGAGCAAGAGCGGCTACGTGAAGATCGAGCAGCTCGGCAACGTGAGCATCGGCGACGACGTCGAGATCGGCGCCAACACCTGCATCGACCGCGGGGCCTTGGCCGACACGGTCATCGAAGACGGCGTCAAGCTCGACAACCAGATCCAGATTGCCCACAACGTGCACATCGGCCGCAACACCGCCATGGCGGGCTGTGCAGCCGTCGCCGGCTCGACGCGCATCGGCGCCAACTGCACCATCGGCGGCGCTGCGAACATCATCGGCCACCTGGTCATCGTCGATGGAGTGCACATCTCCGCCGCGACAACCGTGACCCGCAGCATCAGCGAACCCGGCGTCTACAGCGGCCCCTATCCCTTCGAAGAGAATTCGAGCTGGCAAAAGAACGCGGCCACGCTGCGACAGCTCAGCACCCTGCGCGAACGCGTGCGTGCGCTGGAGAAGAAATGAACGACAACACGACCCCGAATCCCGTCCCGACGACGATGGACATCCATCAAATCCTGCAGCGTCTGCCGCACCGCTATCCCATCCTGCTGGTGGACCGCGTCGTGGAACTCGTCAAGGGCGAGCGCATCCGCGCCATCAAGAACGTCTCCATCAACGAGCCCTTCTTCCTCGGCCATTTCCCGCACCGCCCGGTCATGCCGGGCGTGCTCATCCTCGAAGCCCTGGCCCAGGCCGCCACGCTGCTGGCCATCGAGAGCGTGGGCATCACGCTGGACGAGAAATCGGTCGTCTACTTCGCCGGCATCGATGGCGCGCGCTTCAAGCGCCCGGTCGAGCCGGGTGACCAATTGGTGCTGGAAGTGACGCTGGGCCGCGCCAAGGCCGGCATCTACAAGTTCAATGCGCGGGCCCTGGTGGGTGAGCAGGTCGCGGCCGAGGCCGAGCTGATGTGCACCATGCGCCGCATCGAAGGATGACCCACCCCCGTAGCGCCTCCGGCGCTCCCCCTCAAGGGGGCGCACCCAGTGGCCTGGCAAAGCCAGTTCCACGGGTGCCGCTGGAGGAGTCGAGCACGCGCCTTGCGCGCGCTTCTCTGGAGCAGGCATGGCTTTGATTCATCCAACAGCGTTGATTGATCCGTCCGCCGAGCTGGACTCGTCGGTCACGGTCGGCGCCTATTCGCTGATCGGCCCGCACGTGAAGATTGGCGCGGGCACCAAGGTCGGGCCGCATGTCGTCATCGAAGGCCACACCACCATCGGCCGCGACAACAATTTCTTCCAGTTCAGCTCCATCGGCGCGGCCAACCAGGACAAGAAGTACGCCGGCGAGCCGACGACCCTGGTCATCGGCGACCGCAACACGATTCGCGAGTTCTGCACGCTGAACATCGGCACGGTCCAGGACCGCGGTGAGACGACGGTGGGCCACGACAACTGGATCATGGCCTACTGCCATATCGCCCACGACACCGTCATCGGCAACCAGAACGTGCTGGCCAACGGCGTGACCTTCGCCGGCCATGTGGTGGTGGGCGACCACGTCACCATCGGCGGCCTGACCGGCATCCTGCAGCGCATGCGCATCGGCGACCACGCCATGATCGGCTTCCAGGCCCATGTGTCCCAGGACGTGCCGCCCTTCATGACGGTGGACGGCAATCCGCTGGCCGCGCGCGCCGTCAATGTCGTCGGCCTGAAGCGCCGCGACTTCAGCGCCGAGCGCATCGCCGTCATCCGGCAGATCTACAAGCTGCTCTACCGCAGCGGCCACACGCTGGACGAGGCCAAGGCGGCCATCGCGGCGTTGCGCGGTACGGAAGCGGGCGCGGCCGATGGCGACATCGACGTGATGCTGAACTTCCTCGCCGCCTCCACCCGCGGCATCGTCCGCTGAACTGATGCAGACCGCGCCCCGCCTCGGCATGGTGGCCGGCGAGGCCAGCGGTGATCTGCTGGCCGGCCTGCTGCTGCAAGGCCTGCGTGCGCGCTGGCCGGGGCTGAGCAGCCAAGGCATTGGCGGCCCCAAGATGATCGCCCAGGGCTTCGAGACCTGGTGGCCGCACAGCAAGCTGTCCATCTTCGGCTACGTCGACGCGCTGATGAACATCCGCGAGCTGCTGTCCATCCGCAAGCAGCTCGGCACCCGTCTCATCTCGAACCGGCCGGACGTCTTCATCGGGGTCGATGCGCCCGACTTCAACTTCGGCCTGGAGACACGGCTGCGCGAGGCCGGCATCAAGACCGTCCACTTCGTCTGCCCGTCCATCTGGGCCTGGCGGCCCGAGCGCGTCGTGAAGATCAAGGCGGCGGCCGACCATGTGCTCTGCCTCTTCCCCTTCGAGCCCGAGATCCTGCACAAGGCCGGCATCGGTGCGACCTATGTCGGCCATCCGCTGGCCGACGCCATCCCGATGGAGGCGCCTCGCGCCGCGGCCCGCGAGGCTCTGCAGCTGCCGGAGGACGACACCGTCATCGCGCTGCTGCCCGGCAGCCGCAAGAGCGAGATCAACTACATCGCGCCGGCGCTGATCGGCGCGGCGCGGCTGATGGCGCGACCGGGCCGGCGCTTCATCATGCCTGTCGTGCCCGGCTTGCGTGGCCTCGTCGAGCCGCTGATCCAGGGTGCAGACATCCAGCTCATCGACGGCCAGTCCCATACCGCCCTGGCCGCCTGCGACCTGACGCTGCTGGCCAGCGGTACGGCCACGCTGGAAGCGGCGCTGTTCAAGCGCCCCATGGTCATTGCCTACCGCATGAACGCGCTGAACTGGTGGCGCATGAAGGGCCGCGGCCTGCAGCCCTG
This sequence comes from Roseateles sp. FW305-36, assembly GCF_058787015.1. Classification (NCBI taxonomy): domain Bacteria; kingdom Pseudomonadati; phylum Pseudomonadota; class Betaproteobacteria; order Burkholderiales; family Sphaerotilaceae; genus Roseateles; species Roseateles sp. FW305-36. The sequence continues at coordinate 12,740 of NZ_JBYSZK010000014.1, read as the reverse complement.
GGTGGGCCTGCCCAACATCCTGGCGCGGGAATTCCTGGTGCCCGAATTGATCCAGGACGCCTGCACGCCCGAGAACCTGGCCCGTGAGGCCGAGGCCTGGCTCGCCGACGCCCCGCGCCGCGAGGTCGTGCACAAGCGCTTTGTCCAACTCCATGAGCTGCTGCGGCAAGACACCGCGCAGCGCGCCAGCGATGCCATCGCGACGCTCATCGGCGCCTGAGCAGGGCTCCCTCGACTGGACGCCGCCCGGCCTCGTCGCCGGCGTGGACGAGGCCGGCCGCGGGCCGCTGGCCGGCCCGGTGTTCGCGGCCGCCGTCATCCTCGACGACCTGCAGCCCATCAAGGGCCTGGCCGACTCCAAGGTGCTGACTGCGCCTAAGCGCGCCAGGCTCTATGACGAGATTCGCGCCAAGGCGCTGTGCTGCTGCATCGCGCACGCGACGACCGAGGAGATCGACGAGATCAACATCCTGCAGGCCACCATGCTGGCCATGCAGCGGGCCGTGAACGGCCTGCGCCTCAAGCCCGCCCTGGTGCGCATCGACGGCAACCGCCTGCCCGTGCTGCCCATGGCCGCCGAAGCCATCGTGAAGGGCGACGCCACCGTGCAGGCCATCTCGGCCGCCAGCATCCTCGCCAAGGTCGCGCGCGACCTGTTCTGCGCGGAAATGCATGCCAGCCATCCGCAATACGGCTTTGCCACGCACAAGGGCTATGGCACGCCCGAGCACCTGGCCGCGCTGAAGGCGCATGGCGCCAGCCCCTGGCACCGCCGCAGCTTCGCCCCGGTGAGAGAAGTCTGCATCGGCATGACGACCAATCCGCTGGCATGAAGCTCGATCACATCACCTCCCGCGACAACCCGGCGCTGGTGCGCCTGCGCAAGCTGACGGCCGATGCCGGCGGCTATCGCAAGACCGGCAGCATCTGGATCGAAGGCGACCATCTGCTGCGCGCGGCCTTGCAGCGGGGCTGGAAGCCGTCGCTCGTCGTCCTGACGGAAGCGGCGATGCAGGACGCGGCGCTGGCCGCGCTGGCCGAGACAGCCCCGCGCGCCCTGGTCGTGCCGGCGGCGCTGTTCAAGGGGCTGAGCGGCCTGGAGTCACCGGCGCAGATCGGCGCCGAACTGACCCTGCCCGAAGCGCCGGTGATCGACGCGAAGGCCGCCAGCGTCGTGCTGGACCGCCTGCAGGATGCCGGCAACGTCGGCGCCATCCTGCGCAGCGCGGCCGCCTTCGGCGTGCGCCAGGTGCTGGCCATCAAGGGCACGGCCGCGCTGTGGTCGCCCAAGGTCGTCAGGGCCGGGCAGGGCGCCCATTTCGGCCTGCGCCTCATCGAAGGCCTGGCAGCGACCGACCTCGAGACGCTCGCCGTGCCCCTGGTCGCGACCAGTTCCCACCAAAGCCAGCCGCTGCACCGCGTCGCCCTGCCCAGCCCCTGTGCCTGGGTCATGGGTCACGAAGGGCAGGGCGTTTCGGATGAACTGATGGCCCGTTGCGCGCTGCGCGTGGGCATCCCGCAGCCGGGCGGCGAGGAGTCGCTCAACGTGGCGGCGGCCGCGGCCATCTGCCTGTACGAGAGCGAGCGCCGCAAGGGCTGATCTGAAGTCCCCGGATTGAGGGGGCTAACGCTCCGGTCGCCCTGGCCCTGCCCCTGTTTCGCAAATAATCCGCCCGCCTCGATCCAGGGGCGACGCCAACGGGCCGGCAGTGCCCTCGGGCGGACAAGACGAACAGGGAGTTCCATGATTTTCAGTTTCGCTATCGGGCGCTTCGAGGCCCGAGCCCTTTCCGTGGGCGGCCTGCGGGGCTGGTTGGCCGTTGTGCTGGCCACGCTGGTCCTGTCCGCATGCGGCGGCGGCGGCGGAAGCGGCGGCGGTGATTCGGTCACACAGCCCAGCCTGGCCATCACCCAGCAACCCGCCGACCAACGTGTCACGTCTGGCAGCGGGGCGACCTTCCGCGTCGCTGCCAATGGTGCGGCCAGCTTCCAGTGGCAGCGCCTGGGGGCTGACTCGCAGTGGGCAGACATCGCCGGCGCCACGGGGGCCGACCTGGTGCTGACCGGACTGACCGAGGCCGACAGCGGCCGCCAGTACCGAGCCCAGGTCAAGGCCGGCACGGTGGTGCTGACGAGTTCGGCGGCCACCCTCAGCGTCACGCCGCCCGCGCCGGCCGGCGTTGCCGTGCAGCCGAGCGATGTGCAGGCGCGGGTGGGCCAGGCGCCGAGCTTCAGCGTCACCGCCAGCGGCACCAATGTCGCTTACCAATGGCAGAGCAGCGTTGACGGCATTGCCTGGACCGATGTCGCCGGCGCCGCCACCGAGACGCTGACCCTGCCCACCGCCACGCTGGCCGACAGCGGCAAGCTCTACCGCGTCGTGGTACGCAACAACCTGGCAAGCGTGACTTCGCGGGCCGTGACGCTGAGCGTGCTGCCAGCGTTGGCCAAGCCGCAGTTCACGGCGCAGCCGCAGGACCGCAGCGTCAATGCGGGACAGAGCGCCACCTTCACGGCCACCGCCAGCGGCGAGCCGACGCCCACCCTGCAGTGGGAGACCAGCCTCGATGGCCAGAGCTGGGCGAGCGTGGCGGGCGCCACGACGGCGACGCTGGTCGTGGCCAATGTTGTCAAGGCGGACGATGGCCGCCGCTACCGTGCGGTGGCCACGAATACCCAGGGCAGTGAAACCAGCGCCATCGCGCGGCTGACGATCGCCCCGGCGGTCCTCCCGACCCTTGTGCGCGAGCCCCAGCCGGTGGAGGTGCTGCAGTCCAAGTCAGCGGCCTTCGAGGTGCAGGCCAGTGGCAACCCGACGCCGACCTACCAATGGCAGGTGAGCCTGGACGACGGCAAGACCTTCGCCAACATCAATGGCGCCACCGGCATGCGGCTGGAACTCCAGACGACGGTCGATGCCGACGACGGCAAGCTGTTCCGTGTTGTCGCGAGCAACCTGGCAGGCGACCTCGTGTCGTCCGCGGCGCGGCTGACGCTGCTGCGTCTTCCGGTCGTGATCCTCCAGCCCAAGGACGTGGTCTCCGGCGTGAGCCGGCCTGCCGTCACGTTGACCGTGGCCGGCACCGGCAAGCCGGCGCCCACGGTGCAATGGCAGGCCAGCAAGGATGAGGGTGCGAGCTACCAGGACATCGGCGGCGCCACGGCCGCCAGCTACACCTGGTCGCCCACCAACGCCGATGACCGCCAGTTGTTGCGCGCCAAGCTCAGCAATTCCGTCGGCGTTGCCTACAGCAGCGCTGCACGCATCAAGAAGGCGCGCTGGACGGCCGTGTCACCGAGCTTCGTCAACAGCGCGATGAAGTCGATCCGCTGGCTGGACACGCGGGTCGCGGTCGCGGTGGGCAAGCGCGGCATCGTCATCCGCACGGCGGATGCCGGTACGACCTGGCAGTTCGTTCAGGAGCCCATGCCCGGCCAGCCGGAGTATTCGAAACTGGCGGTGCTCGACGCGAACACGGTGCTGGCTGCCGGTGACAACGGCACGCTGATCCGCTCCGAAGACGCCGGCCTCACCTGGCGAAGCATTCCGATTCCGATCACCAAGAACCTGGCTGCGCTGAGCTTTCGCAATGCCAGCATTGGCGTCATGGTGTCGCCCGGTGACGGCGCCTTCCGCAGCGTCGATGGCGGCCTGACCTGGACACGCATTCCGTCGTCCGACCCGGCCAAGCCCTTCGAGAAAGTCAGGGGCGTCACGCTGCGCGGCCTGGTGGGTCTCGCGGCTGGCGAGAGCGCCTGGTTCCGCAGCGCCGACGGCGGCGCAAGCTGGACGGCGCTGAACGCACCGGTGTCCTTCTTCCCCACCCTTTATGCCACCTATTTCACCTTCGTCGACGACCAGACGGTGATGGCCAGTGGCGGCAGGTTCGCGCGCAGCACCGATGGCGGCGTGACCTGGAATCATTGGGCGCTGCCGCCGGCCGGTACTTCGACTTCGGAGCTGAAGTTCAGCGCGGACGGCCAGACGGGTTTCTCCCTGTCGGGTGATATCCGTTCCACCGACCGCGGCCAGACCTGGATCAGCCAGGGCTACAGCTACATCTCGTCCATTGATGCGGACCTGTCGTCCAGCGGCGTGTTCCTGGGCGTGGGCTCCGGTGGCCAGTTGCGCCAGAGCACCGACAACGGCGCCACCTGGAGCACGCCCTATGGCAGCCAGGGCCTGGACCGCGTCTCGATCCAGGCGCTGGAGTTCCCCGGCAACGACGTCCATGGCATCGCCTTCGGCAGCATCGCGCAGACGACGGTGCTCTTCCAGACCGACGATGGAGGCCGCAGCTGGCGGCCGCTGCAGCAGTTCGCCGCGACCGGCAGCGACGCCGAAACCACGGCGACCTTCCTGGATTCGCAGGTCGGCATGGCGGCGCGGACCAATGGCCCGCTGTTGCGCACGACGGATGGCGGCCGCAGCTGGACGCAGATGCCCACCTACCCGGTCACCGGCAACAACGGTGTGGCGCTGGCGGACAGCAGCACGGTGCTGATGAGTTTCCCGAGGGGCGTGATCCGCTCGACGGATGGCGGCAGCCACTGGGCGCAGACCCTGGCCATCACGCCCGGCCCAGCCGAGCTGGGCATGCGGACGGTGAGTGCGCATGGCAATGTGGTGCTGGCACCCGACGCCAACGGCCAGATGTACCGCAGCATCGACGGCGGCGCGATCTGGCGGGTCTTCACCTACCCGGGCGGCACTCCCGTCAGCATGACCTGGGTCGGCAATTCGACGGTCTTCATGCTGCAGAACTTCGGCAGGCTGATCCGCAGCGATGACGCCGGCATCACCTGGCGCACGGTGCTCTCGGCGCCGACACCGCAGGAGTGGTTCATGACCGTCCGCTTCTCCGCGGACGGGCAGCTGGGCATCGTCACCAGCATCCTCGGCATCTACCGCAGCAGCGACGGCGGCCAGACCTGGAACCGCGATCTGGATTTCTGGGACACCTACTTCTGGCAGACCGTGGGCTTCGCCGGCTCGCGCCAGCCGGTCGTGGCGGGCGAGAGCGGCATGCTGCTCGTCGGCAGCGGCTACCAGGACTGACGGCGACCAGGGGGGCCTTGCCGAGGGGCAAGGCGCATCCCCAGTTGCGGCTTGCAATCGAGAATGATTCTCATTACAGTGGTTGCATGCTCGCCAGCCCTCCATCACCCCAGCCGCCGGCATGTGCTTCGGCCGCCGCTGCAGGCGCCGCCCGCCAGATCGACAGCGCCACGCTACTCGGCCCGCGCGGAGAGGTGTTCATCGTCCACCAGCAGCAGGTCTACCGCCTGCGCGTGACGTCCCTGGGCAAGCTCATCCTGACCAAGTAAGTCCCACAGCCACCGCGCCCGCCAGCCGTCGCCCGCCAGCGCCTACCCCTGGAGCCTCCCATGGCCGACCTTTGCTGCGCCGTGCACGCTGCTGCGCCTCCCTCGACCGGTTCACGTCGCCGCCGCCTGTGGGAACTGGGCAGCCATGCCCACTGTCCCGTCATCGGCGTGTGCCTGCCTTTGGAGCGCGTGCGCGTGCTGACCCGCAAGCTGCTCGTGCTGCAAGGTGACGAAGACGACTACACCCTGCACTGCAGCCTCGTCACGGCGGTCGCGCGCCGCAATGCGGTGGCCGAGGCGCTGCAGAAGGACCTCGAGCAGCGCTTCTCGCTCGATGTGCGGCAGGCTGCGCAAGCCAAATGCCGCGAGTCGCTGATGGTCTGGTGGCGCGCTCGCGCGGGCCGGGGCGAGATTGCCGGTGCCTTGTGGGCCACGCTGACGCATGCCCGTTGCGATGAATGGCTGGAGATGCGCGTGCTCGGCCAGGTCCACATGCTGCAGCATCAGGTCGGCGCCGCGCAACGCGTGGACCTGGTGCGCCATCGCGAGTTGGCGGCGGAGCACCAGGCCTTGGCGCGCGACTATGCCGAGGTGCAGCAGCGCGTGACCGCCTGGAGCCTGGAGCGCGGTCGCGAGCAGCAGGCCTGGGACCGGGAGCGCATGCGGCAGCGCGCCGCCCACATCGCGCTGCAGACCCAACTGGCCCAGGCCCAGGAGCAGCTGGCGCATTGGCGTGCGGTCCAGCCCGATCTTCCGGAGCGCGAGCAGCTGCGCGAGCGGCTGGCCGAGCAGATCGAGCGCAATCAGACGCTGCAGCGGGAGCTCAATCGCATTGCCGCGCGCGCACCCCTGGACTCGAGCGAGCCCGCAGCGCCACCGCTGGGCGGCGAGCCCGAAGGGAAGGCCGTGCCGATCAAGCTGGAGCGCCGCGTCGTCCTTTGCGTGGGCGGCCGCGGTGGCAGCGTGCCGCAGTACCGCCAGGCGGTGGAAGGGTGTGGCGCGCAGTTCCTGCATCACGACGGTGGCAACGAGCACAAGCCGGCCCAGCTCGAGCCCCAGCTCGCCGCGGCCGACCTCGTCATCTGCCAGACCGGCTGCATCAGCCACGACGCCTACTGGCGGGTGAAGGACCATTGCAAAAGGCACAACAAGCGCTGCGTCTACGTGGAGTCGCCCAGCGCCAGCAGCCTCAGGCGGGCGCTGGTGGTGCTGGACGGCGCAGACGCCTTGAAGAGCCTGGGCCCAAAGGCATTGCAGAGCGACTGATGTCTGGAGGCTGCGCTTGTTGGCAGACGCGAGGCCTGACTGCAGGCTGTCGTCGGCCTGTCTTGGTGTGCAACCTGTTGGTGCATTAGCACCTGTCATCCCTAGACCGGAGGAGAGCGTCGCCTTTCGCGGCCTTGCAGAGCAGAAGGCTGTGGACTAGCTTCCCTTCAAACCTTGGCTTTGAGCGGGGCCCCGATGGCAGTCCAAAAGCGTGGCAATGCTGATGAAGGCGACGTTACGCCCCCTGCTCCCTCCTCCACCGAGGCAGCAGCTGCGGCGGGTGCGACCGATGCCTCGGCACCCGACGAATTCCGTGCCTTCATGGTTGCGCTGGCGACCGACCCGGCACGGCTTGGCGCGTACGTCAAGGATCCGGACGGTGCGATGCAAGCCGCGGGCATCAGCGATGTCGACCAAGCGATCCTGAAAGGCGGTCAGCCCTGGGCGATTCATGCCCGCCTCAGTGGGCAACGCTTTTCGTTCACACCTCCGACGCCGGCCGCAGTTCTCGTGGTCGACATGGTGAAGCCGCCCGGCGCACCCGAAGGTGCCGACGCCGGCCAGCCGGTCGTGCGTGCTGCGCCTGGGCATGCCAACTTAGCCAATCAAGGGAGTCCGGCCATGTTCCCGAACACACCTTTGCAGATCTTCCCGCAGGTCCATCCGCAGGTCGTGGTGCATCCACAGATTTTTCCGCAGGTGCATCCGCAGCTCGTCATCCACCCGCAGATCTTCCCGCAGGTACACCCGCAGCTCGTCATCCACCCGCAGATCTTCCCGCAGGTACACCCGCAGCTCGTGATCCACCCGCAGATCTTCCCGCAGGTGCACCCGCAGCTCGTAATCCATCCGCAGATCTTCCCGCAGGTGCATCCACAACTCGTGATCCACCCACAGGTCCATCCGCAGATCTTTCCGCAGGTGCACCCACAGATCTTTCCGCAGGTCCACCCACAGATATTTCCGCAGGTGCGTTCGCAGTTCGAGATGAATCCGCAAGCTCTGCCGCATCTGCCGCCACAGCCGCCGTTCGTGATCCACCCGCAGATCTTCCCGCAGGTACACCCGCAGCTCGTGATCCACCCGCAGATCTTCCCGCAGGTGCATCCGCAGCTCGTGATCCACCCGCAGATCTTCCCGCAGGTGCATCCGCAGCTCGTGATCCACCCGCAGATCTTTCCGCAGGTACACCCGCAGCTCGTGATCCACCCGCAGATCTTCCCGCAGGTGCATCCGCAGCTCGTGATCCATCCGCAGATCTTTCCGCAGTTCGTCCCCGGACCCCAGGGTTAGCAATGGCGACCGCCGCCGACGCAGTTTGCATTCGCAAGTTGCCGGACTTTCGTGGAGTTGTCGATGAGCGAATCGGATACAAACGGCAAATCTGATCCAGCGTCTGCACATGCTGCCGGGTCCGTGCCCCACAGCCATGCAGGCAACGGCAAGAGCAAGGGATCGCTCGTCGTCGTGGGCACGGGCATCCGCACCGTGGGCCATCTGACGATGGAGGCGGTGGCCTGGATCAAGCAGGCCGACAAGGTGCTGCATGTGGTGGGCGACCCGGTGGCCGAGCTGATGCTGAAGGAGCTCAATCCTCAAGGGGCCGAGTCGATGACCGGCATGTACGCCGAGGGCAAGCCGCGCATCGAAACCTACAACCAGATGGTCGAGCGCACGCTGGATTGCGTACGCGCCGGCATGCTCACCTGCATGGCCTGCTACGGCCACCCGGGCGTCTTCGTCTATCCGTCGCACGAGTCGATCCGGCGGGCGCGCGCCGAAGGCTATAGCGCTCGGATGCTGCCGGGCATCTCTTCGGAGGATTGCCTCTTCGCGGATCTGGGCGTCGATCCCGGCATCAATGGCTGTCAGTCCTATGAGGCGACTGATTTCCTGCTCAATGGGCGTGTCATCGATCCCACCAGTTCCGTGGTCCTGTGGCAGATCGGGGTCGTGGGCGATGCCACCTTCAAGGCGGTCGGATATGACCTGTCGGCGATGCCCTTGCTCGTCGAGCGGCTGCTGAAGATCTATCCGGCGACGCATCCGATGTATCTCTATGAGGCGGCCGTGTTCCACGGCTGCGAGCCGGTGATCCGCCAGATCACGGCGGCGGAGCTCGCTCAGGGACCGCTGTCGGCGGGCTACACGCTCTACATTCCGCCTGCCTACCAGAGCAGCAGCGATCCCATGACCTACTACCGCATGAATGCGATGATCGCCGCAAGCAAAGGGGCCTACGGAACCGCCATCGGATAGGGAAGCACTCCAGGCTTCTTGCGGCCGCGCCGCCGGCTCGGCCTGGCGAGTTCGAGCATGCCTTTGAACCCCTATCTCGAGTTCTTTCGGGCTTTGCCGCCTTCATGTCGACGTGACCCGTCGAGGCCGACGTCTGCTGCCGAATTGACGGCGCCCGACTGGTTGATCTTCAAGGCGGCCATCGCCAGGCACTTCGCTTGGGCCGTGCCCACTGACGAGGCCATCGCCGCGATCCGCAAGCACGCGAGCAGCGTTGTGGAAGTCGGTGCCGGGAGTGGCTACTGGGCCTGGCTGATGCGCCAGGCGGGCATGGCTGTCGTGGCGATCGAGGCCGCTCCGCCGACCTTCACATGGAGTGAAGTGCTGGTAGGCGACGAGCGCATGGTACGGAGCCATGCGGACAAGGCATTGTTCCTCTGCTGGCCGCCCTGGGCGACCGACATGGCCAGCAGCGCTCTCGCTGCGTATGCCGGCACAACGGTCGTGTACGTGGGCGAGTGGATGGCTGGCAATGCCGATGCGCGGTTCTTTGCGTTGCTGACGGCTGGGTTCGAGTGCATCGACGGAGTCGAGATCCCCCAATGGGCGCAGCGCGATGATCGGCTGTGGATATTCCGCAGAAAGCCTGAGCCTTGACTCGCAGGGGCGCTCCAGCCGTCGAAATGCTCCGCTGAGGGGAAGTCCGCACCAGTGTGGCAAATTCGCTGGCGTACGCTGCAAGCGTTTGCACTCTCGCGGAGATCGGCCATGCCCCCCGTCGCCTCGCCCCATCAGCTCGCGCGCCGCGCCATCGCCCTCGTGCTCGCCGGCGGTCGCGGTTCGCGCCTCAAGCAGCTGACCGATTCGCGGGCCAAGCCCGCCGTCTACTTCGGCGGCAAGTTCCGCATCATCGACTTCGCGCTCAGCAACTGCGTCAACAGCGGCATCCGCCGCATCGGCGTCGTCACGCAATACAAGAGCCACTCGCTGCTGCGCCACATCCAGCGCGGCTGGAGCTTTCTGCGCGCCGAGCTGAACGAGACCGTCGACCTGATGCCGGCCCAGCAGCGCGTCGACGAAGAGAGCTGGTACCGCGGCACGGCGGACGCCGTCTTCCAGAACCTGGACATCATCCAGAGCACGGGTGCCGACTACATCGTCGTGCTGGCCGGCGACCACATCTACAAGATGGACTACTCGTCCATGCTGGTCGACCATGTGGCCACGGGCGCCGGCTGCACGGTCGGCTGCATCGAGGTGCCCAGGGGCGAAGCCAGCGCCTTCGGCGTGATGGCGGTGGACGACGATCGCCGCATCACCGCGTTCAAGGAAAAGCCGGCCGACCCGCCCTGCATCCCCGGCCGCGAAGGCGTCTGTCTGGCCAGCATGGGCATCTACATCTTCAACGCCGACTATCTTTACAGACTGCTGGCCGAGGATCTGGCCGACCCCAACTCCAGTCACGACTTCGGCAAGGACGTGATCCCCAAGGTGGTCGGCGAGCAGCTCGCCGTGGCTCATCCCTTCGGCATGAGCTGCATCAGCAACCCGAATGGCGCGCCGCCCTACTGGCGCGACGTCGGCACGCTGGATGCCTTCTGGGCCGCCAACCTCGACCTGGCCTCCATCAGCCCCGAGCTCGACATCTACGACACCGACTGGCCGATCTGGACCTACCAGCGCCAGCTGCCGCCGGCCAAGTTCATCCCCGACCACAACGGCATGCACGGCATGACGGTCAACACCATCGTCAGCGCGGGCTGCATCGTGTCGGGCTCGCATGTCGTGCAGTCGGTGCTGTTCAACAACGTGCGCATCCGCTCCTTCTGCAACATCCACCAGTGCGTGCTGCTGCCAGGCGTCGAGATCGGGCGGCACTGCCGGCTGACCAAGGTCATCGTCGACCGCGGCTGCGAGATCCCTGACGGCCTGGTCGTCGGCGAGGACGCGAAGCTGGACGCCGAGCGTTTCGAGCGCACCGAGAACGGTGTCGTGCTGATCACCAAGCAGATGCTGGCCAAACTGTGATGCGGGTGCTGCAAGTCAGCGCGGAGCTGTTCCCGCTGCTGAAGACGGGTGGCCTCGCCGATGTGGCCGGCGCCTTGCCGGCGGCGTTGGCCGCGGCCGGTGCGGAGCCGCGGCTGCTGGTGCCGGGTTTTCCGGCCATCCGCGAATCGCTGACGAATGAATGCGCCGTCGCGCCCGTGGCCCTGCCGTGGAGCGAGGGCAGGGCGGCGCTGCTGCGCGGCCAGTTGCCGGGCTTTGCCATGCCCGTCTATGTGCTGGATGCGCCCGGCCTCTTCGATCGGCCCGGCAATCCTTATGGCGATTCGGTCGGCGTGGCCTATGCCGACAACCACAGGCGCTTCGCATTGCTGGGCCTGGCGGCCGCACGGCTGGCCGAAGGCGTCGACCCGGCCTGGCGGCCGCAGATCGTGCATGCCCACGACTGGCACGCCGGCCTGGCCTGCGCCCATATCGCCGCCAGCCGCTCGCGCCGCCGCACCGACGCGCGGACAGTCTTCACGGTGCACAACCTCGCGTATCAGGGGCTCTTTCCTGCCGACCAGTTCTGCGACCTGGGCCTGCCGCCTTCGCACTACGCGGTCGAGGGCGTGGAGTTCTATGGCCAGGTGAGCTTCATGAAGGCCGGCCTGCATTTCGCCGACGCGATCACGACGGTCAGCCCGACTTATGCGAACGAGATGCAGACGCCCGAGCAGGGCTGTGGCCTCGACGGCTTGCTGCGGCATCGCGCCGACGTGCTGCATGGCATCCTGAACGGCGTCGATTACGGCGTCTGGTCTCCCGCGCAGGATGCCGCAATCGCTGCTCACTATGACTCCGGGGATTCGAGCGGCAAGGCCGCGTGCAAGGCTGCCTTGCAACGCGAGTGCGGCCTGGACCTGAAGCCCGAGGCGCCGCTGTTCGGCATCGTCAGCCGCCTGACGGAACAGAAGGGCCTGCCGCTGGTGCTGGAGGCGCTCGACGACCTGATCGATGCCGGCGGCCAGCTCGTCGTGCTCGGTGCCGGCGATGCCCGTCTCGAGGCCGAGTTCGGCGCGGCCGCTGCCCGGCATCCTGGCCAGATCGCACGCCGCACCGGCATGGATGAAGGCTTGGCCCATCGCATCTATGCCGGCAGCGACGTGGTGCTGGTGCCCAGCCGCTTTGAGCCCTGCGGCCTGACCCAGCTCTATGGCCTCAGCTATGGCGCGCTGCCCCTGGTGCACCGCGTCGGCGGCCTGGCCGACACCATCGTCGACACGACGCTCGAAGATCTTGCAGCCGGCGCGGCGACCGGTTTTGTCTTCAATGCCTTCAATGCCGACGCCTATCGCCGTGCACTGCGCCGCGCCTTCGCGCTGTGGAGCCGCCAGGAGTATTGGACTCGCGTGCGCCAGGCGGCGATGCGACAGCGCTTTGGCTGGGATGACGCCGCCGTGCGCTATCTGGCCGTCTACCGTGACGTGATTCCGGCCGGCGGGTTCTGAGTCATCATGCCGCCATGAGCCAAGCCGTTCCCGATCGCATCCAGGACATCCTCGACGCGCGCGTCACCAGCTTCGCGCAGGCCGCGCAGCAGCACTTCAAGACCAACGATCTCGTCGTGCTGCTGGACTTCCGCGACAGCCCGGCCCAGCTCGAAGCGGTGGCGCGCGAGGACCTCGTGGCGGCCGAGGACCTGTCGCTGGATCTCAAGCTGAAGCTGGCCAGGCCAGCGTCCGAGCTCAAGGAAGAGCACGGCTCTCCCGACCAGTCCTTCTGGTTCATCGTCATCTTCGACGATGAGGATGCCGAGTGCGGCGCGGTGAATGCGGCGATGCTGTCCTAGATGTGAAGAGTCAACACGTTCTTTCGAGATAGCGAGAGACGTGACATGGGCGGCTTGAGGTCAATGCCGTGAT